>JAGLOJ010000022.1 GCA_023139045.1 Candidatus Sabulitectum sp.
ATATAATAGAAGTTGTGTTGTTGTTGGTGGAATGAAAAATGAGGAGTGGTTGTATAGAGGCTGGGAGTTCACAGGTTCAATTGAAAGGGGAATCCAAAGTGTTTAAAAGAATTATTTCGCTATTGGTGATTTTGCTTCTTGGAACGGTCGGTTGTTCTCTTCTGGGGGACGTAGGTCTCAGAGCAGGAGACAGCGCTGAGGGTGATCTTAATAATGGAGTGGAAATTGAGGAGCTTCTACCAAACTCTGAAGAGGTTCTTCTTGTTGCGGGTATTGCAATTGAAGATGATTGGCCCGCTCTGGAATTTCCTCTTATAGCCGGAGACGGTATTTCACTGTTTGTTGAAGCCGACGATATAGATCCTGTGATGGTTGTTGTTGATGCTGAAGGTGATGTTGTTGTCGTGGGCGATGACTGGGACGAAGAACTGGACGCCTTCATTTCTATGGATGTTGTGCCTGATGGAGCAAAGGTCATTGTTTTCGACATTTCCGGAGATGACGGCACATTCCTCCTGGAGCTTGAGGAAACTGACGACTACGTTTGGGTACTTGAGATAGATGAAGAAAATGAAGCTTTCATCCTTGAGAATAAGGAAAACGATCAGTGGGAAGATATTCTCTTTGATGTGGATGATCTTCACCGTGACAGCTGGGAGACATGCAGAGTTTTTCCTCTTGAGGTCAGGGGTGAGAAATGGCTCAGGATCGCTGTTGAATCTGATGTCGATTGCGTGATGGCCGTTTTGCTGGTTGATGGAGATGACCTTGAGTATGTGGATTACGACGACGATACCGATGGCAGCAATCCGGTTTTCTCCGGTATGGTTGAATCAGGTGATTACATTGTTGTTGTGGATACTTACGACGGATCAGAGGATGCGGAGTTTGTGATTGAAGTAACCGAGATTGATACCGACGATATGACCGTTGAAGTGCTCGATGCCGACCAGATGGATACATGGTTCTCCGGAGAGTTCCGGGAGGGTGCCTTTGTTATGAATTACTGGCAGGAAGCCGGTGACTACTA
This sequence comes from Candidatus Sabulitectum sp., assembly GCA_023139045.1. Taxonomy (GTDB): domain Bacteria; phylum Fermentibacterota; class Fermentibacteria; order Fermentibacterales; family JCC-6; genus Sabulitectum. The sequence continues at coordinate 1,031 of JAGLOJ010000022.1, forward strand.
CGGTATTCATCCTGAAGAATTGGCACTGGTATTCGAATTTGAGATAGAGGAAGAGGGGGAATATGTCTTTGATGTCTCCTGCATTGATGATACCAAGATGGCCATCATCGACAATCAGGATGTAATGATAGACTACAACGATGACGGCCCCGAGGGCGTGGACCCTCAGCTTGTTCTTCAGCTTACTCCGGGCTTTTACAGTGCTATCGTGGTTCCTTTTGGTGAGAGTTTTCAGGAGTTTGTTGATTTCCGCTTCTATATGGAAACTTCCATGGTTCGCGAACAAGGATTCACACCGATGGAAGATACTTTCAGGATGCACTCGAATACCTACTGGAGTCTGCAGTTTGAGGCGGGCAATACCTATGAAATATTTGCAGAGAGTGACATTGATCTGACTCTTACAGTTGTAGACAATGCCGGTGAAGAATACTTCAGTGACGATGACGGCGGGGATTTCAACCCGTACCTGGAGATCGAATGCACTCAGGAAAATGATGGTGCATGGGAAATTGATCTTGAGTTCTACTCAGGTGGATCTGTAAATGAAGAGGTTTACTTTGTTGCAAGACCGATTCAGAGGAGCAGAACGGCAGGCACAAGTGCGCCAATTGAGATAGATCTGTAATCTGGTTATTTTGAGGAAAGGCCCGGGTTTGTCTCCGGGTCTTTTCTATACATCCTTTATTACCCCATGGTGAAGAAAGACCAGTTTTGCCCTGACTTTTTTTCCAGTAAGCTTTTCCAGCGTATTTGTGTACAGGAGTTGTTTCTCCCGGTACTCTTCAGTTTTTTTTCCAGGGTCATCCCTGTCAGTTTTGTAGTCGATAACCTCAAGAATTCCATTCCTTCGGATGAGCAGATCAATGTAGTACTGATTGCCATTCACCAGAAGAGGGTACTCTCTGCCCACTACTTCAGCGTTGTCAAGATTGAATATCTTAAAAAACTTCATAGCCAGCGCAATGGCTTCATCGGGAAATTCCAGTGAGTGATGAAGCTGTTCTTTGTTGTTGCTGAGCCAGAGGTCAGGCTCGCCAAAGTCAATGAATTCGAGAATGCCATGAACTTCTGTACCCAGACGCATTTGCTTTTCCCTGCCAACCTGAACAACGGGTAAGGATTCGGGATAGAGCAGTTTGAAACAATCCGGTGTTTTGCGGCGGATATGCTTTTTTTCAACCACAGCTGTTTCGATGCAGGCTTCCTGGATGGATACAGCTTCATCTTTGAACAACCCGGTGGCGGCAGTCAGAGCGCTGTTCATTGTATATGCCGGTGAACCTTCCCTTATTTTTGCCGGAATGAAGATGTCAAGTTTCGACCGCGGCCTGGTCACTGCCACGTAAAGGAGTCTTCGGTATTCAGCGCGACTTCTTGCCTTTTCTCTTTCAGAAAGAGTGTGGTAGTGTGCAGTAAGTCCGCCTGCGGTCTTGATTCCAGCAGTTAGATCTCGAGAATTGACTAATACCGGTGGAGTTTGATTTCTGAAAGAGCTTCCGGGATTGGTAAGTATTATGTGTTTCCATGCTAATCCTTTTGCCCTGTGAATAGTGGTAAGTGTTACAACGCCCGTGTGATTTTCCGGTGGGGCAGAGGGCTCTTCTGCGCTCATTGGCGCCCCTCCGGTAAGGGTTTCCAGCAGGAGAGCATAATCAGCGGTTCTGTGTGCTGTTTCAAGAATGTATCTAAGGTTACCCAGCCTTCTGGCAACCTGATAGCCACTTTGCTCTACAGTCGTTAGAAGACAGGTATTCCTGAACAGGGTTTCCATGAATGGTCCGGGAGGAAGGGCGCAGCTGACCAGCCTGAGCTTTCCAAGCAGTTTTTCTGCTGCCTTTATCGAATCGGGTGAGCGATTCAATGCCCAGAGTGTGATGTCTCTGTCATTTATCCCAAAAAAGATGGATCTGAATGTTTTGGCAAGAGCAAACCTGTCGGAAGGACAGAGGACGGCTCTGATAAGGCTTGCGGTGTCTTCCACCTCTTTTCTCTTATGAAAATCACGCCGGGCTTCAACTCTGTATGGAATGTCTCTTCTGTCCAGTTCCTGAACCAGTGCATCAAGGTGTGTTCCTGTTCTGAACAGGACAGCAGTAGATTCCGGGTCTTTAATCAGATCGACAATCCTCTGAGCCTGAACAACTGCCATCTCGCCTGCTGACAGATCCGGGAGCCGATGAACGGTTACGCCATCTCCCTGAACGGCATCCGATCTTGCTTCGATAGGGCTGTAATTGCAGGAGAATGACTTTTCTTCAGGTGGAACCCCGGTGAACAGCGCACTTCCAAAGGAGTTAACAAAATCAATAATAGAAATATCACTGCGGAAATTCACCACGATTGTTTCAGAGAGGGCATGGCCCTCTTCAAGTTTACCAAGAGTGTCCTTGTAGGTCTCAATATCGGCCGAGCGCCAGCCGAAAATTGATTGCTTCGGGTCTCCCACAACGGTGAGTTTCTTTTTCAGACCGGACTGCTCCAGAAGAATGCTGAACAGCTTGACCTGAACAAGGCTTGTGTCCTGGAACTCATCGATGAAAATATGACTGAATCGTTCATTCAGTTCGCGTCTGAGCTCAATTGAACGGGAAACAGCAAGCCATGCGCGGTACAGGAGGTCGTCGAAGGAGAGCCTTGTGGGGTCACTGTCCCAGATTGCACGCATTCTGTTGGCGAATGGAATAACCAGCTTGTCTACTGCAGGAAGAAGAGGAATCATCCCGGTGTAAGCTGATATGAGTTTGACTCCGGTATCATTGTATTCTTTGAGAATTGCCTTTACCTCAGCAAGGGATTCCCTGCCTCCCCAGTTCCCGGCGGAACCACCTCTGAGGTTGATTTTTTCAGCAAATCCACCATTGATAGAATCCCTGACTTTCTGAATCTTATCCAGAAGTTTGTCTGATCGGTTAGTGCAGAGCGGTATAAGCGATTCAATCCGGTTTTGCCAGAAGGAAGCAGTTTTCTCAAGTTCTTCTTCTGTATTTCCCAGAGGCGAGGAATCGGCAAACCAGCGGCAGCCTTCAATTTCACTGGCGATTTCCAGCAGTTTTGAACTGCCCGGTTTTTTCAAAGACTCTGCAGAGTCTCTTAGTACAGCGGGCTGTGCATCTGCCAGAAAAAGGTCCCAGTGAATCTCAAGTTCAGATTTGCTGAAGTGTCCGGCCTCAATCGAAAATTCCGGAGCACTGTCACACAGGTGAAAGTACTCGCGGAGAATTCTGGAGGCGAATCCGTGAATTGTGGTGATCCAGGCCTGATCCATGGAGTGTTTATGCCCGGGGGACAGTTTTTCTCTGATCCGCATACGGAGTTCACTGGCAGCAGCCTCTGTGAAAGTAACCACAGCAAGCTTTTCCAGAGGGATTCCGCTTTCAACCAGTGCTTTTACCCTGTCTGTGAGAAGGGTGGTTTTGCCGGTTCCGGCACTTGCCTCAACGACCACACTTCTACTTTTTTCATTTCTTATTGCTTCACGAACGGACTTGTCGGATATCATGATTGATATCCGCTGGGACTTTCCCTGGTATTTTCCGGGAATTTACCCTGGGCAAAAGATTCTACTATTTCAAGAATTCTCTCTTCAAACTCGCCATTTGTGTTTTCAAGGTCGCGGTCTGTAAGAGATTTAAATGTGATTTTTCCATTACTTTCCATGTATATGTATGCAGCCTCAGAGAGTGGAGAATAGTCGTTTTGAATGGCAAGATTTCTGTAGAAGGGAAGCTGGAACAGGTTCTTCCTGATAAGGTTATCTGCAGTAATTGCTTTGGGTTTTCCGGTTTTCAGATCAGCAAGTATGTATTCACCCTTCCGGTTTTTAAATATCAGATCAATTCTGCCACCGGCAGGCAGACCAGCTATTGTTCCCTGGAGATTTTTTTCGCTCTCAACAAAATTCCATTGCTTTTCAGCAAGTTCGGCAGACAGGCAGTTAACTCCCTTTACCAGATGCTCCATCCATATCTCTGCAAGAATTTCTGAACCGAGATGAGCGGTGAGACCCTGCTCTGTACAGATCTTTTGAACGGTGTCTGCCGGGGAACTTCCATCCTTCAGAACCTTTTCCACGCAACTGTGAACCAGAGACCCCCTGGTGAGGGGGTCGGGTTCAGATCGCACAGGAAATTCTTCTGAATCCCGGACTTTCCAGATTTTTTCAACAAGAAAAGAGAATGGATCTCGAGCATAGCTTTCCAGCTTTGTAGCACTGAGTCTGCCGGAAGAGCAGAGGCCTTTCCCGATCATTCCGCAGTGTACGGCATCCGGTGAAGGGTTCTCAGGATCGAATCTCAGTCTTTCCATCTGGCTTACTGCAGAAGATGAAAGGAAGGGAGGATTGACCGGGATGGTAAGAATGTTGACTGGGGAATCAGAGAGCTGAACCGCTTTGACCGGAGAGTCATCCCGGAGAAGAGGGGAAAGGAACGGTGAAACTGCAACAGGTCTACCGGATAAGTCAGTGTTTCTGCATACAATGGAAATTCTATCTTCTGCCGCTTCAAATAGCTGCCTCAGCAGAAAAGCCTCTTCGGTTTCCCTGGTATCCGGGGAGGGAAGTTGAAGCTGTTTTTTCACCTCGACAGGTAGCCTTGGATCATTCACAGCCGGTCTCGGGAATGCTCCTTCTTCAAGCCCTGTGAGAATCAGGGCTTTTTTCTGTATACCTCTTGCCTTTTCGGGAGAGAGGATTGCAACACCGTCGCTGAAGGATTCCTGCAACTTAACGGGAACATCCAGTGCAACGGTAATCATTTCCCGGAACACGGCAAAAGGTAAAATCTCCTTCAGGGTGAATGCTGCAACTGGAAGGATAGATTCCGTGAACACCGTCGGGATAGAGTTATCTGTAAGGACCGCCAGAAGCTGCACAGCTCTTCTGAGAAATTCCTCTGGAGTGGCATTGGAGGGAAGCTCCTGGAAAAAGTCTGCCAGGGTTTCCGCAAAGGGGAATCCGGTCTCCCGGAGTGACCTGAGATCGAATCTGACCCCTGATTTTGCTGCCCGGGCGGCATAAGATGCCGCGTCCGGCGTGCGATCCATGGTTATGGCACCGGTCAGGAGCAGCTTTTCTATATCACTGTGATGAAAGCGGTTATCTTTCAGGTGAAGCAATTTTAGAAGAAGGTTTCCCACAGGTAATGCTGATGCCTTCATGGTCAGGGAAACCGTAGAAGGAATACAGGCTAGATGCATTTGTTCTGCAAGCAGCTTTGCATCATCGCCTGTGGCTATTACTGCAATATCGCGGTCTTCATATAATTTTCTCAGAGCAGCGACCTTATCAGTCACCGTTTTAGTGAATCCAACGCCGGAACCGCAGAGCAGCAGCTCTATTCCCCGTGCCTCGCCGGGAGCTTTTTCCGTGAGTAGATTTTCCGCAAACTGTGCAAGGCTGGAAAGCGGCACAGTTCCATCAACACGATAGGTTTCAGCAATACCCAGACCGGAGAGAAAACTCATTGTCCTCTTCGAAGTTTCCCGCCAGTGATGGGATGGATGCACAGGAGAAAACCAGAGAACATCGGCAGTTGCTGAGAGTGTTTTGACATATTTTCTCTGGGCGGGGTTGAGATCGTAAAAGCCATAAAACATGTATGTCTGGAATCTGTGTGTCTCCTTCGGACCTGCTGCATAAATCCGGTCAGGGGAGGCGGGGTGGAGGTTGTTTCGCAGGGTGAAGTAGGCGGTGAACTTGTGGGAAGTTCTGAGGACTTCTTTGTGAAGCCCTTTTGTGGAATGAGCAATAACACTGAAGGTGTCTGCAGATACACCCATTTCAATCAGTCTTTCAAAGAAGGCTGCGGCCGCTCTGGCACTTTCCGGCATATAACCCGCCAGGCAGGCCAGAGCAATGCGCTGAGATTCGGGAATAGAGATTCCTGTTACTGAATTGGCCAGGGTCTTTGAAAGTGCCGGAAAGCCCGGCAGAAATCTCACTCCTGCAACTTCATGTGGAATCATTCCCATGAGCTGCTTCGCAAGGGACTGCCCGGCGGTGACGACTGCAACCTTTTTCAGTTTTCCAGATTTGTTGAACTCAATCAGCCAGCTTTTTTCAAGAGCACGCCAGTGCCCCTGGAAAATAGACCTTATGGCCACTGATGCTTATCCGTCTCTTCCAGGAGCCTCCAGAGCCGTTTTCGGTCTCTTGGCATTCTGTAAGTGGAACTACCCACGATCAGTCTGATTTTATCCAGCGGTATTCTTTCGAAAAGCTCACTGTTCGGTCTGTCTCCGTAAGCTGCTTCAGTGCATGCTTTCTCAGAACCGACAACCACAATCGGTGTGATTCCTGCTTCAAGTGATTTCTCAACAATGGAAGCAGAACCAATTTTGTTCACAAAGAATGTCTGGGTAACGCAGTCGGCTCCAAGAACGGGCACTGCTCCATCTCTGATGGCGGCAGAAATTCTGGAATCAGCAATCAGTTTAACCTGAAACCCCGCACCTCTAAGAAGTTTTGCGCTTTCGCGGCCTTCCTCTCCTGGTTTGGAATGTGTCTGGCAGATCATCTCTATACGGTTTTTCCGATGCTCCATTGCCCGAAGAACACTGCCGCTGTTGGAGTGACAGAGGATGGTGTTTTTTGAGTTGGCAAGACCCTTGTAAAGCTGAATGCCCGCGGCGGATGAATCAGCTCTTACCTGTTTCTGAAGTTCCTTGGCTATTTCCTTTTGTTTGAACACCGGTACACCGCGCAACCGGCCGGCAAGATAATTCAGAGAAACCATATCTCCGGATTTTTCATGAATCAAATTCGCCAGATCTTCGCCTTTGAGATACCCCAGTACAATATGGTTCAGCACTTTTATGTATATTCCGGACGCACCGGATGTTGGGTCGTTAGTAAGTTCGTCAAGCAGACTACTCATAAGAAATGAGACTCCTTTCTCCAATTATGGCTCCTAATACGACAAGAAATGCCGGTCGTCAACTGCTGGTCACAAGGAATCGGTTGAGGATCGAAAAAAACCTTTCGAATAGAACGTCTCTAAAGCGGATGGAGTCTGGTCTCCTTCTTGAGCTTGGACAAAGGGATGCAGCTGTGGCTGTGGCGACATCACTAGTTGAAGAAAACCCGGAAGGAAGCAGAGAGCGGGCCTTTCTTGCGGATGTACTTGCGCGATCCTTTTTATGGCGTGCTGCTGAAGAAGAATTCACAGAGGCTCACCGCATATGTCTCAGTACAGGGAGAGAGGATAAAGCTCTCTCCCTGGCGGCGGGTCCTCTCTTTCTGCTGGCTGAGGCGCGGGGAGATTACCGGAGATGCCTTGAGATCGCACCCATGGATGTTCTTCGCAACAGGGCTCTCAGGCTTACAGGCGAAATGCCGATTCCCTGTTCCCTTCCGTCCGTGTCTCCCTGGCGGGAAATTGCCATTCTGGAAAAGGTGCTGAGTGGTGGAAATCCGCATGTTCTGGCAGGTCTGCTGGCCGATTGGACCTGCGGAGAAGCCGAGTGGCGATGGCGGATAGTTTTCGAGGGTGCTGCATCTGCCATTGAAGCCGGCATGAGTGCAAAACCATGGAAGAAATACATGAAGCAGACCGGAACAAAGGTACTTGATCCTCGCTACTTTATTGAAAGAAGGGATCTGAAGCGGTTGCTCGGCCGGGGTTTTGTCAGCAATTAGATATCGTATTATCTTACAGGCAGTTTTCCCCGTGGTGAAAGGATGAATGGTTTGAAGAAAGCTTTGATAACCGGGATAACCGGTCAAGATGGTTCTTACCTTACTGAGTTGCTCCTGGAGAAGGGGTACATGGTTCACGGAATAGTGCGCCGGTCAAGCAGTTTCAACCGCGGCAGGATTGAGCATTTGATCCAGAACAGGGATATCTACGGAGAAACACTGTTTCTTCACTATGGCGATCTGGCAGACTCCAGTGCTTTGAACAGAATAATTGAGAAGACTGAACCGGATGAAGTATACAATCTTGCAGCTCAGAGTCATGTTGGTATTTCATTCAAGGTGCCTGAGTACACCTGTGATGTGGACGCAATTGGCGTTATCAGACTTCTGGATGCCCTGCGGGAAACCGGGATGACAGCAAGCTCGAGATTTTACCAGGCCTCTACCAGTGAGCAATTCGGCTCAAGTCCCCCTCCTCAGAACCTTAATACACCGTTCAAACCCAGAAGCCCCTATGCCGCAGCGAAACTCTGTGCCCACTGGATGGTTGTAAACTACAGAGAAGGTTACAATATGCATGCATCCAACGGAATTCTCTTCAACCACGAGTCACCCAGACGGGGAGAGAACTTCGTAACAAGAAAAATAGTCAGGGAAGCTGCCAGAATTAAAAAAGGTCTCAGTACAGAACTCTGTCTGGGAAACCTTGACGCGAAGCGCGACTGGGGGCATGCGCGAGACTTTGTAAGGGCTATGTATCTTATGCTTCAGCAGCCCGCAGCAGATGATTATGTGATTGCCACAGGCGAGATGTATTCAGTGAGAGATTTTCTGGAGGAGGCATTCACCTATCTTCAGCTTGATTGGCAAGATTTTGTAGTAACCGATCCCCGTTACTTCAGGCCTACCGAGGTTGATGCTCTTTGTGGCGATTCCACGAAGGCCAGAAGGGTTCTGGGGTGGAAACCTGAAATAAATTTCGCTTCCCTTGTAAGGGAAATGGTTGATGCCGAGATGGCTCGGCTGAACTGATACCGGAGGAAAAGAAATGTCAGTAGTCAGACCATTCAGGGGCCTCAGGCCCAGCAGAGATTTCGCCGAGAAGATTGCTTCTCCACCTTACGACGTACTTGATTCGCGGGAGGCCAGAGACCTGGTTAAAGATAACCCTCTCAGTTTTCTCAGAGTTGTGAAGCCTGAAGTTGATCTTGCCCCTGAAGTTAGTCTTTACAGCGATGAAGTTTACCAGCAGGGCGCACGGAACCTGCGTCGTCTTATGGAAGATGGACTGATGGTGCAGGACGGCAAGCCCTGTTTTTACTTCTACCGTCAGATTATGGGTGATCATTCCCAGACTGGTCTTGTGGCCTCTGTTTCAGCAGAAGATTATGACAACAACATTATCAAGAAGCATGAGTTTACAAGGAAAGAAAAGGAAGAAGATCGTATTCGTCACATTGAAACCCAGAATGCACAGTGCGGTCCTGTGTTTCTCACATACCCTGATCTTGGCGATCTTGACGAAATTCAGAAGTCTGTTTGCGCAGGAGAACCAGAGTATGACTTCACCGCTGATGATGGCATTCAACATACTTTCTGGGTTGTTTCTGACCGGGAGATCAGCGGCAGGATCAGTGGGCTTTTCACAAACGAAGTACCCTTCCTTTACGTTGCTGATGGTCACCACAGAAGTGCTTCCGGTGCAATAATAGCCAAACGAAGAAAAGACGCTAATTCCGGGCACACGGGCTGTGAAGAGTACAACTATTTCCTTGCAGTGATATTTCCCAAGAGCCAGATGAAAATACTTGCATACAACCGCGCAGTTCAGGATCTGAAGGACAGGACTCCGCAACAGTTCATTGAAGAGGTTTCAAAGAGGTTCTCCGTTGAGAAGACTGGCACAAAAGAGCCTTCGAAAAGCCAGGAGTTCAGTATGTATTTAGACTCTGACTGGTACACCATCATGCCACTTGCAGGTACATTCCAGGGCAATGATCCGGTTAAGAGTCTTGACGCCAGCATTCTTCAGGAGAATCTTCTTAATCCCGTTCTCGGCGTGGAGAACCCCAGAACCGCAGCTCACATCAAATTTGTAGGTGGCATACGCGGAACCGCCGAACTGGAGAAACTTGTTGATTCCGGTAAGTACGCAGTGGCTTTCTCCATGTACCCCACATCGGTGGATCAGCTTATTGCAGTTGCAGACAGCGGAAATGTTATGCCGCCAAAATCAACATGGTTTGAACCGAAACTTCGAAGCGGGCTGGTGGTGCATGCTCTCTAGAACTCTGCTTTTCCCCCTTGTACTTCCTGCTGTATTTCTTGCAGGAGCCGGATGCGGAAACCACCCTGCATCCGATTCCGTAAAGGCGTTCACCGTTGCTCTGGCTGATTCCTCGTGGTCTGATGCATGGCAGATGGTTACACCTGCAACGCAGGCAATCTGGGATTCCACTGCAGTTGTGTTCCTGCATTTCGGCTACACAGAGGGTGCTGAATTTCTTTCCACTCTTTCTGTTCCAGTCACCGAAGAAGAGTTTATTTCTCTTGACGGTGAAATGCTCTTCACAAGAATGGTTCAGAGCGCTCCTGAAACAGCTGAGCTTTCCAGCTCTGTTCGCGGTGTTGAACTTGCAGATTCCACAACCGCTCTTGTGACCGTTGCCACTTCCGAAGGAGAACAGATTATTCCGGTAAAACTGGTGGGAGGCCACTGGCTGCTTGATCTTACAATGCTTACCCCCCCGCCCGAAACACCGGCTGAATGAGGAAAATGATGGGAGTCCAAGGTATTTGATTAAGCAATTCAGGAAGGAACTGAAAGACTCGGATTACAAAAAGCATCAGTTTAAGAGTTTTATTCTCTTTGCTGCTGGGGTAGTAGTCTTTACTCTCATAGCGGGTTTTCTTTTCAGACAAAGCCCGGATCTGCGTCCAACCGGTCGTGCTGACATCGCCAGCGATTTTCCGGAAGGCGCCTGGTTTAACACAGTTGAACCTCTCAGTTTGTATGACCAGATCAAGGGGCACGTAGTTGTTGTTCTTTTTAATGACTTCAACACTCTCTCCGACCTTGAGGATCTCAATGATTTTGGTCAGCTGAACAGCATTTTCCATGATCAGTCAGTAATCTGCCTGGTGGTTTCAGCAGGAAGAGAACCAGCAACCACTGATTCTCTTGTCAGCCAGTGGCAGATTGACTTTCCGGTACTTGCTGACCCTGACAGTCTGGCCATGAGAGCTTTTGGAATCCGGGCGCTGCCGGGGGTTCTGGTGATTGATGCGAAAGGCAGAGTTGCTGCTCGTTACTATGAGGACTGGCAGAATATTTCCCTTGAAGCAGTTATACAGGATCTTCTCAATCAGGGAGTCGACACCCGGTCGCTTGCAACTGAAAAATATATACCACAGCCCTGAAGAATTAATTAAAAAAGCAAACAAACGGGAGGAAATAATGATAAAGCCCCATGGCGGAAAACTGGTCAGCAGAATAATCACAGAAGACCAGCTTCCTGGAAACGCAGCAGTTCTAACCTTGAATGAACGCGAAAAGAATGATCTTGAGATGATAAGCTGCGGAGCAATGAGTCCGCTTGAGGGTTTCATGACAAGCGCCGACTACAATTCTGTAGTTGATAGAATGCGTTTTGAGAATGGTATTGTCTGGACTCTTCCCGTCGTTTTTTCCTTAAAGGAAGATGATCCGCAGGTTTCAGTCGGAGACACAGTTGTTCTCAAGTATGACGGTGAGATTCGTGGTATGATGGAAGTAGAGGACATCTTTTCCGCTGACCTTATGCATGAGGCAAGAGAGACTCTTCTTACAGATGATGATGATCATCCCGGAGTTCAGTACCTGAAGACACTTTCGGGTAAATACATCGGTGGCAGGATCAATGCCGTGGATCACCGTGATAAAGAACCGTTCAGAGACCACAGACTGATACCAGAGGAAACTAGAGCTCTCTTCGAGGAAAAGGGCTGGAAGAGCATTGTTGCATTCCAGACAAGAAATCCAATTCACAGAGCCCACGAATACCTCCAGAAGGTTTCACTTGAAATGGTTGATGGTCTGCTTATTCATCCTCTGGTGGGTGCCACCAAAGCAGATGATATCCCTGCAGATGTAAGAATGAGATGTTACGAAACCATTCTTGAGAAGTACTACCCCTCAGACCGCACTGCTCTCAGTGTTTTTCCGGCAGCCATGCGCTATGCCGGTCCCCGTGAGGCCATTTTTCATGCTCTTCTCAGGAAGAACTACGGATGTACTCACTTCATCGTTGGAAGAGATCACGCAGGAGTGGGTGATTACTACGGAACATTTGACGCCCAGGAGATATTCGACAATTTTTCAGCTGAAGAGATAGACATTATTCCTTTGAAGTTTGAGCATGCTTTCTACTGCAGGGCCTGCAATGGTATGGCTACAGCAAGAACCTGCCCCCATAGCGGTGCCGACAGAGTCTTCCTTTCCGGTAAAAAGGTAAGGGCAATGCTGAATGACGGAATACTTCCTCCTCCCGAGTTCACCCGCCCTGAGATTGCTCAGATTCTTTTGGAAGCAGCCACCACGTAACTTCAGAAGAATGATACTGCAACGGTCGGCGGGAGAGGTTAAAAGCTTTTCCCGCTTCTGTATACAATGTATTGGTTGACAGTCGGGAAGATGCCTGCTGGTTGGAATGGGTGAGAACGACAATTGCAATTGCTTTGAAACGCAGTGAGGCAGGAGAGTAATACGGCCTGAATAAGTCAACTGAAAAGAATTCCTGAGAGGAGTGAACCGAACCATGGTTGAACTGCGAAGAATGAATGAGACGGAATTCACGATATTCAAAGATTTAACAGTGAAGAGTTTTGCTGCTGGAAATATCAGTGCCGGGAACTGGAGCGAGGAAGAGGCCGAAGCAAGAGCCGGAGGAATGCTGGGGCAGTTACTTCCTGAAGGTGCAACCACTGCCGGTCACCGGTTTTATACAATAACCGGGCAGCAGGGAGATATAGGTGCCGTATGGATATTCGTGAACGGAGATACAGCATTCCTCTTCGACATAATGCTTGATGAGGAATTCAGGGGTATGGGGTATGGTTGTCAAACCATGTACCTGCTGGAGAAGAAACTGGTCGAAGAAGGAATTCGTGAAATTGAACTTCATGTATTTGGGCACAACACACCTGCCAGGGCCCTTTATTTGAAGACCGGTTACCGGGAAACCGATGTGACCATGAAAAAAAGGATAACAGAGAGGGAACAGTAACAGCCTGCTGATTTCACGGCAGGCTGTTACCGTATTTTCAGTTCGTCACATGATCAGCCGTTGTAGAGACGGTTGCTGCTGAATCTGGGGTCGCTGGTGACGTTGATACCCAGACTGCGGAGACCGCTTGCATCGCTGGATGATGGCATGTGTGTAAGATGTGCCTCGCAGTTCTTCAGTTCCGTGAGTTTTTCCATTCCCAGTGCAGCAGGTTCAGAGGTGGCAGCACTGACACTGAGTGCGATGAGCACCTCTTCCAGGTCCAGGCGCAGGGGAAGTGAATTTGTGGCCTTTTTGAGTTTGCGGATGGATTGAATTATGGCGGGTGAAAGAAGATGTACCTGATCTTTTATGCCGGCCAGCTTCTTTATGGCATTAAGAACCATTGCTGAAGATGTATGCATCAGTCTGGTGCTCTTTCCTGTGACAATGGAGCCGTCAGGCAACTGGAGTGCAGAGGTTCTAATTTCGTGGAGATCAGGATTGGCCTCTTCAAGTTCAGCCCGTTTCTCTGCTGCCTCAACCACTGACCGGTCGTACCTTGTAAGATTCAAGTTGCTCATGAGCAGTTCAATCTTCTGCACTGTCTGTTTATCGGTAAGACCCATGGCGTACTCACACCTGTAGCGGAAGTACCTTCTTACAATTTCCTGTTTTGCTGCGAATCTGACAACTTCGTCATCGATAATACCGAATCCTACTCTGTTCACTCCCATGTCAGTTGGCGAAGCGTACGGTGATTCGCTGCCTGTAATTCTCTCCAGTATTCGCTTTACCACAGGAAAAGCCTCTACATCACGGTTGTAGTTAATAGCAATTTTCCCGTATGCATCAAGGTGAAAGGGGTCAACCAGATTCACATCCTGCAGATCTGCTGTGGCTGCTTCATAAGCATCGTTAACCGGGTGATTAAGCGGCATGTTCCAAACAGGGAAAGTTTCGAATTTGGCATACCCCGCCTTTATTCCTCTCTGCTGGTCATGATAGAGCTGTGAAAGGCAGGTGGCAAGTTTGCCGCTTCCCGGACCGGGTCCGGTTATTACTACAAGCGGTTTTGTCGGCTTGATGTAATCGTTTTTTCCATATCCCTGTTCACTTACTATGAGGTCTACATCGATCGGGTAACCCTTTGTGTAGTAGTGTCTGAAAACATCAACGCCCCTCCTTTTCAGACCGTTCTCAAAGGAGATGGCAGAAGGCTGATCCTCAAATCTGGTGATTACCACTCCCCGCAGCTCAATACCTCTGGAGCGGAATCCGTCGATGAGCATGAGAGCATCGGCATCGTAGGTAATTCCAAAGTCGCCTCTTATCCTTCTTCTCTCAATATCTCCTGCATAAATACAAAGGATGATTTCCGCACGGTCCTTGAGTTTCTCCAGAAGTCTGATCTTTACATTAGGGTCGTAACCGGGAAGCACCCGTGCGGCATGATGGTCATACATGAGTTTCCCGCCGAACTCAAGATATAGCCTGCCTTCGTCGTTCTCGACCCTTCTGAGTATCTCGGCAGACTGCTCTTCAAGGTATTTCTCGTTGTCAAAACCTTTCTTCCCGATCAAAATATCCCCTCTCCGAATTACAGGTGAATGTCTCCTTTGAAGTGGGAAACATTATGCCGGTTCTTTCATTCTGCCAGGGAAACAATTCAGATATCCGGATCAATACCAATTTTCAGTTCGTTTATCATTTTTTTCCCTTCTCTCGAAGGATCTGCTGCCGAACCTCACTCCCGGATTGCAGGCATCCGGGAAATTGGCTCAAGAGATTCATTGTTCTTAGAGCCGAGTCTCTGAATTCCTGTGTTCTCACCAGTTGTCCGACTTATTCAATAACAACTGTTGGAGCCAGATACAGAGGTCCTTCGCTGTTGATGAAGGGATGTTCGGATATTTCTTTCGCTGCTTCGAAGACAGAAAGACCTGGCAGGAGGCTGATCGTACCCAATCCGCTGAGTCTGGGAAAAATGACGATTTCGGGATTCCGATTGTCCATATCTGCAAGCATTGCAGCATGGGCGATGGCATCAACAACGCCGCCGGTGTAATCAATCAGACCTATTTCAAGTGCGTCGATACCTGACCAGACCCGTCCTTGTGCAATGGCATCCACTTCATCAAAAGTCATCTCTCTGCCCTTTGCCACAGTGGTGACAAACAGATTGTAGCCCTCGCGCATTGCGTCAAAACGGTGTTCATACTGTTCTTCAGTGTATGGTTCAAAAGGGTTTCCAGCGTTTCCGGAAGGCCGGATTTCCACTTTTTCCACGTTGATGCCAACCATATCCAGAAGGTCACCGAAGACGAATTTTCCACTGATTATTCCGATGGAACCGGTTACCGTCATTTTGTCTGCGAAAATAGCGTCAGCTCCACAGGCCATGTAGTAACCGCCGCTTGCAGCCACGCTGCCCATACTGACCACTACAGGCATTTGTTCTCTGATGTTTTCTACTGCATGGTGCATGTCATCGCTGGCCATTGCTTCACCGCCACCGGAGTTGATTCTAAGAACTATTGCCCTGACTCCTTCGGTATTCGCAGCCCGTTCAAGCATTTCAATGACAGTCTCGCTGCCCATTGTGCGACCCAGAAGCGAACTGCCGCTGTGACCTCCTGTGATGTTGCCGTCAGCAACAACAACGGCAACTCTCGGGTCGAAACCCCAGTTGGATGACACTGCCGGGAGGTTCGAGTAGAAGACAGGGCTCATCGTTTTAACCGAGTGCCCAAGCTCGTTTTCAACGAACTCCTCGAACTGATCCCTGTAAAGCAGTGTGTCTGCAAGACCCATGCGGACCATGGACTCACCGGCAAATGGAGACTGGGAAAAAAGAATGCTCATCTGGGCGGGCTCAAGACCTCTGCCTTCACTTATCCCACGGATCAGCTCTGTTTTATATGTTTCAAGGAGGGCTGTTGTGGCTTCAATCTGAGCTTCCGAGATGTCATATTCTGTAAGCATGTCACTGGCGCTTTTAAAAGCTCCTATGTGCATAAGGTCAGGGTATATACCAATCTTGTCCAGAAACCCTCTCACAAAAAAGGTGTAGCCGCTGAACCCGCTGATAGATATCTGACCAGCCTTGTGCATGCAGATTGCTCTTGCTGCTGTGGCAGTGTAGTAGGAACCGTTTCCGGCGTATTCCATGTAGGCAAATACAGGTTTACCGGTGGCTCTGTAGTCTATCATTATCTCTCTGAGTTCCTCTGCCTGAGCAGCACTCAGTGAGTAGTCTGAAAAATCCACCAGAAGACCTTTAACATCGGAATCATGTGTACCTCTCGCAAGGGCTGCCATCTCAGTTGTGAAGGACGGAACCCTCGGCCCGAGAAAAGATTTTGAAGGAAGTTCATCTCCGTTGGCGGCGCTGTAGCTGAGGAAATCAGGAAGGGGCTGTATGATGCCTGGCTGCGGATATTCATTGAGAATAAGTTCCGTGGTGGCTCCCAGGTAGTTGCCATCGCTGATATCCGAGCCGGCGGTAATACCTGCTTTGCCGAAATCAAACTGGATACCGGCGCTGAACATGTCATTCTCTCCGCAGGAACCTCTGAATGTCAAACCGTCAATTGCCCTGACCTCTACTCCGGTGGCCCAGCGGCTGTCAATTATTCCTGACTCGAACCTGTAGTCTCCGGTGAGTGTGATCGTCTCATCACCAAGGGGGCGAAGAGCAATACCTGCGATGTAGCAGCCATCAATATCTCCTGTGGATGTGCGGGCTGTGGCTCCGAGGCCGATATGATCGTCCGGCCTCAAGTTCAGGCCAAAGGTGAAAAACTTTTCGCCTTCCTGGGGATGATTTTTGATGGTGGGATCGTACCATGTGAATCCAAGCCCTGCCGATAAAGAACTTCCGAACATGTATGATCCTGAGGTTGTAAACCTTCTGAGACTCTGATTGTCTTCCCACCAGCCGGCCAGGCCGCCTGATTTGTCTTCCAGTGTAAATCTGTCAAAGTGTTCGAAAGTACTGTCACTGAATATGGCTCCCACGCGCAGTCTGGAGCCGATCAGCCAGCTTGAACCGGCCGGGTTGACGAGCAGTGTGTTGTCAGCTTCTGGATATGCCGTCCACCAGAATGGCACACTGGGGCCGGGAGCAGGGTCCATAGCCCAGGAAAAAAGGGCCATCGCAATAAGTAAAGAACTACTCAAAACTTCACCACCTTTTAGTTGAGGATACATAAGAATTTGTACGCAACCTACTGAATCAGTGGTGAATAATGCAAAAAACGGTTTAGAATGCCTGATCGAATCCGCTCTGTATCAACATTCCTTCGTCACCCCAGGCGGCGTCTATACGCATTTCTGCTGCAGGATTTATCCTGAACCTCAAGCCGCAACCAACGTCTGTATGCAGGCCGTTGACTGAAAGTTCTTTGAATTCCTCTGCAACTTCTCCAGCTTCGGCAAAAACTGTCACAGCAACGGTCAGCGACTTGTTCCCCTCTACATCCCTAAGGGAGAACAGCTCTTCTTTAATTTCAAACTGATAGAGTGTCCATACAGGACCCGTAAACCGGCAGTCGCTGTAGCCCCTGAAATTCTTGTTCTGCCCTATACCTGAAGCGTAGGGAACCGGAGTGTCCGCAACATTGAATTGCCTGTGTGCTCTGGCACCCAGTGCGATCTCCCCGCCTGTCCAGGGTCTGAAAGTGCTTTTGATCTTTCCCGTCACACCGCTGTAAGAGACATCTCCCGCTTGAAAGAAGCCCAGGGTACTTACAAGCATTTCACCACAGAGCGGGATCGGCATCACATAACCGATTCTTCCGTTGAGCCCTGCTGTCCAGGTTGAAGCAAATGCATCTCCAGGAAGCCTGTCCCAGAGAATGCTTTCCTCACGGTTGAAAACAGTTGAATGTCTCACATCCAATCCGCCTGTAACAAAGAAACCGTTGTCTGCAGGGATGGTAAAATCAACAAGAAGGTTTCTCTTTTCAAAATCCATTCTGGCGGAAGAGTCGGCGTTTGTGGCATTGCCCCAGCCATACCACTTCTTTTCAAGAACTTTCCGGTACTCCAGACTGGATGAAAGCAATCCATTGTCTAATTTTCTGACCATGCCAGGTTGGAACTTTATTACGCCTGCTGTACCATAGTAGGTGTCGATGGTGAACTGCCCGACAGGAGAGGTCAGGGGGAAAACAAGGAAACCGCCGAGAATGAAGCCGGAAGAGGCGGAATAACCCAGAGCGGGCAGGGCTGTGAATGCACTTGCTGCTGCCGTGATGAGAATAAGAGTGAGTATTGTCTGTCTCATGTTTCCTCCTGGTATGTTGGTGTTTGTGTCTTCCGGGAACATACTTCCTCGTGTTTGTTTCAGGGAGGAGTTCGAGTGGAAGCGTAGTACTCCGGCAATAAGCAATGGATTATATTGCCACAAACTGTGAAACCGGGAGGGTGGAGGCGGAGATTGAGTAAACCACTTATTATCATACCTACCTACAATGAGCTTGAAAATATCAGGAGCATGATTCCCCGATTGCTTGAGCTTCCCATTGAGGCCAGTATTCTAGTGGTCGATGATTCCAGTCCCGACGGAACCGGCGATGCGGTACTCTCATTCAAAGACACGGGCAGGGTTCATCTGCTCAGCAGACCGGAAAAGAAAGGTCTGGGGCAGGCTTATGTGGCGGGTTTTACCTGGGCACTTGAAAGAGCTGAATTTGATCCAATCATACAGATGGATGCGGATTTTTCCCATGATCCTGACTCTGTTCCCGTTCTGGTGAAGGAACTGGAAACTCATGACTTTGTCATTGGCTCCAGGTATGTGAGCGGGGTGAATGTGGTGAACTGGCCTCTCCACCGTCTTATGCTTTCCTGGTTCGCCAACAAGTATTCAAAGATTGTTACAGGTCTCCCCATCGAAGATGCCACCGGCGGTTTTAAAGCTTTCAGGAGATCTGCCCTGAGTAAACTTGACCTTTCCACTATCAGATCAGATGGATACTCATTCCAGATAGAGGTCACGTACAAGTTGTACAAGGCAAAATGCTCGGTAACTGAGGTACCAATTGTCTTTATTGACAGACATTCCGGGACATCGAAGATGTCTCGCTCCATTGTCTGGGAAGCTGCCTGGATGGTCTGGCATATTCGTTTCCCATGGCTTTTCTGAGAGGATAGTATGCAAATCCTATTTTACATCCTGCTGGCGGCAACCCCTCAATGGGAACTGAATACCTCCATTTCTTATGTATACAATATTCAGTCTGACGGAAGTGACGGAGTATGGTGTGCATCTTCTGGAGGCGTGTTTCATTACTCGGAAGAATCCGGTATTGGAACGATTTTCTCATGCCCCGGAGATCTCCCCATTCCTGATTGTCGTGACATTCTTCTTGATTCCGGTAATCGTCTGTGGGTCGCAACTGAGGGTAAATATCTTGTAATGAAAGACGGGGATGTCTGGACGAATTACAGCAGCTTTAACGGTGTTCCCGGTCAGGGCAGAGTAAATGCCCTGGCAGAGTCAGGCGGGTATATATGGATAGGCTGTGACGGAGGGTTTGCTCGCGGGGATGAAAATGGATTTGTTCCCATACCCGGCAGTGTTTTCAGCCCTGATGATGTGTATTCCATTTCAGAAAGGAATGATACACTCTGGTTGTGTACCAGCAGAGGAATATACTCTCTTCCTTCTACTTACACACCATTTTCTCCCGCTTCATGGACCCACTGGCCGGAGACGCAGGGTCTTCAGCTTACTCGCGTGAGAGTTGGTGAACATTCCATCTACGCCTGTGGAGGCAGTGGTGCTGTTGAGCTTTCACCCGGCGGTGGTTCTTTCCAGTTCATCATTGATTACACCTCAGTTTCAGACAGTGCAATTGTGGATGTGATGGAAACTTCACACGGTCTGCTTGCTGCAGGGCATGGAGTGGTTTACAGTCGTAACGGTTCAAACTGGAGTGAATTTGGCAGCGGTCTTCCTTCTGCTCGCTGGCCAACCGTTCTTTTTGAACTGAACAGTGGAATATTCAGTGGTTTCTCCTATGTAGATAACATTATCGATCTTAATAATTCTCAGACAGGTCTCGGCTTTTACCATTTACAGGAAGGTTCCTGGGAGCACATTCCAATTCCCGGTATACAGTGTAAAAAAACTCACCAGATGGTTTCCTGTGAGGATGGGCGGGTGTACGTTGGTACCTATGCCCGTGGAGTTCAGGCCTACTTCCCCGGATATGGCTGGCGAAGTTATGTGGAGGAGGATGGGATGCCTAACAGCTCGCAGACCTTTACCGTTGCTGCAGATCCAACCGGCAATGTATGGGCTTCTTCATATCACCACGGTCTTTCCTGTATTATGGACAATGGTACATACGAAAGTCAGGGTGATACAATTCTTACTTTTGTGAAAGACACGCTGGAATGGCACAGCCAGGAAGCTACAATAATCTACGAGGATCATATTCCTAACAATCAACCAGTGATGATGTCTTCGCAGGGTAGCGGTATGTGGGCCGCTTTCTGTCAGTATGATCCAGCGGGGCATCCGGAAGAGTCAAGTGGCATTCTGGGGTTCAACGGAGATCCGCTCGGTACAATGAACTGGGCACCAAGAATCAGCCATGACGGTATTGCCTCTGTGAATGTCAGGGCAGTCTATCCCGCATCTGAGGACAGCCTGTGGATCGCCTTTAAAACAGGTGCCGGCTGTCAGCTTCTTGTTCATTCTGGAAACCCTGCTGATCCTTCGCGTGATTTCTGGTATCCCGCTTCCGGACAGGCATATACAACATCTTCCGGTCTTCCCTCAAGTGAAGTATTCTGCTTCCTGAATGTACAGGGTATCGGGCTTCTCGCCGGCACCGGCGAGGGACTTGCCCTCTGGACAGGCAGTGGATTTGCTCCATACATGAGTATTACCGGGCAGATAAAGAGCATGTCCATGGACTTGCGGGGAAGAATCTGGTGTCTGGGTGCATCGGGTATTTACAGGATTGCCGACGGAGAGGTTGATATGTTCACCGGGTATAACAGTGATTATGTCCCGTCTGATCTTTACAGCTGGGAGTATTCCACAAGAGATGAGGTGAACGGTGGAGTGTTTTTATCTTCAGAGAAAGGTCTCTGGCTTGTTACCCAGGATGGTGGCGTAAGCCCCGCTGGAAGTGGAGTATCCTTTTATCCTCAACCGTTTATCTCCGGCGAGGATCAGTTGCGACTGTGCGGTCCCGATGATGACATTCCCGTCGCAGTTGATTTTTTCAGGCTTGATGGCTCCCATGCTGGAACAGTGGAGGCGTTGTCAGTTTCCAGCTGGATATGGGATGGATTTCTGGATGGAGATATCGTTGCCGGAGGAGTATACATGGTGCTTGTTACCGTTAATAACACGGTTTATCAGGGCAGAATATCGGTGGTGCGATGAGTATCAAGGTTCGAAGAGTATCGAGCGAAGACAGAGCAGTCTGGGCTGCATTTGTGGAAAGATCAAACAACGGGACGGTTTTTCATACGCCGACCTTTCTTGATTACCATCCAGAGGGTAGATTTGATAACCATCATCTTGTGATTGAAAGCAGTTCCGGTAAACCAATGGCCTTTATTCCCGGTGCGATTACCCAGTGGGATGACGGTGCCTGGTTCAGAAGCTATCCCGGAGCCTCCTACGGTGGCCCTGTTCTGGATGACAGCCTGGGTCTTGACAAGGTGGAAAGGCTGACGGATGCACTTATCCGCTACTGCAGACAGCGCGGATTTGTGGGAATAGAAATGACCCCACCTCCGATTTCCTACTACAGGCGACCGCACAACTACATTGATTTTTCTCTGATCAAGAACGGATTTGAATACAAAAAGCGTGAACTGACCGCAGTGATCGATCTTCAGAGACTGGGTGAAGAAATTGATCTTGGATTCAGCCAGTCAGCAAGAAGAGGCGTTCGCAAGGCAATCAAGTCCGGTCTTCGTGTTGTTGAGGATAATGATTATTCTAAATTTTACCCTGTTCTTGCAGACAATCTGAAGGACAGGCACGGGGTAGACCCTACCCATTCCCTTGAAGAGTTGAACATGCTCAGGGATCTTCTCGGCCCAAACAGCATCAGGCAGTTCATTTCGGTTGATGATTCCGGTGAGGTGTATGCCGGGATGATAATGTTCCACTGCAATCCCAGGGTGACTCTGGCTTTTTACATTTCCCACAATGAGGAACACCAGGCTATGCGTCCGGTAAACATTGTTTACCGGGAGGTTATCAGCTGGGCAAGGAAGATGGGCTATCATTATCTTGATCTTGGAACCTATACACTTAATATGGAAGTCAACTACGGTCTGTGCCGGTTCAAAGAATCATTTTCTGCCAGGGGACAATTCCGAAACACTTTCACAGGCAAGATATAAACTTGACGGATCTGCGTACCATTCTGGCCTGGAGCGGTCTTCTCATCATGCTTTTCGGTGGAAGACTTATGACAACGGATGTTGCCGCCCAGTATCAGGTTGCCGAGTCGGTTTACGGTGTTCGTGATCTCTTTACCTCCGAGGACGGGTGGCATGTTTCCGGTGTAAGATCCGACAATTATGTGCCGCATGCTCCCGGGTATTCAGCGATTCTTCTTCCCGCTGCAGGTACAGGTCTGCTCCTCGGTCTTGCCGCCGGGAAAGTGGCTGCTGCATTAACAAGTGCTGTAGCCAGCGTATTGCTTGTTCTGGCTGTGAAAAAACTGGCAGAGGGCTTCATGGGCAGGATGGAATTCGGCAGATTTCTTCTTGTGATGGTCGGTGCCATGGCGTTGATCTACGGGCGAATGCCGTACGATGTCACCTCTGCTGCCGCACTTGTTCTGTGGGGAGCCTGGTTCATGCAGACAGACAAACCTTTTATTGCGGGAGTTCTTCTCGGTGCCGCTCTTCTGGTCCGCCCTGATTCAGTGGTTCTTCTGCCTATGTACTGGACGGAGGAGAAACATCTGGAGAAATTCGCTCTTGCCGCAGCCGGGGCCTTTCCATTTGTTCTTGGAATACTGGGGTACAATTATTACCGGTTCGGTTCGATCTTATCGGATGGACATTCTCAGGATCCGGCTATCGTTGTAGACATGTTCAGCAGGGGGATTCCCGGTCTTCTGTTCAGTCCGGGGAAGGGATTGTTCTGGTATGCTCCTCTGACCATTATTGCAATTTTTCACTGCGGTGACTGGCGGTTCTGGAGCCCTTTTGCATTCTCACTGGTTCTTCACGGATTTCTCCATGACTGGACCGGTGGTACCGGATGGGGCCCCCGTTTTCTCTTCATGATTCTTCCTGTTCTGTTCATGCCGCTGATGAGGCCGGGTACCGGGGGAAAACTGTTCAGGATACTGGCGGTAATTTCTGTGCTTATAACTGCTGCTGCCGGCATTACCGATACCAATGCTCTTGAACAACGGCTTGGCGCAGATGAATTCGACTCTCAGTCACGGCAGACGGTTGTCTGGTCTCCGAGCCGTTCGCCACTGCTTCAAACACTGCTTCATCCTGATGTTACCCGCCCCGACCTGCTTGGTTACCATGCTGCCGGTATTCCAGGGGCTCTGGCGCAGCTTGCTGCCGGAGCCGCTCTGTTTCTATATGCATTAAAGGGGAAGAGGTGGAAAAAGGCGTGAAAATTCTCCACCTTTCTCCTCAGAACTACACAGGGATACTTACCCTTTTCGTAAAGGGTCATCAGGCTCTTGGACATGAAAGCAGACTGGTGACTTTTTACAGAGCCAGGAACCTGTACCCGGAAGACATCTGCCTGAATCTTCCATTCGTGGGACACATGGAATGGCTCTGGAAGGTAAAAAGACTCATCCGGAGCGGAAGCCTGAATGTGCCGTTCACAGGAACCACGGAAAGAATATTCTGGACGCCTTCCAGGCTGGAACGGTTACTTATGCCTCTCAGAGACCTGACATGGACGCCCAGGGTGAACCGGGCAGCCAGGAAGTATGGTCTGTGGGATTTTGACATTCATGTTCTTGAGGGAGGCATGAGCTTCTTCCGGGATGGCAGAGATGTGAAAAAACTCAGAGCTGCCGGTAAACACATCGTTTCCAACTATCATGGTCTTGATCTGCGGATGCGAGGCGCCATCAGGCCTGTATGGGATGCTACGGAACTTCACACAACCTGCGAATTTGATCTTTACCAGAGATATCCGGAACTGGAGTACCTTTTTCTTCCTTTCGACACTTCCATGGTTCCGTCTGCAAATCCCACCGGTTCAACGGTGAAAATCTGCCACGCTCCAAGAATAAGATCGGTAAAGGGTACAGATAAGATTGTTGAAGTTGTGGAAAAATTATCAAAAACTCTTCCGGTGGAAATGGTTCTTATCGAGAACATGTCCCACTTTGAAGCTATTCGACTCAAATCGGAATGTCATATTGCCATAGATCAGATCGCCAGCGGAGACATGGGTTACGGTGTTAATTCCCTGGAGAGCCTTGCTATGGGTGTCTGTACAGTAACAAACCTGTCTGAGGCTTATCAGAATTTCATCCCGGATCATCCTTTTGCCCTGGCTGAGCCACACAACCTTGAAAAGGTTCTCAGTGAGTTGATTCTTGATGAACAGCTCAGAAACCGATACGCTGCAGCAGGGCCGGGCTGGATAAGAAAAACCCACCACTGGAAGTCGGTAGCAGAGCAGATGCACAAAAGGTACACGGAACTTGGATGGTCAAGGTAATGGCTGAATCCGGGCAGAGAGATCTGGCAAGAGAGACCCTTCTTTATGCACTTGCAATGGTGGTCAGCGGCCTCGTACAGTTTGCCTTCCTGCCGTTCATGAGTTCGTTCCTTACCCCGGAGCAGGCTGGTGAACTGGGTGTAGTAAGAATAATAAGTGAGATCATTGCCGGAATAGTGGTTCTCGGTCTTCCTGCCTCAATCATAAGAGCCTGGCACCACACTGATGCCCACAGGGCCGTTCTTGTTCGTTCCATTGTGCTTCCTCTTGCACCTCTGCTGGTAGCAGCAGTGCTTGTTCTAACCATTGGCGGGAAGGTTTCCGCGCTTCTTCATGTAACGAATTCATCCCTGCTTCTTCATGCTCTTGCCCTGGGAGGCTCTGTGGCTCTGCTGCAGGTTGCTCTTTCCATGCCCCGGGCAAACGGAATGGCCGGTACCTACTTCACCATTCAGTTCATCAGAGGGATGCTTTCCCTGGGATTGCTTTTCTTTTTGCTTCGATCGGTTGACGCAGCAGGTGCAATAGAGGCTTTTCTTGAGGCCAGATGGATACCTACTGCTATCGCCGTCGTATTTTCTTTTTTCTTCATCTGGAAGGTAACACGAAGTTCTTCATCTGTTCCTCCGCCCGGGAAGCTTACAGGAAGCATGCTGGCATTCAGCCTGCCTCTTGTACCTGCAAGTCTTGCTCTGCTGGTTCTGTCCAGTGCAGACATGTTCATGCTTCGAACCATCTGTACGGATCTGACCCAGAGTGGCTGGTACGAATGGGCCGGAAGGGCTGTTCTTATTCTCACTCCTCTTACGCTTGGATTCAGTATGGCCTGGCACAGGTACATTTTCAGGAAGAAGAAAGAAGGCGGAAGAATGGATGAGCTGGGCAGAACCGCCCTTCTCTTTATGGTCACAGTGAACTGGGCTGCTATGGTTCTTGCTCTTCTCTCAAATGAGATTGTTTCCGTGTTCGGAGGAGGGGCATGGCTTCCTGCGGTAAAAGTTCTTCCATGGATGGCAGGATCTGCCGCAATGTATGCACTGTTTACCATTTCACAAACCGCCCCGCTTCTTACCGGGCAGACAAAGTATATAGGATGGATGACGGCTTTCGGTGCTGTGATCAATATCGGATTCAACCTGAGGCTGATTCCCATTGCGGGTGCGGTAGGTGCCGCTTTTGCCACTCTGGCCACAAACATGTTCATGGCTCTGTCACTTTTCTGGATCGGCAGAAAAGTATTCCCGGTGAGTTTCCTGGCAGTGGTTGTCATGGTAATCATCCCTGTTTTCTCCGGGCCCTTGTCCGGGATGAACCCCGGGCACAGAATGATTGCCATTCTTGCCGGAACCGCTGTGACTGTGATGATCATGCAGGTGCTCAGGTCACTGGGAACAGGTGATGCATTGAAGTCATCAGCAGGAGGCGGCAATGATTCCTGACATTTCGGTTCAGGTTCCTGTGAAAAATGGTGGTGATGTATTCAAAAGGTTTCTTAAAAGTCTTGCTGCTCAGGACATTCAGAGTTCCTGGGAGCTTGTTATTGTTGATGACGGAAGTGATATCCCCGTCAGGGAGGAGTTTCTTCAACAGTTGGGTGAACTCCCGGATTTTTGCACTTTAAAACTGATTCGAAGAGATCCCGGCGGGAACAGACCTGCCGCCAGAAATGCAGCATTTGAGGCCTCGGATGCCCCGGTAGGACTTCTCATGGATGCCGATCTGGAATTTGAGCCCTCTCTTCTGAGAAGGCACCTCGAAGCAAGAGAAAAAACCGGAGCGGATGTTGTCATGGGCAGAAGGATAAATGCATGGAGTCAAAATGCCACCCCCTGGCAGAAATGGTTTGACAGCAGAGCCATGGGAAATGCTCCCGCCGGAGAATTCCCATGGAATTATTTCATCACCGGAAATCTTTCAATTAGCTGCAGTCTTCTTGAAAAGGCTGGAGGGTTTGATACTGCCATAGACAGCTACGGTGGTGAGGACACTGAAATGGGCTGCAGACTGAATGGAATGGGAGTCTCTTTCCACTGGGATCCGGAGCTTACGGTTAATCACCTGGACGATGTTTCAGTGAGAAGGCATTCTGAAAAGATGCTGGAATATGGAAGAACCGGTCTCAGGTATACTCTGGAGAAACATCCCGGAGCCAGGGGACTTCTTGGCAGCAGGTGGATTGAACCGATCTTTTCCAGACCGATCCATCTCTGTGTAATGCGGTTTCTCACCCGTGCCGCACTTCTTGGCTCTGTGTACAGAACTCTCCTCAGGTATGCAGAAAAGCACGGCAGTTCCTCTGTTTTGTTCACATATCTCGCTGTTGGCGCCATTCTTATCGGGCTTCGCGGGGGAGATTATCGAAAATGATCTTTGATAAAGCAATCAAGGCCGCCCCCGATAGATTTCATGTTATAGAACTTTCAGAATACACAACATGGGAAATCGGTGGCCCATCTGCGGCTGTTATGGTGAATACAGCCAGAGAACTCACAGACACCGTAAAATTTATTTCGGAAAATTCGCTCCCATGGGTAATTCTTGGAAAGGGTTCAAATACTCTTGCTCCTACAGAGGGGTGGCATGGTGTTGTTGTGCTTTTAAGGGGAGAGCTGTCAGACTTCTCGTTTAAAGGAAGCCTGCTCACTGCCGGAGGCGGTGCTCATCTGCCGTCTATATCGGGAGCTGCGTGTTCAAAGGGGCTTGCCGGTCTGGTTTTTGCAGTTGGTATTCCCGGGACAGTCGGCGGTGCCATTTTTATGAATGCAGGTGCATACGGCCGTTCTATTTCGGAACTGGTGGAGGAAGTAAGTGTGCTGCATCCCTGCGGTTCAATTGAGTATCTTACTGCGGAGGATTGTGGTTTCGGATACAGATCAAGTCGATTCCAGAAAGACGATTCAATAGTTCTCAATGTGGTTTTAAGGCTTTCTGAAAAAGCCGGGAGCAGTGGCGAGCTTCGGAGAGAAGCAAGGGGAGTTCTTCAGCTTAGAAGGCAGAAATTTCCACTTCATGCCCCCAATGCCGGAAGCGTATTTCGTCGTCCGGATAATGGACCGCCTCCGGGGAAATTGATAGAGGATTGCGGTTTGAAGGGGTACAGACTGGGTGGAGCAATGGTTTCTGCAGTTCATGCCAATTTTATCGAGAACACTGGTGGAGCCACAAGCTCGGATGTAATGCAACTGATAGAGTTTGTAGTTGAAAGAGTAAGGAAAATCAGTGGTATCACCCTGAAAAGGGAAATAAGAAAACTTGGAGAGCGAATTTGAGCAGAAAAATAGGAGAATTTACCCTGAATGACGGTCCAGTTCTGGTCACAGGTGCAAGTGGTTTTGTGGGCCAGAGACTCATGGAGTTGTTTCAACTGGGCCGGGGTGATATAGCGGCAGATTGCACAACAGAATTTTCTGCTCCAGCGGGCGTGAGGAAAATTGCCTGGGAACTTCCAGGTCCACCGCCTGCCTCTCTGGGGCAGGTGCGGTATGTGGTTCATCTTGCCGGGCTCAGCTCAGTTGCTCACTCACGTTCCAGTGAAGAAAAGGTTATGAGTGTAAACGCGGAGGGAACGCGGAGCGTTGTCAGATGGATTGAAGAGCGAACCCCCGGTGCCCTGCTTCTTTTTGCCAGTTCGGCAGAGGTGTACAAGGCCTCCACAGGCAAACTGGTTGAAATGTCACCTCTCGTTCCCATAAGTCCCTATGGAGAGAGCAAACTCAAGGCAGAAGAACTTTTAACTGATTCCGGCCTTCAATATGTAATTGCGCGTTCCTTTCCACATTTTGGACCCGGGCAGGCAGGGCACTTTGTACTGCCCTCCTTCTGTCGCAGGGTAATCCGGTCTTTCACCGGAGGGGATGGAGTAATCAGTACAGGAAACCTTACCGCAGTAAGAGACTATCTGTACATTGACGATGTGGTTATGGCTTATGCCTGTCTCCTTGCCAATGGTCAAACAGGCAGGATATACAATGTGTGTTCCGGCACAGGATATTCCATAGGGGATCTTTTGTCTCTTATTGTGAAAATTTCGGGAGCAAGGCTTCGTACTGCGACGGAGCCGCGTCTTCTTCGGGAGGAAGATCAGTTATGTCAGATTGGCAACCCGGAAAAGTTGAAGATTCTTGGCTGGACCGTGAAGGTTCCCCTTGAGGAAGGTCTCAGAATGCTTTACCAATGGTGGGAGGAGAGACTGTGAGCGTTTTCTTTATTATTGCCGCTCTTTTCGGAAGAATTACCGAATGGGAGCACTTCCCTCATTACGGAGGGGGTAGTGGAATCATTGCCAGAGGAGATGTGATTCTGGCTGCAACTTCAGGCGGGCTTCTCTTTTCTCATTTTTCGGAGGCTGAGGATCAGCTGGTTGCTGATTCCGGGTGGACCTCTCCGGGAAAACTCTCCTACGACCGGGTCTCCCACGTGACTTATGACGATTCAGGTAATTTGTGGGTGTCAATGAACGGCGGTGGAATCGACATGTTCACCCCTGATGGTCGGAAGACTCACTTCAATCAGATTGATGGTCTTCCACTGAATCTTGGCATCATACAGACTCTCTCTGATTCCGTTATTTATGCAGCAACGACACAGGGTTTGTGTATCAGGGAATTCGGCTTTTTCGAAACATTCAACACTCTCTCTTCCGGTGGTGGTCTTCCGTCTGATAACATTACTTGTCTTTCTCCTTCTGACTCGGGTCTTTATGTTGGTACTACAGCGGGTCTTGTGTTTCTTTGCAAGTCGGCAGACCCCGGGCAGGAAAGTTCATGGATTCCTCAAAGTATTGATCCCGTTTCCGTTATCGCTATGGAGTGGCAAAATGATACCCTGTGGGCTGCTACAGCTGCGGGACTGTCTCTTAAACCGCCTGGCCAGCCGTGGGAGAAGGAGGTCCTTTTTCCCGGCGGGAACATTTCTTCCCTCGCCTGGGGGTCCGGAGGGCTTGCAGTAGGGTGCACAAACCAGAGCTTTATTCTCTATCAGGGAGAATGGCACGACTACCATTCAAATCTGCATGGAAACGCTCTTACCGGTCTTGTGTGGTATGACGGCAGATTGTGCGGTGTTCTTGCCAACACATATGCAGACAACAGGCTTTCAGGAGCCGGTCTGGCACTGCTTCTGGAAAGCGGTGGCTGGCGGAGAACTTTTCCGGAATCCGGTCCGGTATCAAACGATCTCAGAGATTGCACCATTCTTCCTGACGGCAGTGTCTGGGTTTCCAGTAACCGGGCTGCCGGTTCGGTATTTGCCGGCGGACAGTGGCAGTCTCTGAATCAGTTCATGACAAGCACAAGTCAGTGCTTTGCTATCTGCCCCTCGGGGAATGGCATATTCATTTCTGCTATTGGTTTTGGCCTGGACTGGCTTTCATGGCAGAATGAAACTGTTGAAACCACAATTCATCTTGACAGCAATGACGGTCTCTTGAGCGACAGAATTTTTTGTGCTGAAGAGGGGAATGCAAATACCGTCTGGTTCGGTCACAGAACACTGCTTGAAACGGATGCCAGCGGAGTCAGCCGGTTGAACTGGACTCCAGGTGATGTGACCTCCGTTTCATTTGTGGGCATTACAGGAGCCGATGGGCTGCCCAGCAAAGAAGTTAATGCAGTACTGCCAACCGGCGGGAGGTATTCATGGGTGGGGACAGACGGTGGCCTTGCCAGTGTTGACGGTAATCTTCAAAGGGTTCTGGAAACCTATACTTCGCTGGACGGGCTTCCATCTTCCCTTGTAACTTCACTGTCAATGGATCGGTCCGGCATCCTCTACATCGGAACAGCGTCGGGGCTTGCCTATCTTGACAATGGAATTATTTCTGAAGTTGATGAAATTGATGCAGGTATAATGGCCTTGGAATGTGATAATTTCGGAAGTGTGTGGGTGTCAACCATCGACGGTCTGAAAAGGTTTTTCAGAGCAACCGGAATTGTTGAGGAATACACTTCATTCAACAGCCCGTTGATTGAGTGTACTATCTATGCCATGACAGTGGACAGTGATAATGGTTATCTCTGGATGGCTACCGATCACGGATTCTGGCGGGGACAACTTGAATCGAGTCTTTCGGGTGACGGCTCAGCTGCTGTGGTTTATCCTGATCCATTCATGCCTGGTCGTGGCGATATACTCGGGATTGCAGGAATTCCGAATACGCCGGCTGCAATTCACATTTATGATCTCAGGGGTTCTCTTGTTTTCAAGTTATCCTCCAGTGGACGTGATGATATTGCCTGGGACGGATTGAATAGGGATGGTAATCCTGTGGCTTCCGGAGTTTACTTCCTGCAACTTGACCAGGCCGGTTCAGAGGCGGGGTTACTGAAGTTTGCACTGGTCAGATAAGGAGATTGATATGAAAGGCGTTGTGCTGGCAGGAGGTCTGGGGACCAGATTGAGACCGCTCACAAGTATTACAAACAAGCACCTTCTTCCTGTTTACGACAGACCTATGATTTACTATCCCCTTCAAACTCTGGCCGATGCAGGTATAAAGGATGTTATGGTGGTTACCGGAGGGAACAGCGCAGGAAGTTTTATGCAATTACTGGGGGACGGCAGAGAATTCGGCTTCAACAGCCTCAACTATACGTATCAGACAGGTGAAGGTGGAATTGCACAGGCGATAGGACTGGCCAGAGCCTTTATCGGCGGGGAGAGATTCGTTGTAATTCTGGGGGATAACATTCTCGAGAATTCTATTGCAGAGCACGTGGAGTCTTTTAAACAGCAAACCTCCGGTGCAAGAATCCTGTACAAAAGGGTCGATGACCCCAGGGATTACGGAGTAGCCGAAATTGCGGACGGGAAAGTCATCTCCATTATTGAAAAACCGGAAAATCCCGTGAGCGACTTTGCCGTTATCGGAGTGTATATGTATGACAACGAGGCGTTTGACATCATTGACGAGTTGAAACCATCCGGCAGGGGCGAGCTTGAGGTAACCGATCTCAATAATGCCTATATTCAGCGGGGTGAGATGCAGGCAAACGAGATAAGCGGATGGTGGTCTGACTGTGGAGCCAGTATTGAGAATCTTCTTGAGGCCAACAACAGGGCAGCGGAGATAAGGAAGGGAATCTGATGAATCTTCTCGTTACAGGGGGAGCAGGTTTTATAGGAACTAATTTTGTGAAGTATGTAATGGGCCATCTTCCCGGGTGGTCGGTGACGGTACTTGATAAACTTACCTATGCCGGCAGGAGAGAAAATCTTGATGAATATGAAAGTTCAAGCAGATACAAATTTATAAAGGGTGATATTTGTGATCCGAAGGCTGTTCAGAAGGCCATGGCAGGTTGTGATGGTGTTGTGAATTTCGCCGCGGAAACACATGTTGATCGTTCCATTGATGATCCGGCCTCGTTTGTAAGAACAGATGTTGAGGGAGTAAGGGTTCTTCTTGAGGAGTTCAGGAAGGATGATTCAAGAAAATTATTCCTTCAGATTTCCACGGATGAAGTGTATGGAAGCGTTGAGGTCGGCAGATCCGGCGAGGGCGACCCTCTCGACCCGAGAAGCCCTTATTCAGCATCAAAAGCCGGAGGTGAGCTTCTGGCAATGAGCTACTTCACCACTTTTGGTGTGCCGGTAGTTATTACTCGTGCTTCCAACAATTATGGACCTCATCAGTACCCCGAGAAACTCATTCCCTTATTCATTACCAATGCATTTGAGAGGGAAAGGCTTCCGTTGTACGGTGATGGTGGTAATATGAGAGACTGGTTGTTTGTAACTGACCACTGCAGTGCTCTGGTTGCCGCGATTGAGAAGGGAACCCCCGGTCGTATCTACAACATAGGAGCCGGGCAGGAGATGACAAACAAAGAGGTTACTTTTGCAATTCTTGAGGCCACAGGTGCGGATCCTGCACTTGTAAGGTTTGTGGAAGACAGGCTGGGACATGATCGCCGGTATGCGGTTGATATCTCTCGCGCAAGTGAGGAACTTGGCTGGAAGCCTGAGACAGATTTTGCAGCAGGTATTGCTCTTACAGTGGACTGGTACCGGGATAATTCGCAATGGTGGCAATCCATCAAATCCGGGGAGTTCCGTGATTATTACAAAAGAATGTATTCAACAAGGCTTGAGAACTCGGAACGGAAAGGATCCAGTAAATGAGAATTCTAGTAACTGGAGGAGCTGGATTTATTGGAAGTCATCTGTGCGACAGGCTTCTTGAAAAGGGTCATTCCGTAACAGCTCTTGATAACCTGATCACGGGAAGTACTGACAACATAGCTCATCTTGCGGGTCGAAGCGATTTCAAGTTTATCAACCACGATGTGACAGAGTATATCTACATTCCGGGAACTGTTGATTTCATTTTTCATCTTGCATCGCCCGCCAGCCCCATAGACTACCTCATGTACCCTATTCAAACACTGAAGGTGGGAGCACTTGGAACACACAAGGCTCTCGGTCTTGCAAAGGAGAAGAACGCAGGTCTTCTTCTTGCCTCCACCAGTGAGGTTTATGGAGATCCTCTGGTGCATCCACAACCGGAAAGCTACTGGGGCAATGTAAATCCTGTTGGACCAAGGGGTGTTTACGATGAGGCTAAAAGATTCGCTGAAGCAATGGTTTTCGCGTATCACAGAACTCATGGCGTAGATACAAGAATTGCAAGAATTTTCAACACTTATGGTCCCCGAAACAGAGCTGATGACGGTCGAGTAGTACCGTCCTTCGTCTGTCAAGCCATCAAGGGTGAGGATCTCACTGTTTTTGGAGACGGTGACCAGACCAGAAGTTTCTGTTTCGTTTCTGATACTGTAAATGGTCTCATAGCTCTGATGGAAAGTGGATATCACGAACCTGTAAACATTGGCAATCCCAACGAAATGACAGTGAAGGAATTCGCCCTTGAGGTTATCAGACTTGCTGAGAGCAGTAGTTCTCTTACCCACAGAGATCTGCCTGTGGATGATCCCAAGGTACGGAAACCCGACATCTCCACTGCAAAAAGGGTTCTCAACTGGGAACCCCGGATATTGCTTGAGGACGGTTTGAAAAAAACAATTGAATACTTTAGAAGAACGGTAAAATAATGTTGTTTTTCCTTATTTTCTCTCTTGCAGCTGTAGGAGATGTTTCTGAAGATCTACCGGCTCAGCCTGAAGTCAGGATTCAGGACTTCTCCATTTTTGAGCCCGTTGACAGAGATGAGTACATACTTGGAGCAGGTGATGTTCTTCAGCTGGTTGTAGAGGGTGGACTCAGTGAAGTTATGCTTATATCCGGCCTCAGCCCTATTAGCCCGTGCCAGGTTTCCGGTGATGGTAGAATTCAGATTCAGGGTGTGGGCCAACTGGATGTGATGGGCATGACAATCACTCAGGCAGAGGCTGCCCTTCAGCAACTTGCACGACTTTACTACCGTCGGGTCACCATAGGGCTCAGCCTTCTGCAGCCCCGGACAGTAAAGGTCTGGATTACAGGCATGGTTGCCCGCCCTGGACAGTATACCCTGTATGTGATCAACAGGGTCAGTGACCTGGTAAGTGCTGCCGGAGGAATGTCATCCTACTCATCAAGAACCGGATGGATGGTCACTGCCTCAGGTGATTCTGTGTTTGTTGATCTTCACTTTGACCCGAACACCGGTCGACCTGTATCAGATCCATTTGTTGACGGAGGCGCCGGTGTGGTATTCGAGCTTGTGAGATCTCCGGTGTATGTTGTCAGACCGGGCATTCGAAATTACAACGATGCCTATGCTGTTCCGGAAGTTGAGATATGGGATGCATCTCCGGGTGAGACAATCGAAGAGCTTATGTACAGAATCGGCGGGATAACGGGAGATGTTGATCTTGCCCGAAGTACTCTGATAACATCACGTGGCCCGGCACCTGTGTGGCTTCCGAATCAGGGCTTTGCAGATCAACTTGTGCAGGCAGGAGACACTCTGCGTCTGGTTGTTCACGGGAACGATATTTATGTGGCTGGAGCGGTGCATCAGAGAGGAATTATTTCCTATACTCCCGGTGCTTCAGTAAGGGTGTATGTTGAACGGGCCGGGGGGAAAGTGTACAATGCAAGTCTGGGGGGAACCACTGTAACCCGTGACGGAGTACAAATTGCTTCAGGGGAGGAAGCTCTGAACACTGAGGCTCTTCCCGGTGATGTGATCGAAGTACCATACAACTGGGTTGCTCAACACGCACAGGAAATTGGTATCCTGGCCACTGTGGTTGGTATCACTTCCGTTATCATAAACTTGTCGAGGTAGGTTCATGGCAGATAAGGTTCTTTCAGAGAGATTCACAGGCAAAGTGATCAGACAGGTTGCACAGAATGCCAGAAGGATCACAGTTCTCTGTTTCATTGTTGCAGTGTTGTCGTCCGCATGGGCTTTAACCAGAACTCCCCGGTGGAGTGCATGGACTGCTGTAATTGTTCCAGGGTCTACAACATCATCAATCTCTGCTTCCATGGGAGCTCTGGGCCTGGGAGATGCCATGGGCGGGCTGGCAGGATTAGGTGCCGGAATGCTCCCGCAGCCGGCTGGAATCGACATTACTCTGGCGACTCAGATACTGGGTTCCCGCAGGGTACAGGAGAGGATTATCCTCAAATACGATCTTATCAACCGCCACAAAGCTATCAGCATGGAGAGAGCCATCAAGAAATTCGGTGAACGCTTTTCTGTCTCGCTTACTCCTGAAGGTGTCATTTTTATTACTGTTGAGGGTAGTTCAAGAACAGAGGCTACTGCAATGGCCAATGACGTCATTCGGTTCGCCAATGAAGAGCTTTCAACGCTGGTTACCAGCAGGTCCAGAAGAAGCCGTATTCATACCGAGTATGCCACAGCCCTGGCATATGATTCTCTTAATGCTTCCAGGGATGCAATGGAGGAATTCAGAACGAGAACCGGTCTCATCCTCCCGGAGCAGCAGGCTTCCAGCATGATGGATGTTTTGTCTACCATTGAAGGTGAGATGGTCTCAGCCGGGGCAGTACTGTCGGGACTCTCCGGTAATCTTTCTGCCAGAAGTGCGATTTATGCTCAGGCAAGTGCCCAGTACAGATATCTTGAGGATGCTCTCAGGGTGAGATCCACAGTGGGAGATTCCCTCAGCCTTTTTCCGGTGATGGACAGTATGCCGGGATATCTGAGAGAGTATGAGGCTCTTGCAGCGAACATTGAAACCAGAACTGCTGTGTATCTTCTTCTCAGGCAGGAACTGGAAAGTCTGCGTATTGAAGAGTCCAGGGAGAGTCCCACAATAGAGATCATTGTTCCTCCTACTCCTGAATTCCTCAGAGCGTATCCCAAGAGGTCTGTCATGGTTCTGACACATGTATTCATTGCATTTATTCTCTGCATTGTCTGGCTGTTTTTTCTTACGTGGTTCAGGTCTGTGCTTGATTCTCCGGAATCAGGATCTTTTGTAAGGAGCGTGTTGACAGATTTCAGAAACCAGTTCCACAGAAAGAAGAATGGTTCTGAAAAGAAGTAAAGTCTTGAATCTGGGGCTTCCGGCTCTTGTAAGTCAGGGGTCACTGGCTCTCTGGGGTATTATTTCCATTCTGATTGCCAGGCAGCTTCCTGATGATGCTTATGCGGCGTATGCCCTTGCCCGGTCAATTGAAATGTTTGCAGGGTTACTGGGTGGCGGGTTTGTACTGCAGGCTCTACTGAAACTGGGCAGTGAAAAACAGAGCATGGAGACATCTGCCACTGCCAACACTGCCATGCTCGTCTCTCTGGTTTTCTGTATTCTCATTTCAGTTGCTCTTCTGCTTTCCGGTGACTGCCTTGATTCATTTTACCCGGATATTCCTCTTCAGGGAATCATCCCGCTGATTGCTCTGGTGGTAATTACCGGTTCGCTGGCTCACATCCCCAGAAATCTTCTTCTAACCAGATTGAGTACTGTCCGGGTCATGCGGGCAGATATTCTCTCTTTCCTTATCCGTGGCGGAATTGTGGGCTGGCTTATTTATACAGGGGCTCTCACCGGTGCAGTGCAGGTATTGAAGGCTACAGCTCTTGCCAATCTGGGAGCATTTCTTTTAAACTCCTGGAATGCCAGGGACATGTTCGAACCGGCAGCAGGGGTTAACAGAATCGCGCTCAGCCGTGTTCTCAAGTTCGCAGCATATTCTCTCGGAACAAGCTTTGCAGGTTTCATTTACACAAGAACAGATATTCTCATGCTGGGGAAACTGGCTCCACCCGGGGATGTGGCAGCTTACAGTGCTTCCAGGGCACTTACATCCATGGTGGTGATGGTTTCAGCAGCGGCAAACATGGTTCTTTTGCCCGCTGTATCAAGAGACTGGACAAGCGGACTTAGAAAAACAGTCATGAAAAGATCAATGAAGGCGGTCGGGCTTGTTCAATTGATTCAGCTGCCTGTTGTTATAGCACTCTTAGTCTTTCCGAAGCAGATAATTGATCTTGTATATCACGGCAGGTACACCGGGAACTGGCCCATACTTGCAATTCTGGGTGGTCTTGCTCTTGTAAGACCCTTCGGAAGCATCTTCTCAACTGTAAGTGCTGCGATGAACAAGCCACAGTATTCTTTCTGGTGCATTCTGCTCTCGGCAGGGATCAATGTTACACTGAATATCATTCTTATTCCCGCAATGGGCGGAATTGGTGCCGCCTGGGCCACTGTTGCCGCTGTTGTATCCGGTGCTGCTGCGGTAATGTTCCTCTCCATTGTACACTGGAAAAGGGAGATGGCAGCGGAATGCAGGCCCTGAAGCCGGTAACGGGTGTGTCGCGTGCGATAGCGTGCATTCTGACTCACCTCCGGGGCTCGTCTTTTCAGGAGGGATCTCGACAAGGTCTTGATTGCTGCTCGAAGTTCTTTGTCAGACAACCTCCTGCGTCTTTTTGTTCTTTTTCCCATTGATTATGAATGCAAAAAGCCGCTTCCAGTCTTGAAAGCAGAGAGCGAGGAAGCCTCCAATAACTCCAGATGCAGCAAGCCCTGCCGGACAACCTTGCTGACCGCAGAAGGGGCACACTGAAAAGGCGGCGTACAGGCCCGCAAAGCCCAGCCATGACCCGATGAACTTGAATAAATAGCCGAATGGAGACATTTTTAAGGCAGGTTTGTTTTCTTTCAATGTATTTTCCTTCAAAGAGTTGGTATTCTGTTCGTAATCAATCATGATACATTATGGGTACATGTATGGAGAACCCGGCTTTGGCAGCACAGTCACAGCCGTATTTCTGATGAAAGGGTAGACGATACCGTTGATGTGCAGTGAATCTACTGTGCCTTCCAGGCGCAGCCATACATCGTTTTCAAGGGTATCAATGCAGTTTGACTCAAAGAAAATCGCCTTCGGAATTGCGTCATTCAGGCAGCAGACAATAAGAAATCTGTAGAGAACCGGTTGTGAGGATGATGTGTTCAACGCGCCCTCAAGAACCACTTGTCTGCCGAAAACAGATGGATAGTTGTTAAGAAGAATATAAATATCTGTCTGCAGAGTATCTCCGGCAGAAGATGCCAAGTCGGAGCATTCTATTGATTCAACCATGGAAACAACTCTTCTTTCAAGAGCGAATGACCCCAGTGTATCTCCCTGATAGAGGAGGAAATAAAGAATAGGGATAAGCATAATGGCGGCATTCAGAAGATCTTCTCTGCTCTCATTTTCTTTTGTGGCTATTTTGTTTGAAGAGAGAATTCCAATCACCAGAGTTGCGCATGAAATACATCCCAGAAGAAGCAGCGGCCAGAGTCTCCTGGAAAGATACATCATGTATCTGCCATCGCAGAGCAGCCAGAGAAAGGCAGCAAACCAGCACAGGTATACCGTTGCGGCCAGCATCATGGGAACAGAACGAAACCGCTTCATAGAACAGCTCCAATCAGAAGATGCAGCAGAAGAGATGCCAGGAATACTGTCACTGTAATGCATGGAATCAGAACAAGTATTGTTTTCCATGGGAATACAATTTTGTACATCAGAAGAAGTTTTATATCCAGCATTGGTCCGAAAAGCATGAACGCCAACTGGGAAGAGAGAGGAAAAAAGGCCTTGCCGAAGGATGCAGCTACAAAAGCGTCACCATCGGCACATATACTGAGAAGGAAAGCCAGAACCATCATTCCAGCAATGGCCAGTACTGGATTTGAGGCGATGCTGAGTAATGCATTCCTCCCGAAGGCAGATTGCAGCAGTCCTGCAAACAGTGCTCCCATTACGAAGTACTTTCCCGCTTTCAGTATGTCTTCAGCCGCATGTCTTGATGCACGAATAATTCTTGGTTCCTTTTTATTTCCTTTAATTTCGCATGGGGATGGATTGGAAATGTCATCTCTGACGATTTTTCCTTTCAGAATTCTGCTTACGATAATGGCAACGGAGACGGCAATAACGTAACCGGCAATCACTCTCAGAACGGGGACCACAGGGTTGAATTGATAGGCAACTAGAGTTGAAGTGAACACAACAGGGTTTACTACCGGCCCCGCCAGCATATAAGCAAGAGCGGCCTCCGGGGGAATACCTTTGCGAAGCAATCGGTAAAGAACCGGAATCACAGCACATTCACAGACAGGAAGAACAAGACCGGCAAGTGCGGCGATCATTATGGCCTTCGTCTTTGCATAGCGCAGCTTTGTAACTGCTGATTCAGGCAGGTATTCTTCAATCAGCCCCCCTGCGATAGCTCCAATGAGCATGAAGGGCAGGGCCTCAAGAACAATACCGGAAAGACTCAGGAAAGCTGTTCTGATTACCGGCGAGTCTCCAGCGAGAAAAAGCATAGCCAGTGCAACGCACAGGAACAGAATATCCAGTTTAGGCGAGGAGGATTTCATTTCCCATCCTTCTTCCTGGTAAGAAAAAGGATAAGAGCAGAAAGAGCAAGGAATATCAAAGAATCACGCACCAGCTTACCCCAATAGGCTTTTGCTGCCCACGGTTGATAAAAGAACCAGGTGGTTCCTGCATTTCTTTGTCCCCGAGCATGCATAGGTGAGTCATTTCTGACTGACATAGTATCGGCCAGTCTGTCACTGGCTCTGCTGTCACACATGACTGTTTGAACAGTATCACGCATGAATGTGTAATCATCTGAAACCATTTCGGAAATATCTGCATCTCTGCATCCTGACTGCATTATCAGAGCAAGGATCAGAATAGAGGTTCTCCTCTCCATATCATCTCCTTCAGCATGAGGTTGTAGTGTCTATGCGCTGAACAGAGTGTGCGGGGGAGCTCTTGCCGTTTTTGTCAGGGTGATAGTCAGGTGTGAAACTACTGGAACGCCTGGTGTTGCAGGAGTAACCCGGATTTCAGAAGTCCATGAACAGAGGGAATAACTGGTGAATGGCTGGAAGTTCTTGAGCCCTGCGCAGAAAGCGCAGTTGTGGTGATCATGATCATTATGCCGGGTTGCCGGGAAGCTGAAAAACGACGGGTCTGGAGGGTCTTCGCACTCATGGGAAGAGCAATTCGGACATACCTTTTCATGCTCCTGCTGCGAGTGCAGGTTCTGCATGAACGGCTGCATTGTCGGGCCCAGGAAAAGCAGCCCCAGAGATGCAGCAAGAGAAAGTAGTCCGGCTATACTCTTCAAAGAAAGTCTCCAGCAGGTGAAAAGTCTTTCGTTTTTCGATCAGTCAAGTGAGCTGTGAATCCGGCAGACTGGCAATATACAGAACTGACGAGTTTGGAAAAAGGATGTCTTTCCGTAAACAAAGCAACGACACTCACTCTTTCCCTGCCACACCTGCTTCATCAAAAGATGCCATCTCTCTCATAATTCTGCATGCGGCAGCGGTAATATCTATGGTAAGAGCTGCGCCGGTCCCTTCTCCCAGTCTCATGTTCAGGTCAAGTACAGCGGTAAGTCCCATGTGGTTCAGAGCGGCTTCATGACCGACCTCTACGGATTTATGGCCGGCAATGAAATAGTGAATGACATCAGGATCAAGGGTAAACGCTATCAATCCCGCAGCCGTGGAAATTAATCCATCAAGAACTATTGCACAGCCTTTTTCGGCAGCGGCAAGAGCAGCCCCTGCCATTCCGGCAATCTCAAAGCCCCCAACACAGGAGAGAATATCCAATGCGTTATCCTTGTCGGGGTTATGAAACGTGAGAGCCTTCTCCAGAACTTTTATTTTGTGATCCAGTCCCTGATCATCAATCCCGGTTCCCCTCCCTGTGCATTCTGCGGGAGAGACACCGGTAATGGTGCTGATAATTGCAGTTGCAGTTGTTGTATTTGCAATTCCCATTT
The DNA here is from genome assembly GCA_023139045.1 of Candidatus Sabulitectum sp. GTDB lineage: Bacteria > Fermentibacterota > Fermentibacteria > Fermentibacterales > JCC-6 > Sabulitectum. The sequence continues at coordinate 41,836 of JAGLOJ010000022.1, forward strand.
CGCCAAGTCCCAGAATATCGATTTTTCCCGACTCATATTGAGATCTGAATACCTCAGCCCCTGCTTCGATTGCCCGGAGGGCTTCAGCCTTTGTCATTGCCCGTTCGAGAGCAAAATTTCTTGTACCCTCTGCTATACGTTTGTGGATCAAATCGTGATTAGAGTTGACAGTGATGGGACCTTTGACCCCGATATCTATGATAGAGAGGTTTATGTTGTTGTGTCTGCTTAATGCATTAATGGCAGCACCGCCATTCAGGAAGTTCTGAACCATCTGCCGGGTTACCTCTTGAGGGAAGGCTGAGACTCCTTCTTCGGCAATACCGTGATCAGCTGCAAAGACGAAAAGAGATTTAGAAGATATTTCAGGATTAAGGCTGTTTTGAATAAGACTCATTTTTACAGCCAGCTCTTCCAGAATACCCAGAGCACCAAGTGGTTTTGTTTTGTTATCGATCTTCTCCTGAGCCTCTGCACGCAAATCTTCTGACGGCTTTGCAATGCTGCAGTTGTCTGTTATTCCCGATTGTACACATGCGCTCTGTTCTAAAGGTGTGGAATCTCTGTGGTGCAGCAGATTTTTCACCCTGGCTTTTGTCTCTTCACTGAAGTCGATGATATACTTATACCGCTCGCCTGCAAGAATGGAAGGGAGAAGAATTTCCACCTCGGCAGGAGAGATGGTACTTTCGATAAGTGATTCCAGTGATGCATGGATTCTGCCAATGAGAGCCAGCCCGTTTATCATATCGATTTTTGTCAGACCGTATGAGCCATTGATAGAGAGTTCTTTGTAGTGAACAAGATTGAGCAGATTGGATTCGATCTGTTCATTTTTATCCAATCCACTGAAGAAGACGATTCTTGCCCCTTTTGCTGTTTTCGGGATTCCGGCCATAAAGGCAGTGGGATCAGAACAGGCATTCAGTATGCAGTTAAAACGGCTGTCTTCAGTGGTTTTGACGATGTCAAAACTGCCTTTTTCACTGAAGACGAGTGCCTTGCGAATCTTTGTCTCATTTTTCTCGATAATGGTGGGCCTTGCACCATACTGCAGTGCAAGCATCGCGGTAAGAATTCCTACGGTACCGGCACCGTAGATAAGCAGACGATCATCTTTTGCCAGATCTATCTTTCTGAAGGCATTTACAATGCATCCTGCAGGTTCCGCGAAAGTTGCCACCGGCGAGGAAAGCTCTTCCGGCACGGGAATCAGGCAACTGAAGGGAACGGTAATTACATCTGAAAATCCCCCGTCTCTGTGGAAGCCGATTATCTCCATATCATCACAGAGATTCTCATTGCCCTCTTTGCAGAAGGAACATTCTCCGCAGGCAATGCCCGGCCAGATGACATAGCGTACGTTCTCTTTCAATGCGACGATCTCATGACCCGGCACTCTTGGCAGGTGAAGATCGCGGTGGCCTTCACTCCACATCTTCGCATCGCTTCTGCAGATCGCACAGTGTGAGACCTTAAGTTCAACCCATCCTTCGGGAGCAGCCTTCACTGCATTCCGCTCCGGGGAGAGATGCAGTTTTTTCAATCCGTTGAGGCTGATTTTCACTGTTCAAAATCCTCCTCTAAAATGGTAAGCTTCACGATCTTCAGGGTGTCAAGTTCTTTTCCGAGTGTGCGAAAAGAGGTTCTCACCTTTTCCACTTCAGAGAGAGGATAGACAGAAGCTCTGTTCATATCGGTGAGCTGGTAGCCTTCTTCCAACAGTCGGATATAGTTATGCCTGTGTTTTATGCAGAGCAGTTCCATTTTAGTTTGCCCTCAATCGGTTGAGTTTTTCCATTCCTGAAGATCCATCCCTGTTCTGGGCAGTTACCCACCGGCAGAGCGTTTCAGTTGCGCCGCTGGATTCAAGTATTGCGAGAGCTTTTTCTGTACCTGCTTTAATTGAATCACTCCTCTGTGTTATGTAGAAGATAAGTGCTGCATTAAGTGCAGCAGCATCCAGACGCACCTTCTCTCCACGCCCTTCCAGCAGTTCAACAAACCGCTTTCCCTCCAGAGAGATATCACCGGAAGAGAGGAGAGCCTCCGGTGCATGGGTAACAAGCCCCGCATCTTCCGGTCTGAAAGAGAATTCTGATATGGTTCCATCTTCATGGAGCTCGGCACAGAAGGTAACCCCGGAGACAGAAGCCTCATCCATACCGGCTGTCATGTTGTCTATGGTGCCATGCATGACCAGGGCTTTCTTATACCCGATTTCTTTCATTACCTCAACAACAGGTCGAATCATCTCTCTGGAGTAAACACCTCTTACGCCTATATCCACCTTCACCGGACTGGCCAGAGAAGCGGCAATATTCAGCGTGGAACCAAATGAAATTTGTGACAGTATCCGCCCCAGGGCCACAGGGTGTATTTTCGGACTCATTCCATTAAAAAGAGCCATGCATGATGTTTTAAGACTTGCTGCGGCAAGTTCTGCATCACACTCCACATCAACACCAAGGGCTTCTGCCATATCGACTGTGCCGATTTTACTGGTCAGTGCCCGCGCGCCATGACGTGCCATGAAGATTCCGTCAGAAGCAGCAATAAGTGATGCACCGGTACTGATGTTGAACGTCTTGAATGTATCCATGCCGGTGCCGCAGTTTTCTACTATCGGGCCATCAATATCAGTTGAGACCTTCACTGTGTCATTCTCGTAAATAGCCTCCCAGGAACCGGCAATTTCCTCTTTTGTTTCACCCTTTGCGGTAAGTGCCGCAAGAAATGCTCCCTGCTGCATCTCTGAGGTCTCATTGTTCAGAAGTACTGAGAAAGCATCGCAGGCCTCTTGCCGTGTCAGATCCTCTTTGTTTATGAGCCGTGTAATGCAGATGCCAAAGTCACTGATATTGTTTTCAGACATGTGTCCTCCTGAATTTTGTGTGTCTTCAGAGCCGCAGAGAGGTTTGTAAGGGTATGAAAAAAACGCCCTTGGATTGTATCTCTGGCTCGGCCGACACGGCCAAGTTAAGATACAGGCGTCATCCAGCGGGTGGCCCATATACAAAAACAACAACAAGGCAGGCTTTCTGACTTACGGATCATCCTACTCACCGCGCCTTCCCGGTTCCCCAGTGGCATAATGCAATGCGGCTTTCGTCTTCGAATACAGCAATGGCTGGATTGTGACGGATTCACACCGTCTTTCCTTTTTTGGCAGTACCAACTGCCACACCTCGCGAATTAGATAACAAACCTGGATGAAAGACGCAAGGGGCTGTTGTGGTACGAAATCAGGGAGGGGCGGTATTTGCTCCCTCCCTGACCTGATAGCTGCCTGCGATTCCATATCTGACCTCAGGCTGCTCGGGGAAATCACTGCATCCCTCGTACCGGACAGCAACACCGCAGTTGTTTTCAAAGGCACAGGCAATTTCCCTATTCCACGATGAGGGCCTGATTGGATCGGTGCTTCCGTGATGATTCTGCCATTCATCCAGAGCTGTGACATATTCAAGCTCAACTGTAAAAAGACCCAGTTCCGAAGTCATTGACAAATAAGTTAGGCGGCGCTAAGTTAGATAGATCTAACTATGAATGAGAGAAACGAAAGGAGGAACTGAGTTTCGGAGGAGTGATGACAAAAGTTATAGTAATCTAACAAGGAAGGTATTCGTTAATGAGGTCAGTACTTGTAATTGCGGTTTTTGTGGTTTTAGCCGCACAGGCTGTAGAGTTTGAGCAACCGCTTATCAGTGGCAGTGTCATTATGGACTTCATGAGTTATTCAGAGGATTCAGCATACAGTTCCAACGGACAGTATGTTGCGGTCTGTAACCGTCTTCAGGCGAGAAAGTTTTCTCTGGGAATCAGCGGAAGCATTAACACTTTTGTGGAATACGAAGCTGAACTGGGAATATCCGGCTGCTCGGGCCCCAGTCTTCGAGTATCTGTAAAGGAAGCAGGCGTGTACTTTACTCCAGGCGAGACAAGATTTGGTGTGGGGATGACCCATGTGAAGAGGGGTTTTGAGCTGGGCTCAGATTGCGGACATACCTTGACGGCGGAGAAGCCCGTGTTCAGAAAGGCAGTTTCGCCGAACTGCCATCCTCTGGGATTTATCGCAGAGACAGAATTTTCTCTGGGCACTGCCGGTTTCATTGAAGCCGAACTGTTTTACGGCAACGGGGGAACAGGTACTTTGAAAGATGAGCATGATATTAACGCTGCTCTGTTTTACCACACTCCGTTTCAGGGGCTGGCCGCAGGGGGGTTTTACAACTCTATTGAAATGGAAGTGAATCCTGAAAATGATGGTTCCGAAAGCGGAACAAGGTACGGATTTGGACTGGATTATTCCTCTTCAGGCTTACTGGTTCGCTGTGAGTATTTTATGATCGACGGATTACTTCCCGGGATGAGACCTGTGGGATGCTCCATGGCTGCGGAGGAAGTGGAAAACACTGGAGTGATAGCGGAAACTGGATACCTGTTTCCACTCTCTTCAGAATCAATTTCTTCTGTAACTCCGTATTTTCAGTACCAGAGGTGGGATAGATTCAGTAACTCTGAAAGTGGTGATTACAAATTCTCCTGGATTGTGGCTGGAGTGAAGGCCAATATGGGTTCTTCCAACTGCTATGTGACTGCCGAGTATCAAACTCCTTCAGCCACTCCCGAGGAGCAGCGGAAGGATTCATCGGTTTTCAGATTGAGACTGGGTGTAAATTACTGACCGCATGTGGCGTAAGTGGGAAAGAGCACTTAATCCCCCCTCTCTCTCTCTCTGGTTTTCAGATGAATATGATTGATATGACTGGTGCTTTTGTCACAAAAATTTCTGCACCAGCGGTCAGGTGAGTTTCGTCGAAGGCTGGGCTATACCCGGGTCTTCCGGTGATTCTGGAAGGGAACTTGAGTATGTCTGGAAAACGGCGTGTAAGATCGCTATATTCTGCGACTGGATTCTGTTTGTTCTGTGGTCGAAACACGTGTATGATACATCGTTTTACAGAAGGGGAAGGGAATTTAATGAGGTGTCTTGTTACCGGAGGAACGGGCTTTATCGGATCGAATCTTGCACTTCACCTTCAGGGCGAGGGACATGAAGTAATAATTACCGGAAATGAATCTGAGCAGCAGATTCCGGAATTAAAAGTGAAATGTCTGTATCCCGGATTCATAGGGATAGACTGGGATGCTATATGTGACATAGATGTGCTATTTCACCAGGCAGCGATTAACAATACACGTCTTACTGATAGAAGCGAAATGTTCCGTGCGAATCTGGAATCTTCCAGAGCACTTTTTCAGCATGTAATCAGTCACGGATGCAGGCGTATAGTGTATGCCTCTTCCACTGCGGTTTACGGACGGAACCCGGCTCCGTACAGTGAAAAAGGACCATTTGACCTGAATACACCGTATGCCGAGTCGAAGAAGTATGTGGAAGAACTGGCATGGGAAATGAACAGGGATCATCCTGAACTGGTCATTGTTGGTCTTCGGTATTGCAATGTATACGGCCCGCGCGAACATCACAAAGGGCGAAGATCCACCATGATTCATCAACTTGCACGTCAAATGTTGAAAGGAAATCCTCGTCTGTTTAAATACGGGGAACAGCGGCGGGATTACATTTATGTGAAAGATGTGGTGCGAGCGAATGTGCTTGCGGCATCAGCACCTGAAAGTTGTGTGGTGAATTGCGGATCCGGGCACGCAACCACATTCAACAAGCTTGTAGATATTCTGAATGAAGTTATGGGATTGAGCAGAACACCTGAGTACATCGATAATCCCTATGGTGAAAACTACCAGAATGACACCACCTGCCATATGACTTATGCCTGTGAAGCCATAGGTTTTGCACCTGAGTACCACATACAGGATGGTATAAGGGATTACCACAAAGGGGGCTGGCTCACAGCCGGGGATCGGTGAAACTGATACCAGATACTGGATAGTATTCAAGCAGATTCGTCAGAAACCGAAGAATTTGCTCATGAGCTTTAGAGCAAGATCTCGTCCCAGAAGCTTTTTCGCCCAGTTGGCCTTTTTTGCATTTATCCCGACCACATAACAGAATCGTGGGTTTTTCATTGATATGACCTTGACTATTATCCCTGCTACCCTGCGAGGATCAATGCCGTATTTGCTGTCTATCCGGGAGACAACATTCTTGTAGCGATTGTCCACAAAGGCGTTTCCAGTAGGCTCGTAACTGTTGCCAGTTTCATTGAAACCGGTGTCGACATTCCCGGGATGAATTACGGAGACATTGATTCCCCTGTAAGCTACTTCTGCATGAAGTGATTCGTAGAATCCCTCCAGCCCGGATTTAGAAGCTGAATAGAGTGACGACATCGGTACACCTACGCAGGCTGCTATGGAGCTTACCCCAACTATGGATCCGCCATTGTTTATCAGGGGCAGCAAGTCTCTGATAAGCTTTATGTGTGAAATCAGGTTTGCATCCAGTACTGTCTCAATAAGATTGTCAGTGAGGTATTCAACTGGATGGGTGTTGTGAATTCCCGCTGTGACCACAAGGCTTTTGAAGCTGTAGCCTGCCTCTATGAAGCACGTTACCATGTTCAGAACACCGTTTCTATCGGAGATGTCCAGTTCCACTGTTGTCAGGTGCTTCAGCCCGGACTCTTTCAGGCTGTGGAGTTTTACAGCATTTTTGTCAGCAGCAATAACAGAGAATCCTTTTTCGCAGAGTATTTCTGCGGTGGCCCTTCCTATTCCTCCAGCGGCTCCGATAATCAGTACATTCGGTTTTCTGCAATGCATCATTTTTCTCCAACAAAAAGTTGAGTATTTATCTTATGCCGCAACTCGATTCCCAGATGGGAAACTGGATTTGCTGCAACTTCTGCCTAAGAACGCGACCGAGAACACTGCATCGGCATCAGCAACCACACGAACGACTATAATTCACGCTAATTTTCTTTAAATCCAGAGGGGGGTTCTACTAGTACTCTGTCAAGCAATAGCTGTCGTATTCTGC
>JAGLOJ010000023.1 GCA_023139045.1 Candidatus Sabulitectum sp.
TTACTGGTTCGATTACATAGCGGTGTTATTGCACAATGTTTATTGCCAGTTACGCTTCCAGGCTGATAATACTGTTTGTAACTCTACTTGGTCAATGCATCGAAGGGGTGACCAGTCAAGGGGAATGACTCTGAACAGAAAGCTGGCATGTGCGGTGGATAAGGCCGAACCACTTGACAGATGTGCAGAGAGCTGTTAGTTTAGACGAGGCTAAAGAAGTATGATCAGACTAAAAAACAGGAGAAAGCATGAAGCTGAGTTCCAGCCTTGAGGATTATCTGGAAACCATCCAGAGCATCGTTGTGATTAAAGGTGCAGCCAGGGCTTCCGATATTGCACGGCTCCGAAATGTGGCTGCTTCTTCAGTTACAAGTGCACTCAAAAATCTTGTGAAGAATGGTCTTGTGAACCATGCTCCGTACGATTTAGTCACGCTGACTCCAGAGGGAGACAGGCTTGCCAGCGTAATTGCGAGAAAACACACTGTTTTCAAAGAGTTTTTTGTAAGTGTACTGGGGGTTAATGTAAAAACGGCCGACGAATGCGCCTGCAGGATGGAACACATAATTCCGGATGATGTGCTTGAAAGACTTGTAGAGTACTTGAGTTTTGCAAAGGCTTGTCAGTATGGCGGAAGACGGTGGGTGAATGGACAGGGATTTGTCTGCGATCACAGAGAAGACAAGTTGTAAAGATAGAGTGGTGTGTAGAAGGAAAAGTTTTTTTGGCATAGAGTTAGTCGAAGCTAATTCAGGAAATTAAGCAGGTATCGTACACAGGAAAGGTTGTGCAGGCAGGAGCGGGAGGAATTCTTTCTTGCAGGTAAATGTTAGAAGAGGCTAACTGAAAAGTAGCAGAGATAAATGAAAAGTATAATTACAGAGAGGAAAACAATGAAATTGATAATGTCAGTTTTAATCGTATTGTTTGCCGTGTATGCCAATGCAGGCGGTCTGAGCGGAACAGTTGTTGATTCTGTCACCGGGGAACCCCTTATTGCGGCCACCGTGCTGGTTAAGGGCACAGGCCTTGGCGCATTCACGAATGCTTCAGGGAATTTCACTATTGATGGCCTCAATGAGGGATTTGTAACCCTTAAGGCAAGTTCAGTGGGGCATGGAGAGATGGAACTGGGAATAGATCCATCGGAGAGATCTGGAATCAAAATTGCAATGGATCCCATGGTTGTAGGTGGTTCTGTAATAGTAGTTACAGGAACGGGAACGCCACGATTCTTCGCTGACACACCTGTAGCAACTTCAGTTATCGCCAGGGATCTGATTGAACTGCGTTCAGCACCGGATCTTTTCAGCATTCTGGATATGTCAACAGGAGTTCGAGTGGAGAACAATTGTCAGAACTGCAACTTCAGTCAGGTTAGAATTCATGGTCTTGAAGGTCAGTACACACAGATACTTATAGATGGTGATCCGGTAGTCAGCAGCCTTGCGAAGGTTTATAGCCTGGAGCAGTTCCCCGCTGAGATGGTGGAGAGGATTGAGGTGGTCAAGGGAGGTGGATCAGCTCTGTATGGCGGATCAGCGGTGGCTGGTGTGGTAAACCTGATAACCAGAAGACCAGAGGAATCTGCTACTACCATTTCCCTTGAAGGTGGATATGTGGATGGCGGAGGGGAAGCCGGTACCGGGTTCACATCAACTGCAGTGGATATGGGCAATGCTGTTTCAATGGTCATTTATGGAAGGCTTCGCCACCGCGCAGAAGTTGATGTGGATTCAGATGGTTTTTCGGACATCGGAAAACTGAGGAGTGAGAGTGTTGGCGGAAGTGTTTTTCTTGATCCTTCAGCGTCATCAAATCTTATTCTATCCGGCCACTACATTCACGAAAACAGGCGGGGCGGAGACAGCCTGGATGTACCAGATCACCTTGTGGATGTATCGGAAGGTACAGAGACATGGAGATACGGAGGTTCAGTAAAGTGGGAGCATAGGCTCTCCCCGGCCTTTGATTACTCTATGAACATTTCCGGGGCCTATACCGAGAGATCATCTTTCTATGGAGGTCTTGGTGGTGAAGATCCGTCATCACCGGACTACGATCCTGCTGCAGGTTACGGAATTACTAAAAATCCGCTTTTCAGCTCGCAGGGAAAGTGCAACCTGCAACTGGGTAACCAGCTGTTTTCCCTTGGCGTGCAGGGAAATCATGAGCATCTTGAGGACAGATCTTTCACTGAAGGTATCAGAACAATAGATGATACTTACACAGACATTGGTGTCTTTTTCCAGGATGACATCACACTGGGATCTGATAATCAGTATGAGATACTTCTCGGGGCCAGAGCAGATGACCATTCCCAGGTGGATGGAGTGATATTCAGTCCGAGAACTGCCTTGAAGTGGAGGATGAATCCAGCAGTTACCTTCAGAGGGGGCATATCTACCGGGTTTAACGCTCCGCAGGTTTTTGATGAAGATCTTCATATAGAGGTTGTAGGAGGATCGCGGAGGATCATCGTGAATGCTGATGACCTTAAGGAAGAAAAGAGTACCGGCTACTACTTCAGTGGAGAGTATCGCAATGTGATCGGAGGTACACCGGTCAGTGTGGTGCTGGGTGGATTCAAAACTGATCTGGAAGATGCCTTCGCTCTGGAAGAGGTTGGCGAGAATGAGTATGGTGAGCTGGTTTTCGAAAGAGTCAACGAGGGCGGGGCTCATGTGCAGGGTATGGAAGCAGAACTGGGAGTGATTATTGGATCCCTGAGCATTATTGGTGGAATGACCGTTCAGGAAGCTGTTTACGATGAACAGGTTGAATACTTCGAGGGAGTATGGTCAGACCGTATAATGAGAACTCCCAATGTTTATGGAAACCTTCGCTTTGACTGGAAAGCAACCCGGAATGTTGATGTACTGATTGCAGCGAACTACACTGGATCCATGGAAGTTCCCCATGACACAGAAGATCCAGTAATCAATACTGCCGATGCCACAGTTACATTTGACGCAGATGTTAGATGGGATGTGGAGAGTGGGATTCTTGAGAATGCTCTTGCTGTGAAAGTAGGCGTAAAGAACATTACCAATGTATTCCAGGAAGATCTGGATCAGGGAGCCGAAAGGGATGCAGGTTATGTCTATGGTCCGGCTTCCCCCAGAAAGATTCTTCTTGGACTTGAACTGAGCTTCTGATGGATCAGGAAAGGGAGTGAAACATGAGAACAATTGGAGTACTGCTTATATTCACAGCTCTTCTCTTTGGGGAAACGGTTAGTCTCAATGCAGTTGCGGATACCTATACTTTGCCTGCGGGTGGTTGTTTTGGAACTTCCAACACGCTTCTGATCGCCAACAAGTCTGCTTCGGGACATCCCGATGAAAGAACAATGATTCTCTGGGATCTTTCAGCATATCAGGGTCGAAGTGTGAATTCTGCCGCATTGAAGATCAATGCTTTCTTTCAGTGCGGTTCAGGTCAGGGTACAAATACAAAGGTTTATGCCGGTACGCAGATATGGGATGAATCATGGAGTGGTACCCATGTTTCCTGTGCGGTGGATCCAGTTGCTGTTTACCATTTCGTAGGGCTTGGATGGCATCAGATTGATATAACGGGGCTTGTTTCTCAGTGGCTTTCCGGTGGAGTGGATAACTGTGGTTTGGTACTGAAAGTGGCTGGAGTTTACCCGTATACAAAATTTCATTCAAGGGAAACCGGGGCTAACGGGCCGATACTGGTATTGGATCTTGAAGAGCAGAATCTTGATGCCATGACCTGGACAGGTGTTAAGTTCAGTTTCAACGGAGAGTAGGATGATGCTTCCCGAGGGTGACAATGATCTGAAGGTTTTTAACCACCATATCTACGAGTGCAGAAGAGGGCTGAGGAATCTGGTTTTGTACACTCTTCCCATGTCATTGAAGGTGTGGGCGGAGGCAAGACCGGCAAGGGACAAGCATCCCATACATCGTCCGGCCAGTGAGCAATCGGAAGATAAACCTGTTTTTCGGGGAGAAGGATTGTGTTGATGTTGTTGCCAGTTTCGGAAACTGGAAGCTCAACGAATTTCCCCCTGAGGAGGATTTCATTCTGGGCATCATGCTTGGCTATGGCCGTCTGGCGCAGCGCTGCAGATATCTGAGAAGATGGGATGTGTCCTCCTCTGTTGCGGGCTGAATGAAGGGGCGCACCTGTCCTGTTGGCAGGTGCATGGAATGATACTGCATCGATAAGGAGCGTGACCGAGTGAGTAACATTGTGAGAAACCAGATGCTCACCCTGCGTGGCATGGGAATGTCCAACGCCCATTGTCGGACACGCTCCAGGAGAGGGTTAGTGTAATCTCATGAGACAAAGATCGTCCGATGTTGATTGTGGCAGGGGGGCTGTTGATGTATTTCGGAGAGCCTCTGGTGAAAAGACTACTCCGTGACGTAGCGGAGCAGTTTTCCGATACTAAGATGTTTCTGGAAGTTCTGGCTCCCTTTGCTATGAGGAGAAGACTTTTTCACGATTCGCCCAGCAGAATGGAAACCCCTTCAGAATCTAAGTGGAGACCCAAGTATTCCAGGGTTTTCGAAACATGGCATCCGGGAATATCATTAAAAGAAGAATGGTTTTACTTCAGATACTACAGAAGGAGATGGGGTCTTTTCGGTATTCTGGCCCGACTGCTTTTCATTGAGTCAAGATTGTCCAGTCAAATTGTTTACGTATGTTTTGCACAGTGAACCGCCGTGTCGAGCTGAACGGAGGAATAGTGAAGTGAAAGATCAGAAAGGGCAGGGTCGTGGAAGAGAATTTCAGACTTTGTTTGATTATCAGCGATGTGTTCTGCTTGGAGCATGCTTGACCACAAGTGAGAAAAAAAAGCTTCTTCGGAATGCGGGGTATCGGCTAAAAGGCTTTAGTCAAATTGGGATACACCGGTTGCTGGTAAAAGCCAGTAGCGATGATGAGAAACTTGCCCGCAGGATTGATAGCATGTTTCGAAATCGCTATGACAAAAGAGCAGAAGTTCTCGACGAATATTCTGAGATAGAAATTGTGCCGATGTGGCGGGAATACCTGACTGGAGATGACTACCAGTGGTTGATATGGGCTTCAATGACAGATGCGAAATTATCTGATGATTTTGCAGCTGGAGTCCTTGGAGACTTTCATGCTCTTCAGCACAAAATCAGCAGAGAAGCAGGGAAAAAGACTGAGCGGATTGAAAAGCTTTGTAGGAAAGTGGAAGCACTTGAGGAAAAACTAAAGGCTGCCAGAAAAAGGGAGAGAAATTACAAACGTCAGTGTTCAGAAAGCGTAAAAAGCATGAATCTAAACGAAAGACTGTTAGCGGGACTGAAAAAAAAGTTGGAGGATGTGGAACAATTCGCTAAGGATTCGGGGGTTGGACAGGTAAACTCTTCACTTCTGAAGTTGAGGATCAGGGAATTGGAGTTTACCGTGGCAAGAAACGCAGATGAAATCCGAAAGCATATAGCGAGCAAAGATCGGATTCAAATACAGCTTCAGGTAGTGAAAGAAAAAAACAGGTTAGGCAGAGACGAGATACTGAATCTGTTGGATCTTATGCGTTGTAAAGACGCTGATTGCATAAAGTGTCCCAACCGTGATTTGTGCGATAGAAATGTTCTTCTTGTTGGTGGAATTACAAGATTGGAATCGATATACAAGGATCTTGTTATTAGCACAGGTGGAGATTTCAAGTACCATAACGGGAAGTCGAATGCAGGCGAAAAACTGCTGCAGGAAAGAATCAGATGGGCGGATGTTGTGCTGTGCCCTGTGGATGTGAACAGTCACAGAGCGGCTCTTGGCGTGAAGAAAATATGTAAAAAAATGGAGAAGCCGTTTATGATGCTGCGTAGTTCCAGTGTAACCAGTATTTCCAAGGCATTGGATCGGGTAGCAGCAGGAGAAAACAATCTCCTTCGGTAGGACGGATAAGGTATCCGGGCCTTGCAGCGTAAGGTTAAATATACCTAACATGGCGTCCTGATGTGTACGATGTTTCTGCAGTGCTGGATCACCGGGCTGGAGGGGTCGTGAAAGAAGGAGTGATCTGACAAAAAATTGGAGGAATTATAAGAAAAAATAATCAGACTGCCGGAGGTAAGAGTAAGTAACTTCAGCTTATAGCGGCTTTGTCTGCTGCGGGATCAGTGCTTGCAATCGTGTCCTGTGCCCTCATCTACTACATCATCCAATATTACCTTGCTAATCAGGCTGGCGTATCATCGGGTTCTGTGATACGGCTAATCGTCTGGGGTTTTGCTACAGTTACTCTGAAACATGTTCTTACCACATCGGCCTTGGTTTTCAGTCACATTGCTGCTTTTGACCGGTTGTACAAAATCAGAGTAAGGCTGATTCTTCAGGTTTTCTGGTGCGTGAATCCGTTCTGATAGGCAGTACAGAAGCTACTTGTATGCAGGCTCAGAGACCCTCTCTATTCCCCTTCAGCTGCCCAAGTACTTTTACCCGGGCAGGTTGGGAGGAATCAGCATATAGAGTAGAGCACAGGGATCGGTCTCCAGCCCGATACATATTCCAGAACAGTCCAGAGAAGCAGAAGGGTGGTTGTCACGAAGAGAATAATTAATACTGCCAGTACAGGTAAAAAAGAGGAGGCTGTTATTACCAGATGGTACTTTACCTCCATAAATTCACCGATGAAACCTCAGAGAAGGAGACCGGAAACTATTCCTTGCATGTTGACAGTAAAACGACTCCACCCTTTTCCGGTGGTCAGTACAAGCGCAGCTACCTGGAAGAGGTCGGTACTCCAGCCTGCTCATGGTATAAAGATTGTGAGAGATTCGCTCTGAAAAACCAGAAGCATGTACCCGCCAAAGAAGGCAATGGTCAGCAGGAAAGTTTACTGGAAGCAGTTTTTCATAAAAGTGGAACATCTTCTTCGTATGTCATATCAGCCGGGTTTTCAACAGTATGGTACATCAGCACGCTTTCCCTGCTGGCGCAGGAACATCTGGAACATGAACATCCAGAGCGGGAGCAGCTTGTGGATTCTCTGGCAAGAGTCTTAACCTTCCCCTTCCGGGTCAGCATCTCCATCATCGGTTCCAATGCTGATATATCCATTCGGAAGTGAATGGATATATCCTGCAAAGAGAGCTGTTTACATTCCCGCAGCAGTTTCAGTATTTCGGAAAGCATATCAGGCCGCCATTTTTTGGTTGGCGGACAGAAGCCTGAGGCCTCCGTAGATGGCTCCCAGAATTCCCAGTGAGATTGCGACCCACATGGCTGCGCTGGCGGGATGGCTGCCGAAAGTGCCGATCTGGTAGTAAAGAGTGCTCACTACCCAGGCCAGTACACTGAGATATGCAGTGGACAGTGCAGCCCACTGGAAGTTGGTCTCTCTGTAAATGGCGGCAATGGCTGCAACGCAGGGCGCATAGATCAGTATGAATAGCAGGTAGGAGTAGGCTCCCACCGGCCCATCGAAGTGTTCCCGCATGATGCCGAAGATTCCACTGTCTACTTCAATTTCCTCTGCTGCGGCATCCTGATCTGTGAGGTCATCACTGATTTCAACACCCATTGGATTTCTCAGTGATGATCCGAATTCACTGAATCCTTCCGGTATGGCAGCAAAAGATCCGGCAATTCCGTCCCAGAAATTGAAGGGCTCATCATCATCAACAACAATTCCGGATTGATCCTTCATGCCGGCATAGAGGTTATCCAGGGTTCCAACCACAGCCTCTTTCGCAAAGATTCCGGTGAAAAGGCCAACTGCACCCGGCCAGTTGTCTCTGGTGAGACCCATGGGGGAGAACACTGGAGAAATACCCTTGCTTATCGCGGCGAGTACAGAGTTCTCAGAGTCATTGTTACCAAAGCTTCCATCGGTTCCAATTGAACCCAGGAAACTGAGCACAATCACCACAGCCACAATCACTTTTCCAGCCCTGAGTATGAAGCTGTTCAGTCTGGTAAAAGTGTGGTACATGATTCCTCTCAGCGTGGGCAGGTGGTACGGGGGGAGTTCCATTACAAATGTAGATGTCTCCCCTTTCAGAATTGTCTTCTTGAAAAGCATGCCCGTTCCAACCGCAAGCAGGATGCCGGTCAGGTACAGGCTGAAAAGCACAAGTCCGCCCTGTTTCGGGAAGAAAGCGGCCACGAACAGTGTGTAGACCGGCAACCTTGCTCCGCAGGACATGAAGGGATTCATCATTATCGCCAGAATTCGGTCTCTGTTGCTTTCCAGAGTTCTGGTGGCCATTATTGCCGGTACATTGCATCCGAAGCCCACCAGCATTGGTATGAAAGCTTTTCCTGGAAGGCCAATGGTTCTCAGGAACCTGTCCATCACGAATGCAGCCCTGGCCATGTATCCTGAGTCTTCGAGGATGGAGAGGCAGAGGAAGATCAGGAAGATCGGCGGTATGAATGTTGCGACAGTCTGAATACCGCCACCCAGTCCGTCTGCCAGGAAGGTAACAAGTAATTCCGGAAGGTTCACAGCCTCCAGAAGAACTCTGAAACCATCCACGAAAATGGTTCCGGTAAGCCCGTCAAAGAAGTCAATGAACGGTCCGCCCACATTTATAGTGGTTACGAATACGCCGTACATTACCGCAAGGAAGATCGGGATACCGAGCATTCTGTTGAGAACCACCTTGTCGATCCTGTCTGATACTGTTCTTCGAACCTCGCTGGTTCTGTGAACTACATCTCTGACCAGACCATGAATGAAGCCATATCTTCCGTCAGCCAGGATGATATCCATCTCATCGCCAACATGTCTTTCCACCTTCGATATTTCTTCCTTCAGAAGCTCAGTGGGAATTCTGGATCCGCAGAGCTCTCTGGCATACTCATCATCTTCCAGAAGCCTCAGGGCCAGCCATCTGGGATCAAAATTGATACTTTCAGCCAGATCGGCAACTCTGTCTCTTACGCGACCAACTGCTTTTTCCAGTACAGAATCATAGGCAACCTCGGTACCGGATATAAGTTTCTCCGCTCCTGCTCTGTTGATTGCATCTTTCAAGGCCTCAATTCCCCTGTTTCGGGAAGCGATAATGGGGATCACCGGGCAGCCCAGATGCGTGGAGAGGTGTTCGATCTCTATTCTTATCTTTCGTCTTGCCGCCAGGTCAGTCATGTTGAGAACCACTACCATGGGTACTTTCATTTCAAGAAGCTGAGTAGTTAGAAATAGATTCCTTTCAAGATTGGTGGCATCAAGAATATTCACAATAAGATCAGGGTGTTCCTCCAGAATGAACTGTCTGGCAATGGACTCGTCTATGGAGAATGCAGTGAAGGAGTAGATGCCGGGAAGGTCTGTTACTTTAACTTCAGTTCCATTGTGCTCGTATGCTCCGTCGATTTTTTCAACGGTAACACCGGGCCAGTTTCCCACATGCTGGCGTGAACCGGTCAGGGCATTCAGCAGCGTTGTCTTTCCCACATTCGGATTACCGGCTACAGCAATCCGGAGGGTGCGTTCAGCGTTCGGCATTATCATTCTCCTTCTCAACAATCAATGCATCCGCTTCGCTCTTCCTAATGGTGAGCTTGTGTGAATTCAGCTCCAGTTCCACCGGATCACCAAGAGGTGCCATCCTCAGGAGTGTGAACCGACAGCCCCTGACCAGTCCCATTCTGAGCAGCTTTTGTCGGTAAGCCCTGCTTCCCGGCTCGTAGCCGATTACTTTTCCGATCTCACCAGGTTTCATATCGGATATTTTCATATTGATTCTTTCTTCTGTGGGGCATAACGGTTAGATAAGGCTAACTGTTGACTAAATAAGTTAAATCACTTCCCGCATCAAAATTCGTTCAGCCATCTGGTGGCCGACCATAAGCCGGGAGCTGCCAATGCTTATCAGCATCATTCCCCCGTTGCCGCTTGTATGTACAACGGTAATTTCCGTTCCGGGGAAAAGACCCATGCCATTCATTTTCTCGCGGAAACCCCTTCCGCCATCCAAGCAGACTACGCTGGCAGTTCTGCCCGCTCCCAGTTCACTGAGAGTGAGACTGGCAGGTATTTCTGCAGTACTATTGCCTGTTCCTGTTCCTGCTTGATCCATGTAAATAATCGCTCCTTTCCACTCAGTGATTGAACATCACTTGCTTCAGGCATATTCAAAGGTCATAGAATTAGACGGGTCTAACATATGAGCATATTTCTTTGGGTCAAGTCCATTTCATCCCTTCCTCCCCTGAATGCGATATTGTCTCTATCATCACCTCGCGGTTTACAATTTCGTGTACTCGTTTGATTCCAGTGCTGTCATAAGATGCTCGCAATTCTTTCCACTCCGGTTGCAACCATAGACTCAATAAAGATGACTGCATTATTATCTTTCTCTGATTCCCCCACATGCTCTCTGATTTCTGCGAGTATGTCCTTTAATCGCATGTATGCAGAAACCGGAAGGGTCATAAATATATGCGAAAGAGTGATCTTTACGGTTACCGGTGTTCCGGTAGACCTGAATTAGGAGGCTGTTCGAGAATTCGCCTCATCGAACAGTCACAAAACCGGCCCGCAGTAATCCTTCCCGATTAGCGGATCAGCCGGCTTCATAACATGGAACCATCTTCAGCATCTGCGGTATATATATACGAAGGCAGGTAGTAAGAGCCTGTGCTTCATCCGGTTATTCCGGTCATACATCCCTCCTCGCCGGCGTGCCCTGAACTACCAGGGTGCGCCGGTTCTGTTATGCCCTTTCACAGTTGATGAAAGCTGATTTGAAATGAACAATCGTTTCTCGCTGTTGGAAAAGAGTAACCACTACAACTTTCATGCGGGCGTAGGAGAGGTTCTGAAATCAAACAGCGTGATTTACTCTCTCTGAAACTTATCCGATACACAAATTAACCCGGCAGTAACACCGGGCTTCATGTTTGCAGGCAGGTTGAAGGGGAAAGATGTTCTTCCCCGCATACTCAATCAGACAGCAGGCGCTGTTGCCGCTGCCGGTGTATTGAGATATCTTTTTCCCGATCACGGTAATCCTCTCCTTCCTTCTGATGTTTGTAATACTGAATGTTTCAACGGATCACAAGGAAAAGGGAATAATGGCGGGTGTTGCAATTGGTGGTATGGTTGGTCTGGTGGCCATGATGGCACATCCCACATGCAGATGGATACAGGGCAGTGAATGCTGCCGTGTCAAAACAACCGAGCGAGGTATGGAAGATGAATGACAGGGTAAAAGTACTTTTTCTCTGCACCGGTAACTCATGCAGAAGCCAGATGGCTGAAGGATTCTGCAACAGTTTTAACAGTGACGTTATTCAATCGTATTCCGCCGGTATCGTAAAACACGGGCTCAATCCATTTGCTGTCAAGGCAATGCTGGAGATCGGAATTGACATATCAGACCACTTCAGTAAAACCGTTGAGGATTTAGAAGAAATTGATTTTGACTTCGTTGTCACCGTTTGTGACAACGCCCATGAAACATGCCCATATTTTCCCGCAAAGACAGCGGTTATTCATCGGAGTTTTGATGATCCGCCCAGGCTGGCTGGAGATGCGGCAACCGAAGAAGAAGCTCTGGTACACTACCGCAGGGTGAGAGATGAGATCGGAGAATTCATTCTGAAATTACCTGCTTTCCTGAACAGTTGAACAGCAGTGTGTGAAGAACCCTGCATCTGTCCTGCTTCAGTAGTGGATTCAAACCCGGCACCAGCAACGATTCTTTACGAGGGAGGTGGTAAATCTGTGTCACGCGGATTTTCTATCAACAACAGTCGAGTTGCGTAAACCCGGAAGCAACTTGATATTAACGCAATTCGGATCGGATAAGCCTCTTGTTATTCCAGGGTTCCATCTATGATCTGATCTATCATTGCGGATAATTTTTCTTTGCTGAACATGAGTCTGCCTGTGTTCTCTTTGCTTAGTACATTATCTATGAAGACAGATTTTCCGAAATTCCACTTCTCGGCATTCCTGTTGCCAGATTTATCAGTAAATACCTGGTCGTTTCTTTGAGTAAGAAGGGTGTCAATGTGGTTTTCCACCAGCGTTACAAGAATTTCCTTCTGGTGCCGGGATAATCTTTGTCTGCAAAGTCTGAAGTCCAATATGCCCAGCATGAGAAGAAGAATGCCGAAGACGCCGGCAGCCCATGCCCCTGCTTCCTTGTGGAGGATATTGAGGTTCAATTGAGTATCATACCGATTATCTATTTTCCACCTTCGACTGGCGTATTCCGCGGGGTCCTGTTCGCGTAAATGCTCTACTGACCGGTACTCCAGCAGGCGACCCTCTTCAATAACAGTTTTACCCGTCGAAGCATAACTCATGAAGTAGGCGGCAACGATAACAAGCCCCGCGCCAATTGTCAGAATGAACATGAATGAGAACTTTGAAGGCACTGAGCGTTTATCCTTTCATTGGCGTTTCGATGCATTTGATATCTTATTACAGGAAGGTCTCGTATGTCAACATGTGGAATTGTTTTCTGATGACTCCCCGATGATTGATCCTCTGGATAAGAGATAGTATTGTGGAGACAATGCAGGCTGGAAAGTCGTTGTACTCACAGATGGATATATGGTTTCCTGCTGAATATCAGTTTCTGTATAATTCATGCAGTACTGCATGATTGGAGAAATATGTCTAAGGGGCTTTACATTGCAGGAGCAGAGAAGGATGCAGGGAAGACAACCCTCTGCCTTGGGCTGCTTGAGGAATTCAGAAAAACACTTCCAGAGGGCGTGTCGTTTACCAAGCCTCTGGGGCAGAAGACTACTCTGGTTGAGGGTGAACAAGTGGGACAGGACTCCTGGTTTGTTGACAGGGCTCTCGATATGGGGCTTTCGCTGGACAATTCGGCACCTTTTGCTGCTTCTCGGGGATCCGCTGCCCGCTACATAAAGCTTGGGAAACCTTCGGATCTGCCAGGCAGGATACGAAGAGCATACAAAGCTCTCGGGAGAAAAGGACGAATGGTCCTTGTGGAAGGTACAGGACACCCGGGAGTGGGGTGTGTTTTCGATTTGTCCAATGCCAGAGTGGCAAAGATACTGGGGACTCCAGTGATACTTGTTCTTGATGGTGGGATTGGCTCAACTATTGACAGATTCAGTCTTTGCGCCTCAATGTTTTATCACTACGATGTACCGGTGCTTGGTGTGGTTATCAACAGGATCATTCCAGCAAAAATGGAATCGGTGAAGTTTCTACTGGGAAAATGGTTCGGAGAAAGAGATATTCCCGTATTCGGATATATTCCCTACGAGGACAGTATAGCGAGACCTTCACTGGGGTTAATGCAAAGGGCTCTTGGAGCGGAACCCATAGTTACAATGAAGGCAGGCAACGTCGGCGGTGCTGTTGCCGGGCACCTGACTGCCTTCGGTTCAGCGGAGGAGGTCCTTCGTATTGTGCGGAAGAATCCAGTTCGATCACTGCTTGTGGATCACTCACGACCCGATATTCTTGATGCTCTCGTGGTTTCCCGTATATCCGGAGGAAAGGGCCCCGGGGCTGTTATCATATGCGGAGGCGAACCCGATTCAAGGAGAATCGAGGCCTTCCGGGCTACCGGGATCCCTCTCTATGCCACAGGTCAGGGACTTGAAAAATCTACTGGAAGATTGTCTCAGAAAATATTCAAGGTGGAACCTCACGAGGAAGAGAAGATCAAGAGGATTGTTGAGTTGGTAGCTTCCAATGTGAATACTGCTGCAATCCTCTCTCATCTGTCCGGAGATTCCGAGGGAAAAAAACCGCGACGTTTCAGGAAATTCCTTAAAAAGCTGTTCAGGGGGTAGGCTTTATATGCTCGGGCGGTTCAGCCTCTATGGGTTTCTCAAGAACCAGAAGTACTATGAACCCTTTCTCCTGCTTGTTTTTCTGGAGAAAGGGCTTTCCTTCTTCCAGATAGGTCTGCTCATCGCTTTTCGGGAACTGTCAGTTACCCTGATGGAAATACCCAGCGGGGCTCTTGCCGACTCCCATGGAAGAAGACTCTGCATGGCAGGCTCAATGGCCGGGTACATCGTTTCGTTTATTGTCTTCGGATTCTCATCATCGTTTCCTCTGCTTTTCCTGGCCATGTTCTTCTTCGCTGTGGGAGATGCTTTTAGAACAGGTACACACAAGGCGATGATATTTAAATGGCTTGAGAACCAGGGCAGACTTAGTGAGAAGACGAAAGTATACGGAAAAACCAGATCCTGGTCCAAAACGGGTACTGCTCTATCAAGCATTGTTGCAGCAGTGCTGGTTTGGAGAACCGGAACCTTCTCAACTGTGTTTCTCTTCTGTATTCCTCCTTATCTGATCAACCTGGTCAATCTGCTCACCTACCCCAAGGATCTTGAGGAAGAAGACCATGGTGGAAAAACCCTGCGGGACACGGTTTCGATGATGAAAATCTCTGTGCTTGAAGCCCTTAAGTTCAAACCACTCAGGAATCTTATGGTGGAGACTATGGGATTTCAAGGAGTGCACAAGGTAACCGGCGACTACATACAGCCTGTGATTAAAACAATGGTAATTTCCATTCCCCTTCTTGCCGGTCTTCAGGGAGACCGGGGTTCTGCAGTACTTGCCGGTGGAGTTTATTTCTTACTTGCAGTACTGGGGATATTCGGTTCACGTTTTTCTCACAGGCTCGTAACAAGCGCCGGAGGCGAGAGAGGAAGCGCCTCGTTTCTCTGGCGGGTGGATTTTCTCTGCTATGCTGCTCTGATTCCCCTTCTTTTTGCCCGGTGGTACATTGGAGCTATCGTTGTCTTTATCCTCCTGGAGCTGATACAGAATTTGTGGAGACCAATGCAGGTGAGTCGATTTGATCATGTTTCCCCGGGAAACCGAAGAGCCACAGTGCTTTCAATTGAGTCTCAGGCAAAATCCTTTTCTGCAATGATATACGCTCCTGTTCTAGGTCTTCTGGTAGACAAGTTCGGTCTGTGGACCCTGGGAGTCTCTGGTGCGGTAATTGCTCTGGTTGTGATAACCATGAGAAACAGAGAGCCACAAACCATACACTGAAGCCCTCTTCGGGAGTATATTTACTGCATGTTTGATATCTTTGAAAAAGCAGGCCACAGCCTTTTCCTAGTTGGCGGTGCGGTGCGTGACAGAATGCTCGGGGTCTCTACCGGAGATATGGACTACGCAACTGATGCCAGCCCGGGGGATGTTATAGATTTTCTTTCTGAGACGGGCATTAAGGTGATTCCCACCGGTGTTCGTTACGGGACGGTTACAGCCATTTCACCCACGACCCATGAAAAGGCTGAGATAACAACCTTTCGCAGTTCCGAAGTTTACCGCAGAGGTTCAAGATTCCCGTCTGTGGAATTTGGAGGAAGCATTCAGGAAGACCTCAAGCGCAGGGACTTCACCATAAACGCCATGGCTATTGACTCCAGTGGTGAACTCATTGATCCATGCGGAGGAATGAAAGATCTGAAAAACAGAATTATCGACACTCCGGGTAATCCGGATGCAGCATTTCTTGATGACCCTTTACGGATACTCAGGGCCTACCGGTTTGCAGCGAAACTGGGTTTTTCGATCTCTGAACGGGTCAGACAGTCAGTCAGAAATTTTTCGGCGGAACTTGCAACCATTTCTCCGGAACGGAAGTACAAGGAGATAACAGGTCTCCTTGTTGTTCCAGACGGTTTTAGAGCTGCCAGAGCTCTTTCAATGATGAAGCATGACGGTGTTCTGCTGAAGGTGATTCCCGAGCTTGAACATCTGTTTGTAATAGATGGACTGGGGCAGGGTAAGTATCACACCTGTGATGCCTGGCACCACACTCTTGATGTTATTGCTCAGGTGCCGCCGGTGGCCGTTCTTCGCTGGGCTGCCCTGTTGCACGATTCAGCGAAAGGGCTTGTTCGAGAGGTTGATGAAGATGGGGAACCTCACTTTTACGGTCACGAGATCCAGGGTGAGAAAATTGTCAATTCGGTGGCGGAGAGACTTCGTTTTTCCAGAGCTGAAAAGAAGGCTCTTGCAGTGCTGGTAAGAAACCACATACGCCCGGTTCTTTACCGCTCGGAATGGAGTAACAGCGCTGTAAGAAGGCTTATGCGGGATGTAGATGACCAGCTTGAGAATTTGTTTGTTCTGGCTGAAGCAGATATAAAGGCGCACAAATCTGATTATGTGAGTAAATTTCTCATATCTCTTCAAGAATTGCGGAAACGGGCTGCCGGGCAGAACAAGGGAAGAATTCTTCCCTTGGAGATGGGGCAGAGCCTTCAGGCCATGGGTTTTGAAGGACCTGTGATCGGTACTATCCTCAGGATGCTGGAAGATATGGCTGCTGATGGAATTCTGCCGGAAAAACCCACAGTAGATCAGTGTTTTACTGCCTTATGGGATAATCAGTCGAAGATGCTGAAAGAATCAGAGAAGAATTCGGTCTGAGCTTGATCTTTCCGGCGGGTTACACAATTTCATGATTGTCTGATCGGACAGTTGTCTGGATACCAGCAGTAACAGGAACATTACTATCCAGGAGTAAACTACTCGTCCCGGCAAGGCTGCCACCGCCCAGACGCCCAGGGAACCAACCAGCAATGTATCTTCAATCACAGCATGGCAGATGCTCATGAAAGAGACTGAGGCCAGTACCTGCCTGGATGGGATCGTGCCCCTGTTGGCCTCCCTGATGATCATTCCCCCACCGTAGGATATTCCAAGAACCAGACCTATGACTGTGATTGATGAGGCTTCATCACCTATGCCCATGGGAGTGAAGACCGGTCTGAAAATACGCTTTAGCAGAGCCATGATTCCCAGTTTATCAAGAATGTCCATAAAACCCAGAACCACCAGAATCACAATGAAGATGGTTGCCATGCTTCGCAAGGTTCCCAGAACCCATTCAATCGGTCCTGCTCCCTGCTCTGCTGCACTCCACAACACTGTTGGGGTACTCTGCAATGCTCCGGTGATTCTGAATATCTGCCCCAGAATGATCCCGAAAATCAGTCCGGTTATCAGCCGGAATGGGATCAGGAACCACGGTTTAACTCCGGCACGGGCAGCTACTGTTATTTCCACGGGAAGCGAGTGGGAAACAAGAAGCATGCAGCAGAGTGTGGTAACCTGTGCCGTATTCAGATGAAGAGGGTGTATCATCCCCGCAGTAATTGTCAGCCCTCCATACATATTGGAGAGCATTCCAGTCACCCAGGCCAGCCCGGCTTCACCGGGAAGCCCGGCCAGTTTCATCACAGGAGCAATGGTATCGGCAATCGGGCCGAAGATGCCAGCCACCTCCAGAATTTTCACAGCGATCAAAGCAGGTATCATTACCTTGAAGAGATCAAGACAGACCCCGCCGGTTCTTCCGAGCAGAGCCCGGAACCACCGAATTATTTGTTTCAGCATGGCAGGTATTATAATGTGGCACATCAACACAGCCCATTCAGGAGGAGGCTTTGGAAAAGGGAATTACTGACAGATATAGTGAGAACATCACTGAAGAGGCTGCAGCGAGGTATGGTATCAGCGCTGACAAGCTGGACGGTTTTGAGAACTGCATCTTCAAATACAGCCTGAAAAATGCAGGATACATACTGCGGATTGCACACAGTCTCCGCAGATCCGAAAAGCTTATTCAGGCCGAGGTGGAATGGATAAGATATCTTGCTTCAAACGGAGTTTCTGTTGCAGATGCCGTGCTCTCTCAAAAAGGCAATCTTGTAGAATCGATTCCGGACGGGCATGGTGGTTTCTTCCTTGCCACCGCCTTCAAAGAAGTAAAAGGGAAACCTCCCTGGGTTTCGGGATGGTCTCCCGAGTTGTTCACCGAATACGGTGCTCTAATTGGACGAATGCACAGGCTTACGAAGTTGTACAATCCTTCAGATCCGGATATCCGGAGACCTCTCTGGAATTCTGCGGAAATGAACGATGATGTTTTCATTAATCTCCCTGCCGACCAGCCTGCAGCCAGGAAAAGATACGAAGATATTATTTCCCGTCTTGAATCTCTTCCTGCCGATAACGATTCTTTTGGACTTATTCATTTCGATGCTCACGGCGGTAACATGCTTGTTGATGAAACGGGAAAGATAAATTTATTCGATTTTGACGACTGCAACAGAAACTGGTTCATCAATGATCTGGCTATCGTGCTTTTCTATATGGTGACAAATGCAGAGAATCCAGAGGGTCTGGCTTCAGAATTTCTCCCTCCTTTTCTGCGGGGGTATGCAAGTGAGAACAGCCTGGATCCCGAATGGCTGGTTGAGATCCCCATTTTTCTCAGAATGAGGGAGATAGATCTTTATGCTGTAATCCACAGAAGCTTTGATGTAACCAACCTGACAGGGTGGTGTAAGCAGTTTATGGATGGCAGAAGAAAAAAAATAGAGAATGCAGAGCCATTTCTGGATTTCGACTTTACAACCCTTGCTGAATACCTGAAATGATCCCGGACAGAATTCTGTTTGTTGATGTTCAGGCATCCGGAAATCCTGGGAATGGATTTCTTCTTGAGGTGGCCTGGAAAGAGCTTACTTTTTCTCCTCACTGTTTTCTGGTGAGAAATATTACCGGGATGGAAATTCCACCAAAAGTAAAACGAATAACCGGAATCACGAATGAAGATGTTGAAGGATCCGATGCTCTTCATCCGGAAGAGTTGAAAAAACTGTTCCTTGCCGCTGCCGGGCTGGACGAAGGCGGTCCACCGGTAACACTGGTGGCACACTATGCCGTATACGAGAAGCGGTGGCTGGACTGGCTCACCGGGCTTGATCTTGATTTTCTGTGCACCCGAGAACTTGCTATGAAGGAAATCCCCGATCTGCCCTCGGGTACATTAAGGGCTGTGGCTGGAGCAGTTGGTTTTTCTTTAGGAGAAAAGAGACGAGCACTAGATCATGTTCTTGCAACTGAAGCTGTTTTTCTTGCGGTTCAATCCGGTTTCTCTCTGGTCTCGGTTAGCAGGGAGGAGAGGCTGTCTCTTCCCCGGCATCCTGGTGTGTACAGGTTTCTGGATTCCAGTGGCAATCTGCTTTATGTGGGAAAGGCAAAAAACCTTAGAAACAGGGTTAACAGCCACTTTACCGGGAAGCAGAAAGGCAGACATGCCGAACTTGTTTCCCGCACCTGCCGGATTCTCCACGAAGAAGTGGCTACGGCGCTGGACGCAGCAATCCTGGAGAGTCAACTGATATCAGAGCTTTCCCCTCAATACAATCTTGCTGGAAGACTACACGAGAAAAAGCTCTGGTACATCCCGGCGGGTGAAGACAAAATGTTCACAGAGCCCGGGGATTCCAGTTATTTCGGTCCTTTTTCCAACATGCATCCATTGGCTGAATTTCTCGAATTGAAAGCGTTTATAGAAACAGAGTCAAATAAAAAGACTTTTGTTGAAAACCTGTGGCCGGAGGTCAGTGAATCGCTTTTTAAACAGGCTCTTGCCCAATGGAAGATGGAGCTGGGAAAAGAATCGATTTTTCACCATGGTTTGCGACGGCATTTGAACCATGATAAAACGGAACGGAATGAGTCAGCAAAAGAGACAGAACTCATTGATGTGTCGCATGTTAAGCGTAAATTGGATTCGCTGGTTACTTTGGGTTGTCTCTTGTGCAGAAAAGCCGCAGCCCACAGGTTGCTTCAGAAGTGTGAAATACGGTGGAACAGCGTGGGTTCTGATGCATGTGTGCATAAGTTTGTGGAAAACAGCGTAACTGACCACTGGAGCCGGGCTAAATTGCAGACAATCAAGGTGCTTCTTTCGGAACTCCGGAGGATTGACGGGGAAGAAAAATCTCCTGAGATCAGAACAAGGTTCGGAACTGTGCTCAAGGGGAAAGCTCTTAAGTATTTATTGTCAGCGGTGTAATACCCTGCGTGTTTCATTTTCGTCAAGTTGAGAAAAAAGATGATTGCTCAAGTGAAACATCACCCAGCCGTCAAAACCCATTTCGACAGCCATTCTCTGCTGGTTTTCTATTTCGCTCTGTGTAAGTTGATAGTCATTCTGGTATGTGATAAGACCACACGGAATTGAACTGCGTCCTGCAAGATGCAGCTGCGATTCTCCCCAGGAGACCAGCTCGGAGTCGGAAATGGTGTAGTTCATTGGTATGACGAAATCAACCAGACCGGAGCTGAGCCATCTATCCCAGTGCTGGGCATAGTAATCCATCTCCCTCTCCCTTGGAAGAACTGCTGCGGATAGTTCAACAATCTTATTCAGCCGGCCAAGAGAATCTCGAATGGTACTTACTGCGGAAGTGATCGCTTCTGAACGCCACCGGTTGTACTCGGTGTACAGTCTCCCGCCACTGGCGCAGTCATCGGGCCAGCTAATCCCGTATATACCTGAATCATGCTGGAATCTCCGCCTGCACCCTTCGCAGAAACAGACTCTGTTACTGGAATACCTGATATAGTCAAGATGGATACCTCTGATATTGTTGTATGCGGCAACAGCAAGGCATACTGCAGCCATTTCAGCTACATTGGCAGGGTCTGTGGGACAGAGCCACGACTGAGCGCGGATGTCATCATCTGCAGATACCTGCAATCTTTCCTGATCAGCCAGAAGTGCCTTTTTCTGTTCGGATGATTTGCCGATTTTCCACATGACAATCCAGGCATGTACATCAATATCATAATCGTTACAGGCAACAATACATTCATTAAGACCTGCTATGTCTGTTTCAAGCCCGTATACAGCACAATAGAAAACTGTATCGTACCCATTTCTACTCAAGACAGGGGCTAGTTCAGCCCAGTTACCAGAGTTGTAACCCCATGCGTTCCAAACACCTGTTATCGATATTACCACGTGCAGAATAATGTGCAGCATCTCTTCTTCCCTGATGTAAGAAATAACATCGGATAGTTATTATCATGGTCAAATTGACGGATTATAGTTACATAACTAATGGATGAACTTGCATAATGACAACTCTTTTTTACATATTGACAAAGCATTACGAAAACACACCCTAGTATGAACAAGGAATCAATGAAAAGGAAGGGGTACATATGTGGCAATTACTTCCTCTTGTAACTCTCGTCGTCGGAGCGCCGGCCGGTTCAATAACAGCCCGTAGAACGGAAACGGCACCCAGTATTGACGGCTATATCGATGATGCTGTCTGGGCGGCTTGTTCCGGGGAAACCTGTGAGCTCTGGCAGTTTGCTCCTGATTACGGTGAGAGTATGTCCCAACCGACCACGATCAAGGTGCTTTACGATGATGCCTGCATTTACTTTGCCTTTTTTATGTTTGATTCCCTGCCTGATCAGATGACCCCTGCGCTCACTCCGCGGGACAACTACATAAACGGAGAATGGATCGCAGTTCTGCTCGACACCTGGAGTGATGGGAAAAGTGCTTTCAGTTTTGAGACCAGTCTGGCCAATTCACAGATGGATGCAAGGCTGAATGAACACGGAGGATGGGACTATGGCTGGGATGCAGTCTGGGAAAGCGGTACAGCAAGACATGCGAACGGATGGTCTTCTGAAATGGCTGTTCCTCTCAGCTGTCTTCGGTTTCCGGATACAGACAGCCAGGTCTGGTCAATCAACTTTCAGAGAATTCTCAGCAGAACCGCTGAAAACGGGTGGTATAATCTTTCGGCAAGTCAGCAGATGGCCGACATCCCCACATTTCCGGATCTTGTGGGGATTGAGGGCGTTAAGGGATCTCTGGGAATGGAATTAAGGCCATATACCTCAGGTCGATACTACGATGCCCGGAATGCTGATGAGACTGAGGCCACAGGAGATATTGGTCTGGACATCAAGACGGGTCTAACCAGCGGGATCACTGCTGATTTTACGATCAATCCCGATTTCGGTCAGATTGAAGCCGATGAATCTGAGATGAACCTGGGTCATTTCGAACTTTTCCTTCGGGAGAAGAGACCGTTCTTCATGGAGAGGAGCGATCTTTTCGACATGCCTTTCAATCTCTTCTACTCCCGTCGAGTTGGTGCAGTTGGCTGGAACGGTGATGTTATTCCCATTCTTGGAGGAGCCAAAATTACCGGATCAGTTTTCGGAGGCTACAGTTTCGGGTTTCTCAATGCCGTCACTGGAAGAGTATGGGAGGACGACACCACTCTGGTGGAAACTGCTGCAAACTTCGGAATATTCAGAGGGGTCAAGCAATTTGACGGATACAGTTATCTTGGTATTTCTGCGGTATCAAAAGACTCATGGGAGCAGGAGGGGTTTGAAACGGAAAGCAACAGAGCCTTCGCGCTGGATGGGGCTGTTGAGTTGGCCGGGAATCACCTGATCTCAGGAAGTGCTGCCAGAAGCTGGAATACCGGAGTTGATGAAGACGGAGCTTACCGGTTTGGATTCGAGAGAATACGAAGCACCCTCGGATACTGGGTCAACGGCACTCAGGTTGATGAGAATTTCAATGTGAACGGAACAGGTTTCACGACAATGACCGGATTCAGATCCGGGAGTGCCGGTATCAGTAAAACCTTCAGGCCCGAGGAGACTTTCTCGACTTTCTCTCTGTGGGGAAGACAGCAGTACACAACTCAGATTGACGGAGAGACTCTTGAAAACAGCACCCATGCGGAAGTGAACGGTACTTTTAAGAATGGCTGGAATTTCACCGTTTCAGGGGATTACAGTGGTGATTTCTTTGATCCCTATGAAGGTCCTGATGGAAAATTCTACGACGATCATGCAAGTGTATTTGCCGGTGGAGGATCCAATCCATACGAACCTTTCAGATTCTGGGCAGGCACAGGTGGCGGACAGTACGACAAAGGCGGTACATACAGCAATGTCATCGGCAATATGCGCTACCTTCCAGTTCCGGTGCTGGAAGCATCAATTTCCGGAAACTGGTTCCGTACATTTGATACGGAGAACTACAATTGGGAACCTGGTGCCTTCGACAACAGATCCACCGAGTGGAAATCGGTTACTTTCCGGTTGGCTTACATGTTTAATCCCGAGATGAACCTGAGATTCTTCTCTCAGTACTCCAATTTCAACATGGAATTTGATGAAACTGGAGAATTAGAGAGTGATGAACTCAGAGCCAATATGCTGTTTGCCTGGCAGTATCTCCCTGGAAGCATGTTCTACCTTCTCGGTGAAACAGTGTTCAGCGGAGATGGAAACGGTGATTTTGGCGATCCTGATCTGGGTGTTTATGCCAAACTGACCTGGTACCTGCCGATCTGAACACAGAACTGAGAATTGGGGTCACTTCCAGGTGGAATGGCCCCTTTTTCAGATTCTCTCAGCTATGAAGATCAGTTCACCGGAACCAACAGGTTCTCCATTGTATCCCCCCAGAACAGATCTGACTCTGAATCCTGCTCTGTGAAGAAGGTGCTCAGCTTCCCAGCGGAAAGTGTAGCGCATTATGAATTCCTGCACCAGCCTTTCCATCTTTCCGTCAGAATGATTCACTGAAAAGATCATTTCACAGTGCACTACCTGCATCACAGGATCCACTGAAGGGTTTCTGTATGTGACCGTTACTTCTCTGCCGTCACTCAAAGTGAACGGTGGCTCCTCTCCGAACTCGAGTTCTCTATCGGTATCAGTGAGTACATCCAGATCGGGGTCGAAAATGTCCAGAACAAAAGTACCCCCCGGGGCAAGATGTTTGCGGATGGTGGAAAGGCAGGCCAGCTGTTCTTCAATCGTGGCCAGATGCTGGAACGGTCGGAAAGGTGTGGTAATAAGCTGAAACTTCTGTTTCAGATCAAAATTTGTCATGTCTGCTTTCACCAGATTAATTCTTCTGCGGATGTCATCGTTCTCAACACCGGTTGTTTTTCTGCAGAAAGAAAGCATGTCTTCCGAAAGGTCAAGACCGACAACTTCTGCTCCCGCCTTTGCGCAGGGGATCAATGTTCTTCCTGTTCCACAGCCGACTTCAAGCACAGGGCCACCATTTGAGCGACAAAGTTCTGTGTAGAATCTGATATCATCACGACTTACAGAAGCTTGATGGTAATGATAGTATTCAGCGAATCCGTTGTAGAATTCTTCAGACATTATTCCTCATCCCTCATTCCTGCATGCCATTGAGAAGAGCGAACATCAATTCATCATGATAGCTGTTGTTGAAGAAGACACTCTGCTTCATATGTCCTTCCCTGTGGAAGCCAAGTTTTTCCAGAAGTTTTACAGATGATGCATTTCCCGAAACTACAGTAGTTTGAATTCTGTTAATATTCATGCTTTGAAACCCGTAGTTAATAATTTCAAGCAGAGTCTCTCTCATGTATCCCACGCCCTGGTGTGACGGGAGAAGGCTGAATCCGATGTCAGCTTTGCTGTCGAGGAAACTGAATTCCTCAAAGCCTGCTGTGCCGGCGAAGACTCCTGTCTTCTTGATGACAATAGACCAGATAAGGTTGCAGCCGCGGCTGAAACCCTCTTTATATTCTTCCAGAATACCCTCGATTGCATCCTCATTATCCAGGGGGGCTGAGAGGAATTTCATGACCTCGGGATCGGAGTAACATAGAAATAGGCCACCGGCATCATCAGAGCTGACCCTCCGCAATAGAAGCCTCTCAGTTTCAAGAACTGGAAATTTCTCGGGCCAGTTAACAGAACTCATGTTTGAAGTGTCCTCCTGTCTTGTTCCTGTGGGTGTTGCAGATGGAAATTACACAAACATTTCTCTCTGTCAATACTCTTGTTTGAACATTATTTCCACAGGGAAGGCTTTTTGACCTGAGTTGAACTCATTGATCGCTGCCCGATGGCGGGACTGAATAGGGAGCTGAATCATCGGCGATGCCTTATCGCACATTGAATTGTCCCCGGTGTATTACATGAATGCAGGCATTCACACTATTGCTGTCGTACCGGATGCCCTGGTTTCTGGAGAGTTCTTCCAGAATAGCTTCGATTCCAAAGGCCGGGCGGTAGGGTCGTCTGGATGACATTGCAACTGCCATATCGGCAGCACACAATATCTGTGCTTCCTGCATAATTTCTTTACCCTTGAGCCCGGAGGGATATCCGGAGCCATCAAGGAACTCGTGATGCTGTAGAACAATGTCTGCAATGGGCCAGGGGAACTCGATTGTTTTGAGAATGTCATAACCGGCCTGCGGGTATGTTCTTACAACATTCAATTCTATTTCACTGAGTTTTCCTGATCTGCTGAGGAACTCTTGAGGGACTCTAATCTTGCCGATGTCATGCACAACAGCAGCAAGGTAAACAGCTTGAGTCTGGTCTTCAGAAAGTTCAATATTTTCTGCGATGGCCCGAGCAAGTTCAGCAGTCCGAATCTGATGACATGATGAGTATGGATCCCGTTCCTCTACGATTCTTGATACTAGAAAAATTGTACCCTTGAAACTTTTTCCCAGCACCGTATTTACCTTCAGAAGCTCAACGGTTCGCTCCCGAACGAGGTCTTGAAGGTGGTTACGGTGTGTTTTCAGCTCCTCTTCAACTCTCCTCCGCTCAGTGATTTCTTTTTGCAGCTCCAGGTTCTTTAACCGATTGATGTTTGCCTGTCTCTTCTTTTTTCCCATCTCGAATTTCACATGCAGAAGAGCGATTTTATTTTTGCTTTCTTCACTGAACAACTGTTCATTAATCTTCCTGTATTTTCTTTCACAGTGGAAGGCCTGTTTGAAGTCGCCTTTTGCCTGATAGAGATCAGCCAGATAGCTCATGGATGAAGCTTCCAGATCTCTGGCTCCCATTTCAATGGCTATCCGCATTCCCCTCTCGATAAATTCGTGTGCGGAATCGAAGTTGCCAAGCCTTGTGTAAATTGATCCGGTGTTGAAGCAGGAAACTGAAATGTTTCTTCCACTGCTCAGCTTTTCCCCAAGGTGCAGTGCCTTCAGGTAGCACTCGAGGGCTTCCTCATAATTATTCTGCTTGTCGTAAATCGATCCAAGGTTGCCGTATGAATTTGCCATACCCCGTGTGTCACCCAAAGCCTCCCAGATTTCCAGTGCTACGGCATGATGCTTTACTGCAAGCTCTGAATCTCCCTGCCTGGCCCGGATAATACCGAGATTGTTGTAGCACTTTGCAATATCAAGCTGGTTGTCAAGTATTTGATAAAGTGCCAGCGCTCTGGCATAGTATGTCTCAGCCTGTTTCAGGTGTCCCTGTTCTTTGTGAATATTGCCGATGTTGAGGTTGGAATTTGCTATACCTTTTCTGTCTTCGCTTTCTTCTTTGATTTCAAGAGATTTAAGATGGTATTCAAGTGCTTCACTGTAGTCTCCCTGATCTCTATAGATATTTCCTAAATTGTTGTACGCTCGGGCGATGCCAGGCCTGTCGCCAAGTTTTACCCACAGATGAAGAGATTTCATGCAGCTCTCGAGAGCATCTGTGAATTCACCCGTGACCCACGAAGTAATGCTGCACATGTGAAGGCTTTCAGCGATCGCACCTTCAAGCCCGATTTCCTGCGAGATAGACAAAGCCTCTTTCGCGTGCTGTTCAGCCATTTCGGGGCTATTACGGAACTCAACAGCGGCCAGCTTGTTGAGTATATCGACGATTTCCGTGTCACTTTCTGGTATTTGCCGGATAGTTTTCAGTCTTGCCCTGAGGGACACTATACTTTCCGCTACCATATTCGCTCCGCTTCTTGTTTTCGCAGATCATTTTGGAACTGGGAAACAGTCTCCGGTGCCTTCCTCTTCCTCTGCTCTGAATAGATAATACCGGGGCTGTTCAGTCAAGTGAGGCTGATAATACCTGACAGGGTACTTGTCCGGATAATTTGGAAGCGTGTCCGAGAATGAGCATACCATGTGCCTGTGAAGCATGAACGATCAGATAATACAAGTTCGTTTACTTTTCATAATCATCGTTTCTATGATGGACACATCCGAATCATTGATTTTTCATATTTTTGACAGCTTCTTGAAGGCTGTTTGTCATGATGGTTGCAAGATTCTTTGGAGAGTGATTGGTAAGCACTCTTGCTCTGCCATTTTTGCCCAGTCGGCTTGCCGTTTCCGAGTCACAAAGCAGAGATGTAATTGCGTCTGCAAGCTCAGTGGAAGACTCCGGTTTGACAAGAAGACCACTTACACCGTTCTCGATAAGCTCCGGAATGCCGGAAATTTCGGTGGAGATACAAGGCAGGCCCATGCCCATGGCTTCCATAAGAGCTACCGGAATTCCATCTTTGTCTCCGTTATCTGCTTCTATACACGGCAGAACGAAGAGGGAAGCTCTGGAAACAACATCCAGAGTTTCTCCTGACGTCAGCGCACCGATGAAATTAACAGAGATATCTGCAGTACTTTCTCTGAATTTCTGAAGTGTTGTGCCGTCTGGATCTGAACCGATCACGGTAAGTCTGCAATCTATACCGTTGTTATGAAGAAGACGCATGGCTTGAATAAGCACGGGTACTCCTTTTTTTGAAACAAGCCCACTGGCTGTGCAGATTATCAACGGAGGGCTGGAGGGGGGTTTCCTTTCGGGTAATTTCTCTGTATCCAATCCCAGTCTGGCAACCACGATATTTTCGGGACACAGGTTGCATTCTGTCAGGTAATTCAGATTGTACCGTGAAATAGTGAAGACTGTTGATGCACCAGCCAGTACTCTGCGGAGTCTGGTTTTGCATTTGGGAACGAATATGTCTGTGGCATGGGTGGTTACAGAATAGGGAACTTTCATAATTGTGGCCATGATCCTTGCAACGTGTGCCTGGTCGTGGGCGAAATGAGCATGTACCATATCCGGTCTGCAGGTGGGATCCATATCCCTGACAGCATTTGACGCAATGATGAAGTATCTGAATTCAGATTCCCTCAATGATTTCATTAGAGCTTTCACAAACCGGAGAGATCTGAAAAAGGAGTGGGTAAGCTGTTTTGCGGGACAGGTAAGGTATACGAACTTTAGAGTTCTACTGATTGTGACCGAATTACCTTGCGGATCTCTTGAAATATTGTTCCAGAAGTCAGAAGTTTCACTGCTTTTCTTCTCTTCCGGCAGCAGAACTGCTATACGATGCCCTGCTGCTGCCATTGCCTCAATTTCTCTTGTAACGTAGGGTGGCAGGAATCCCAGAACGTACAATATCTTCATGGACCAGCCATTCTGCTGAGGAAATCGGCCATCCTCCTCATTACATTTTCGGCTGAAAACTTTTCCTCGATTCGAGCAAAGTCCAACGGTACTCGAAGACTTGATGTTTTCCACTGGTATTCAAGGTTTTCGAGCTTCAGGGCAATATCCTCCAGATTAGGTGGAACTATGTATCCTCTTCCCAGATCCCGTATTCTCCTGGCCATTGCTCCTTCGGGAACAATGCCCAGAATCGTTCGGCCTGTTACAAGATACTCCGCCGTCTTGCTCGAATTCTTTAACTCACTGCCACTGCGTGGTGTGAGATACCCTATAAGAATATCGCAATCTCTCTGGAACTGTGGAACATCTGCCCACTTTAGATGACCGTAATGGGTGACCTTGCTGCCAAGAGGAGCTCGGTCAAGTCTCTCCAGAGAAACGGAATCAATGCCACCGGCCATCTTAACTCTAAGCTTTGAACAGGGATTCCTGTTGTAGAACATCTCGAGCCCTGAAAGGAGTTCTCCCGGAGAATGGCTTGCGAAAAAGTTACCGGTCCAACCTGCAGTAAGATACTCGGGATCTGGCACTGATGAATCAATTTTCTGAATTCTTCGTGGATCGTAACCATTTTCAGCAACATGGGTGGGCGGGCACATGTTGCTGTATCTGTCAACGAAATATCCGGTAGACCCTTCTGTGGTTGCTACAATTCCTCTGGCATTGCGGACCACTTTCCTCTCAAGCAGAGATTCTACAAGTCTGTTCAGTCGGCTGGGCCATTCCGTATTACTGTCTGCCAGCCAGAGATCACCAAAAAACGGAATAAGCGGGAGTGCAGTTTCTCTTGCTGCAGAGAGGGCAATGAGGTGCAGAGAGTGATGTGGACCGAAGGACATTATCGCATGGGGTTTTTCCTTCTCGATGATACTTTTCAATGCGGGAAGAACCTGGTTTTTCCAGGTTATCACCCTGTCCGGAATCAGAATGTAGTTATGGGCAATAAAACTTACGAGTTTTTTGAGCGGGCTCTGTTTTTGTGCCTTGAATGACAGCGATCCAGCCCCGCTTCCGCCGTGCGGGATTCTGATTACTTTCAACCCCTCCGCGAGGTCGTCCAGCAGTGTAGGGTCTATTTTCATACCCACTGGGTTCTTAACAGTCACAACAATTACCTCCCAGTCATTGGCAGGAAGGTATCTGCACATGTTCAGAACAACCGGTGTGCCTCCGGAGGAAAGTGGAGGGAAGGTGTATGTGAGAAGGATTAACTTTTTCATGATTTCCTCAATCCGTCATACAGTTTTTTCAGCTTCAGGCTCTGCGGTTCCCAGTTATACCTGTCAAGCGCTGCGGCTCTGCCGTTGCCCCTCATCCTTTTTCGCATATCAGGGTTGCCTGCAAGTGTTTCTACTGCATTGGAGATTGATTCCGGCGAGTCAGGATCAACTGTGATGCCGCTATCAACCTCAGTCAGTATTCTCTTCAGTTCCGGGAAATTGCTTGATACCACAGGAACCCCGGCCATCATGTATTCGTACAGCTTGTTTGGCAGTGAGTAGTAGTGGTTCAGGCAGGTATTTCGGAAAAGAATGAAGCCCATGTCTGCATCCACCGTAATTTCGGGAAGTTCCTCTGAAGGTACGGGAGGAAGAAATAGAACCTTTTCCTTTAATCCCATATCTGAAGCTATTTTCTGAAGAGTTCCGTTCCACGCATCCATACCGATTATGACGAATTTTACATCGGGATTTGTGTTGAGTTTTGCTGCTGCCAGCAACTCTTCCAGCCCCCTTTCCGGGCACAGTACCCCCTGGTAAAGGGCAATCACAGTGTCAGGTGCCGCATTAATCATAGCTCGCAGTTTACCGGTGGGTGGAAGCTTTAAGAGTTTTTCCGGCGCATTCTCAACTATTTCAAGATTTTTCATTGAAGGATACATCTGCAACATCTTCTGCCCCCGCAGGGGGGTGACAGCAATAACGGCATCAGCTTTTTTTATGTACTTCTGCTCTATTTTTCTGAGTCTTATCCTGTTTGCAGGGTGGGTGGCAATAAGGTAACGAGATGATTCCAGCCAGAGCTCATGGCTGTCGTACACAAGTTTTGCATTTCTTTTAGCAGCTACAGAGCCGCAGATTTCAAGTGTGTCCAGGTCGTTTGCATGATAAACATCTGCATTAACCTGCCAGGCAGCATTCCTGAGTCTTCTCTCCCATGGGATGTCTCGCTGAATGTCTGCAACAAATCTTCGTAATCTATTTCGTCTGAGAGACCTGATGACTTTTGCCTTGATGGAATTGTCAGATTCATCTGAAGCATGAACAACCTGGTCACGAATTTTTTCCTTTGCTTTTGAGGAAATCGGTGGTCGCAGGATGCGGATGCCGTTCCTGAATTCTTCTTCCGGAGCATCTGCTTCAGGCATTGCTATCACAGTTACCTGCCATCCATCCCCGGAGAGAACGGCCATTTCCTTTTTAACTCTGGCATCGTTTGAAAGGCGATTTTTAACCACCATACAGACGGTATTCTTCAGCAGATTCCCTCCCAGCACAAAATGAATTTCTGCCCGAACATAATTCTTTGGCAGAAATAGTGCAGAGTGCCAGGCGAGTTGCTTGAGATGGAATGTGACTTTATTCAAAAGCTTAGCTATACTCCGATGTTGTTTGAGTATCTTGCAGAGTTTGCTGGAAGGGGCAGTGTGAGAATATCTTTTATTATGCTGGGACTGAAAGATTATAGCAGTGGAGGCTATTATTTCAATTTCAGGATGGTTGAAGCGCTGCAAAATGCCGGACACGAAGTTGATGTAGTGCATTTTACAACAATACCTGTGAGAATCAGAGGTTCACGGATAGGCGGATCTTTCCATATACTCCGACAGGTATTGAGATACAAACCCGATCTGATAGTGATCAGCAAAAGCTACATGTTTATGATCCCTCTCCGGCTGCTTCTGTCTTTTCGAAGATATCCGGTACTGTACCTGGATCACCTGGAGTGGCACAGATGCACCGGTCTGCTTCAAAGTATCAGAAAATATTTTGTCCGCTGGTTTCTTTCCAGTGGAACCCGGGTGTGGGTAAACAGTCACAGTACTGCCACAGATGTTGTCTCTCTTGGAATACCCAGAGAGAAAATACGCACAATCCCCCCGGGTTTTGATAAGTTTAACCTTACCTCCGCGCATAAAGCAGCAAGGCCTGTCAAGATTCTCTCCGTTGGTACTGTCTGTCCGAGAAAGGACCAGCTCACTCTGCTGAAAGCTTGCGGCATGCTGGGCAAAAGGGAATTCCAGGTGCTGATACTGGGCGACAATATAACCGATCCCGGTTATGTGGAGATTGTACAAAGGGAAGCAGACAGTGATCAACTTCGGGGAAAGGTCACTTTCACGGGACATCTTTCACAGAAGGATTTGCGCTCGATCTACAATCAGAGTCACATAGTTGCCAATCTCTCTTACTGGGAGGGGTATGGGATAGCGGTGGCTGAAGCCCTGTGGGCCGGTCTGCCGGTTCTGGCAGCAGATGCAGGCTCTGTACCTGAACTTGTAACTCATGGTGAGAATGGTTTTTTGATTCCCCCCGGTGACGTGGACGGTTGTGCGAACTACTTGAAAGAGCTGATTGACAATGATGCATTGAGAGAAAAAATGTCGAAAACCGCCCACGAGAGAGCTATGAAGTTCTTTTCGTGGCAAGATACAGGAAGGGAGTTTGTTAACCTTGCAGAAGAAACTGCTGGTTGCAAAATTCGGCGGAACCAGTCTGGATAGTGAACAAAATCGGGTTACTGCGGCGAACCACTGCAGTACACTTCTTCAGGAAGCAGAGAAACTGGTTGTTGTTGTATCCGCCATGGGGCGCACCGGTGATCCCTATGCAACAGATACCCTTCTGGATCTTGTTGCAGCGGAGTCAACCACTCGAGAGAAGGACAGGCTGATGATCTGCGGCGAGGTAATAAGTGCGCTGGTCATGGCTTCTGCTCTTCGTGACAATGGAATCAGTGCTGAAGCTCTCACCGGCTGGGAGGCTGGAATATCCACAGACGGGGTATCGGGTAATGCCCGTATCTTAAGCATTGATACTGCCAGAATTGAAGAATCCCTGTCCAGTCACAGTGTTGTGGTTATTGCAGGGTTCCAGGGCGTAGCCCCAATGGGCCACTTGAATACGCTGGGCAGAGGGGGTACAGATACTTCTGCGGTGGTTCTGGGGGTTGCCCTTGAAGCCGATGAGGTTCTTCTTTACAAAACGGTTGACTCGGTTTACACTGCTGATCCGGAGAAGGTACCATCCGCGCGGGAGCTGGATGTAATTTCAGCTGAGGATTTAAGGCAGATGGCCTGGCACGGAGCCAAAGTTATCCATCCCAGAGCTGCCGAGGCTGCCCTGGCATCTGATCTGACTTTGAAGGTCAGGTCTTTCCGCTCGGGAGAGGTGGTTACCGAGGTTGTTGCCAAACCTCTGGAGGACAGAAGATATATAGTTGGCGTAGCGTCCGGACCTGTTGTTACCGGATTTACTGTCACCGGCTCAGGAAAGCCTTCCTCCTTCTTTGCAGGGCTCTTCAGAAAAATTGCAGACAGAGACATATCCATGGACATGTTCAGCGTTTTTAACTGCTCTGCTGCATTTACGGTTCCGAAGGAGTCCACAAGAGGTGTTGGACAGCTTCTTGATTCAATGAATCTGCAATACACCACCATCGGTCCATGTGTGAAGATTTCCATTGTCGGTGCAGGTATGCACGGGCTCAGGGGAGTTATGGCCAGGTTCTGTGAAGCGCTGGAACGGGTTGATGTCAATGCACTTCAAACGGTGGATTCACATGCCACAATAAGTGCTCTGGTTCTTCTTGATCAGAGGGAAAGGGCACTACAGGAATTACACAGGGAGTTTATAGAATGAATCCACTTGAAGCCTCAATCCTGGCTGTTGTTCAGGGGCTGACGGAATTCCTGCCTGTTTCCAGCTCGGGGCATCTTGCTCTTGCATCAAATATGATGAACGTTCCCGAGGGCGGGCTGGCCTATGATATTGTTCTTCACCTGGGAACTCTGGTAGCCGTTTTTGCCTTTTACTGGAAGGATATTATCGCGCTGGTTCGCGGTATCATTCTCCGGGAAAGGAAGAGTCTTATTCTTGGTCTTACCCTCGTAGCTGGAACAATTCCAGTGGCCATTGCGGGTTTTCTGTTCGGTGATTTTATAGGAAGTCTTCGAAGCAACATGCTCTTCATTTCCGGAGCTTTGGCCTTTACCGGAACGATTCTTTTCTTTTCCGGAAGAATCCCTTCAGCCGGTGAACCGGGAATTACCTTCAAAAGGGGAGTGCTTGTAGGTCTGGCTCAGACTCTTGCGATTCTCCCTGGGGTCTCCCGGTCGGGAACCACCATCTGCACCGGTCTTTTCGCCGGGCTTTCCCGAGAGGAAGCAGCAAGATTCTCGTTCCTTCTGGCCATTCCGGCTATCCTTGGAGCGGCGGTGAAGGAACTTCCATCGGCCAACTGGAGTATCCCGTTCAGTAACATCATTATTGGTTTTCTTGTCTCGGCAGTTGTGGGATTCGGAGCCCTTGCCCTTCTTGTGAAGTTTGTCAAACAGGGTAAGCTCACAGGTTTCGCCTGGTACTGCTGGACTGTGGCACTTGCAGGGCTGGCTTTTACAGTGTGGGGGAGTTATTGAGACTTCAGAAAAGAGAGATCACCTCAAGAGAGACAATTGACAGGTTCATAACGGAATGTTCGGTGGTCAGGCTTGGTCTGATTTCCAGAAGAGAGCCTTGTGTAGTTCCCCCTCTGAATTTTGTCTACAGTGGCGGTACTGCGATTACAGAGGAAATGACAAAAAGAACAAGCATCATTGCAGTACGAATTGACAGTGTAACCGGCAAGGAGAAAAAGGGTTGATCCTTCTACTGACGTTATTATCCGTCTGGCCTGTAGAGTGGTATCAGGAGTACTCTCAGTTAAACTGGAACAACATGTTTCAGATATCATCCGATTATGACGATTCAGCCATTGATCTGGCGGTGAAAGCTATTTCACAGTTTGGAAACGGCACAGGGGATCCGGTGAGAACTGCCCGCGATGCGGTTGTACAGGACAGCACCGACTACAGAACATGGACAGCTCTGGCATTTGTGGAAATGGAGCAGGACTCAGCCAGAATGGACAGCCTGTTTTCAACAGCCTTTCACCTTGTCACCGGTATTGATCCTGTTCTCAGTGAGGTGTATGGCTACTGGCTGCTCTCCATGGGGAACAGCGCAGACGCCGTGATTCACTCCAGTGCTTCAATTGAGGCGGATTCTTTATTCGGTCCGGCGTGGCTGACGCTGTCTATGGCACTCATCGATGAAGGCAGAATTGATGATGCTCTGGTTGTTTCGGAGGAAGCTGTACGGCTGTTATCGGATTGTAATCCCCTTCTCCATCAGTATGGTCAGGTTCTTGAAGAGTCTGGAGATGCCGGTGGTGCCATTGCTGTCTACAGAGAGGTCATTCAGCAGAACCCTGACCGGGTTCCGGCTTACACATCTCTGGGTCTCCTTCTTGAGGGTGTTAAACGTAACGGAGAAGCAATCAAGGTGTACAGGGAGGTGCTGAAGATCCGTCCGGAATACGGTTGGGCATGGAGCCAGCTTGCATCCTGCCTGCTGGAGGAGCACCGGCCCGATCTTGCAGACAGTTTCTTCCATCAGTCTCTGGAGTTTTCTCCGGATAACTCATGGTCTCTATACCAGCTTGCAAAGCTCAGAATTAACACTGATCCTGTTTACTCCATAGAACTGCTTGAGCACGCAGTCCAACTGACCCCGGATTTTTCCCGGGCCTGGCAGGAACTTGCCTTTCTCTATGAATCTGAAGAAAATTTCGCCGAAGCCGAGTTCGCTCTGCGAAGGTGCGTAGAACTTGATCCCGAGTCATGGTTGTACGGTGAGCTTGGATGGGTTCTTGAAAGCCGAGGAATGTATAGCGAGGCCGCTGAGGTTTATGAGACCAGTGTTTCAATTGACCCTCAATACCTTTACGGCTGGCAGCGCAGGGGAGATCTCTTTAATATTGATGGTGAAAGTTATGCCGCTGCTGAATGGTATAGAGAGGCTCTTCTTGTTCTTGAGGAAGATGATTCCTGGATATGGGGTGAA
The DNA here is from genome assembly GCA_023139045.1 of Candidatus Sabulitectum sp. Lineage (GTDB taxonomy): Bacteria > Fermentibacterota > Fermentibacteria > Fermentibacterales > JCC-6 > Sabulitectum. Next base: position 35,161 of record JAGLOJ010000023.1, read on the forward strand.
CTCGGCAGTATGGCACTTGCCGAATCTTTAATTGATTCTGCGGTGCATTGCTTCCAAACGGCTCTGGAACTCGATCAGGGCAATGCCCCTGTCTGGCTTGATCTGACCAGAGCACAAAGAATTAACGGAGAGCTTAAGGAAGCACTTGCCTCCATAGAGCAATACCTGATTCTCAGTGGTGATTCTGCAGTCAGCACCGCTGAAAGAATTCTGCTGCTGGAAGCCCAGGGGGAAAACACTGATTCTATATCAATGGAGATGCTGAATCTCTGGCCTGACGGGTGGATTGCCGCCGGGTGGAGTGCTTATGACGGTTCCTTTTCCTCTTTGGCTCTGGTATTTGCCAACATGGCATTTCAGTCTTCTCCGGAAACCCCCTGGCAATTGATTAATCTTGGTGAGCTCTACGGAACCCTGGAGATTCCTGACAGGCGAAGCCAGTGTTATCAACTCGCCTCCGGGAAGGATACCAACGATTTTCATGTTGCTGTACGTATCGCCGATTACTATTACGGTGAGGGTATGAATCAGGAGGCAATAGAGCTGCTCTCGGAAGCTTATGGCTTTTATGTATGGAATGAGACTCTTACCACCGCGCTGGCTGAAGCTTATCTTTTTGATGATCAGTCGGTGAATGCCGAAAAACTTCTTCTGCAGGTTGTAGAGAAAAATCCATCCTCTGTGTGCGCAATCTCCTATCTCGGACTGATTGAGGAGAACCGGGGAAATCCGATGGGAGCTCTGGACCGGTATCTTGAGGCCTTGCGAATCGAACCGGGATATCCGTATGCAGAGAGCAGGCTGCGGCATATCAGCAGCGAGAATTATAACCCGGAATTCCTAAGGAGCGATTCAAAACTCTTCGATTGGAATGCCTGGATCGATCTGTCCTCTACCGGTGGTAACATTGACGAGCAATACTTTGGCGGAGGTGGAAGTCTGTCTCTGAACTATGGTCAGACGGGAAGTTCATTGTCTTTCGAGGTCAGCACCAGATCAGAAATCAGAAACGGAAAAGATATCCGCAAGACCGCATGGGCTTCTCTTTCTTCTGAACATTTCCTCACTGATCATCTGTATGCGGGAGCCAGTTCCAGTTGGGACAGGCAGCCAATCACCGTCCGTCCATGGCAGGTAAGCTCCTATCTAGCGGCAGGCTGGAAAAGCTGGCCGGCCTCCTGGGTATGGATAGCTCCGGAAACCGGTGCCGGCCTGGTGAATACAAGGTGGAACACAGATCAGGGCAGAACCGATGAATTGACAGCATATATATCCTTCAGTACATGGGCTTCCGGCTCAGTACCCTGGCTTCCTTCTCTATGGCTTTCAGGTAGTGTCTATCTTCCACCACAGAATATGAACCAGCTTGTTGCTGATGCAGTGGGAGAACTTGAATTTGATCTACCGGGCCGCATCTCTCTGGTTCTGGGTACCTCGCTGGACTATACCCGTACACCTGTGGTTGAAAGCTGGGAGAAACTTGATTCCGAAGTTTACCTCAGGTTAAGGTTTTAGGAACTACCACTACCACAACCATACTGATTGAGCCGGTGGTAGTATCTCCGTCGTCTTACCGTCGCAACAGTTCTGTGACCGGTGTTGCCAGTATCTTTCTGAAAAAGAACCACGCAGAAACCGTTGAAACAGAAAGTACAAGCCCAAGCCCCGCTGAGAGCCAGCCAACAGGAAAAACTGCCAGTGTGCTCACCGCCATTTTCAGCACAGGAAGCAGGTTCAGAAGAGTTGAACTCACAACGAACGAGAGCCCGCATCCCAGTAAGCCTCCAGACAATGTACTGATAAAAGACATGAAGAATATTTGAAAGGCAAAAATGTATACAAGTCTCTCCCGTCTGGTTCCCAGAGCTACGAGAACACCCAGGGCGTATGATCTGTTTTTCAGATCGGCAACAAGAGTGTGAATTGCGCTGGCTACGGCCGAGAAGAGGATTGCTGCTGCAAGTGCCCCGAGGGCCGCTGTTACCACACTGACCAGAATCTCAGCCTTCTGGGCTATTCCCCTGCGGGTTTCTGCGGAAAGCCCCATTTCCTCTGCACAGCGCACAATTTCCGGTACATCCTCTGCCTCATGTGCTGTAACCATCAGTGCGCTGTACGTATGCCGGTCATCCGGAAGGTAAAGGGCGTTTATTTCCTCGACAAACTCGATTGGAACTGCAAGGGCGAACAGGGCCGTGTTTCTTGATGTACACACAATTTCAGCCCTGATATTTATCGGGGGAGACTGCAGAGAGGCAATGGAACTGCTGCCTACATTTACCCGGACAGCAAGACCGATGACCCCCTCGGGCGTAAGACCCATGAGTCCACTGGATTCTGCGAAGCCTGCATTGTACAGGATAAGAAGATTCTCACTTAGTATTATTGGAAGAGGTTTAACAGAGCTGTCACTCAGCGTGTAGTTCCAGTCGATATGCTCAAGCATCGAATCGGGCACAAAGGCATCGGAAACACCTTCCAGGGTGATATCCGTGTAGTAGTTCCGCCCCCCGAGGAGCCCTCTGAGATATGCTGGAACATGGGCATAAACCTGCGGGTCAATTCTGTCCACCTGCGGCAGTGCTGCAAGAGAATCCATGATATCTGCTGTGATCTCCGTGCCGCCCCTTTCCGTCTGGAAAAACCCTGCTTGAACACCAAGAGGTGTGATACGAACCTGTTCCTCGGGAAGATCGGATGAAAGGAACCTCTGTAGAATGTTTCCCACACCAAGCCCTATGGATATGAAGAAAACAAGAAGCAGAGAAGCAATGAGCAGCATGCCCTGACTGAATACATAATCCTTCCAGTGGCCGCGGTTCCAGAGGGAAATGGCTTTACGCATGTTTTTCATGAAGAACTCCCTCTTTCAGCTCAAGAATTCTGTCTGCCCGGGCCAGTATTTTTTTCGAGTGCAGAACTGCAATTATTGCAAAACCTTTTTCTCTGCGAAGTGAGTCCAGAAGATCAAAGAGATTTTCCTCACTTTCCTCATCAAGACTTGCCGTGGGCTCATCCGCCATAAGAATTCTGGGATTATTGACCAGTGCTCTGGCTGAGGCTACCCGCTGCCGCTCGCCTCTGGAGAGAAACCGAGTTGGTGTATTATCATTGCGGAGATCAAGTCTGGAAAGAATTGTTGCAGCATCTTCTCTGACCTCATAAGTATCTGTTCCACTGAAAACAGCCGGAAGAAGAACATTGTCGAGGGCGTTGAGGTTGGGCAGCAGATGAAAGTCCTGAAAAATGAATCCCATAAATTCTCTGCGCAGCTCTGCCAGCTCCGGGGAAGATGCCTCTGCTGCATTGACTCCGTTTATAATCAGCTCTCCGCCGAAGGCAGGATCATGGGTACCAAGCACACCAAGAAGAGTTGATTTCCCAACTCCGCTTTTACCGGTTACCGCCACAAATTCCCCTTCATACAGGCTGAAATCGGCGCCATTAAGAACTTTGAGATTGCCGAAAACCCTCACTACAGATCTGGCACTTATTAAAGGTTTACTCATCGAAGATACTTCCTTCCGCCAGCGTCATCAGGAGGGTGAAGCAACTGTCTGTGTCAATGCGGGTATCGGATATTGAAATCTCCACAGAGCTTACTCCTCCATCCTTCCGAGCAAGAATAACTCCCGCCTGAACAGGTTCTTCCGTGCGCGGTTCTGGCCAGGAGAGAGAGAGAGAGAGAGCTGCGGGTCTCACCGTTTCAGCGGCATCCTTGTAGTCTGCCCACCATGTGATCTGCCTTTCAAGCGGCAGAAACGATACAAATCCAAAGAGGTTTTCAGGGAAAAGAATGGTGATATGCTTGTGCTCCGGAATTACTTTTGCGAGGGATGTGTCTGCTGCAAGGGAGTTATCCTTCTTGAGATCCAGCCAGTTACCCAGTGTGATATGCGGCGCCGGCCCGATGTAAATGGCTGTCCATCCGTCACGTTCGGCCACTGAAGCTCTGGCATATCCGTGTTCCGATATCAGATCCACTCTGTCTGCTTCCTGCTTTGGGTCAAGGTCAAGAACTCTGGCTGCAAGAGCAGTGACATATTCCGTTGTCGCATTCCGGGTAAGTATAAGAAGCTGGGGTTTCAGGGTTGAAATATCAATACCAACAAGGGAAAGCCCGAGTGATCCCTTCTTTAGCAGGGAATCAGCGAGAACAAAACCACTGACCTGGTCTCCTGCGAAGGATGTTAAACTTGAGCTTAAACCCGGCTCAACATGTATATGGAGGAGTGCCGTACCAGGCACAAGATGCAATTCGGGTATTGGATCTTTTCCGCCGCAGGAGGAAAAGAGTACAGTGTTGACGATAACGAGCAGAACCATTGCAAGAATCCTTGTTTTATTCATATTTCTGACGGTCTCCAATCAAAGAATAGTTTTACCGTATGTTTGTTAATTATGAATAAAAAATCTTCCTGTCAACAGGTGCATAGTTTTACACGGATTCAGACTTGACGGACATTTCGCAGGATAGTATTATCGCTGTCCTGTGCTGGCGTAGCTCAATTGGTAGAGCAGCTGATTTGTAATCAGCAGGTTGCGGGTTCAAGTCCCATCGCCAGCTCCAGGGAAAAAGAAGACGTGAAAGCGTTACTACATAAAGGAATAGTGGCGAGGTTCCCGAGTGGTCAAAGGGGGCAGACTGTAAATCTGTTGGCGGATGCCTTCGGTGGTTCAAATCCACCCCTCGCCACCACGGTTCCGAGCGGGAGTAGCTCAGTTGGCAGAGCATCAGCCTTCCAAGCTGAGGGTCGCGAGTTCGAGGCTCGTCTCCCGCTCCAAGTCCGTGTAGGTCCATGTCAGGTTTTGGGTGCCCACGTAGCTCAGTCGGTAGAGCGCGTCCTTGGTAAGGACGAGGTCAGCAGTTCAATCCTGCTCGTGGGCTCCATGAGACCTTTGTGTGCCCGGCGGTATCACGGAAGAGTTGGTTGATAGACAGGTGGATTACTGAAACCCTTGCCGAGAGTAGGAGTAGCTCATGGCCAAAGAAAAATTTGAGAGGACCAAGCCGCATGTGAATGTGGGTACTATTGGTCACATTGATCACGGTAAGACAACTCTTACCGCTGCAATCACCAAGTGTCTCGCTACACAGAACGAAAACGTAAAGTATGTGGCATTTGATCAGATCGATAACGCTCCGGAAGAAAAGGCACGCGGTATAACAATCGCCACTTCCCACCAGGAGTACGAGACAACCGCCAGGCACTATGCACATGTTGATTGTCCCGGTCACGCCGATTACATCAAGAACATGATCACAGGTGCTGCACAGATGGATGGTGCAATTCTTGTTATCGGCGCCAACGATGGTGTTATGGCCCAGACGCAGGAGCACGTTCTTCTCGCTCGCCAGGTTAATGTTCCAAGAATGGTTGTCTTCCTTAACAAGGTCGACATGGTTGATGATGACGAGCTTATTGAGCTTGTAGAGATGGAAGTTCAGGAACTTCTTGAGAAGTATCAGTTCGAAGAGGACAGCCCGATCATTCGCGGTTCAGCCCTTAAAGCTTTGAACAGCACAGGCGAGCCTGATGATCCTGATGCCAAATGCATCTACGAGCTTATGGACGCTGTGGATACATGGATCCCTACACCCGAGCGCGATACAGACAAGCCTTTCCTTATGCCTGTTGAAGATGTATTCTCAATTCCAGGTCGCGGTACTGTTGCAACCGGTCGTATTGAGCGTGGTATTGTCAACACCCAGGATAAGATCGAGCTTGTAGGAATCCGTGAGACCCGTCCCACAGTTTGCACCGGTGTCGAGATGTTCCGTAAGATCCTCGATCAGGGCATGGCCGGCGATAATGTTGGTCTGCTTCTCAGAGGTGTTGGCAAAGATGAGATCGAGCGTGGTCAGGTTATCGCCAAGCCAGGTTCGATTACACCTCATACCGATTTTGAGGGAGAGGTATACATCCTCAGCCAGAAGGAGGGTGGTCGTCACAAGCCATTCTTCAACGGTTACAGACCTCAGTTCTACTTCCGTACAACTGACGTTACAGGAGCAATTGGCCTTCCCGAGGGTATGGAAATGATCATGCCTGGTGACAATGTGAAAATGACAGTTAAACTTATTACTCCTATCGCCATGGAAGAGGGACTCCGTTTCGCTATTCGCGAAGGTGGACGTACAGTAGGCGCAGGAGTGGTAACTAAAGTTCTAAAGTAGGTTAGCGGTGAGGATTATAGCAACACTGGCATGCACAGAGTGCAAGCGCAGAAACTACACCACTACAAAGAATAAGAGAACCCATCCCGAGAGAATGGAACTCAAGAAGTACTGTCGCTTCTGCAGAAAACATACTCTGCACAGAGAAGGCAAATAAGCAGTACTGACCGGTAATAGAAGAGCGGCCGCAGGGCAGTAGCACAATTGGCAGTGCACCGGACTCCAAATCCGGAGGTTGAGGGTTCAAGTCCTTCCTGCCCTGCCAGCCACTTTTCATTGCGCGATTGGCAGGTAATGCCGAAAGGACGGGGAAATGGCTGCAAAGGCCGCAAAAGCGACAAAGAGTGATAATCTGCTGATTAGATTGTGGCAGACAGTCACGGTATTTTTCGGAGAAGTAAAAGCCGAAATGATCAAGGTGGCATGGCCCAGTCGTGACGAAGCGATTTCCTCCACCTGGGTTGTGATTGGTGCAGTAGTGATTGTGGCAATCTGGATATTCGTGATCGACAAAATTACAGCAGTGACCATGGCTGGCCTGGTCAGGCTTCTGGGCTGACAGAAATTCTCAGAGAAAGGCACACGATGACTGTGGAACCCTTGGAGAGCATAGATAGCGATGAAGGCGAAGTCGTGGCTGAGTCTGAAGAAGAGAGTAAAAATTTTAAGTGGTATGTCGTCCACTCCTTTTCCGGGTACGAACAGAGAGTTGCAAAGTTTCTTGAAGGTCAACTTCTTCGCAGATATCCTGGCTGTATTGGTAAAACCCTGATTCCCACCGAAGAGATTACGCACAGAAGGAACGGCAAAGAATACACCAGGGAGAAAAAACTCTACCCCGGTTATGTTTTTGTTCAATTGGAGATTACAGACGAAATTATCATGGACATTCGCGCAATGAGCAATGTCAGCGGGTTTCCTCCTATGAACAGAGGTAAGCCCGTTCCGCTTACCGGTCCGGACATGAACAGAATTCAGGGACAGACCGCCGGAGCAACAGATAAGAAAATTGTACGGATTCAGTTCAAGGTCGGGCAGACCGTCAGGGTAACCGATGGACCGTTCAGAAACTTCACCGGTGTTGTGGAGACCATTAACGCCGAGCGAGGTAAGGTTAAGATAATATTTACGATATTCGGGCGGAAAGCGCCCGTGGAAATAGATTACAAACAGGTCAGGATGGTCTGAGGGTACACCGGAACCTTTAGACACTGTCATAAATATCCGGTAAACTACTGCTCGCCCCAGTAAGGGGAGGGGTAAGCAGCAGAAAGGAGTAACCATGGCCAAGAAAATCTTGGGCGTGGTAAAGCTTCAGCTCCCTGCAGGCAAGGCTACACCGGCACCGCCGGTTGGTCCGGCCCTCGGCCAGTACGGAATAAATCTGGCCGGGTTCTGTAAGGACTTCAACGCCCGCACCCAGGGCAAAGAAGGACTTATCGTTCCTGCGGTTGTAACTGTCTACAAGGACAGAAGCTTTACCTTCATACTCAAGTCCCCCCCTGCTTCAGTACTGCTGAAACGGGCAGCTGGGTTAGCTAAGGGATCTGCCGAATCCAACCGTGATAAGGTTGGAACTGTCACTGTAGATCAGTGCCGGGAGATCGCCAGGCTGAAAGAAAAAGACCTGAATGCAGCGTCAGAGGAAGCCGCTATCAGAATGATAGCAGGCACTGCACGCAGCATGGGTCTGGAGGTGGTGGATGGCTAAAAGCAAAAGATTTGCAAAAGCCCTGGAAACCATTGACAGAGAGAAAAGCTACACTCTCGAGGAAACGGTGGCAGCTATCAAGGAACTGGCCACGGCCAAGTTCAACGAAACGATCGAAGTCGCATGCAATCTTGGCGTAGATCCCAAGTACAGTGATCAGGTTGTTCGGGGTACCTGCATGCTTCCACACGGAACAGGTAAGGTTGTTCGTGTACTTGCTTTTGCAAGAGGAGACAAAGCAGAGGAAGCAAAGGCAGCAGGAGCTGACTTCATCGGAGACGAGGAAACAGCTAAAAAGATTACCGGTGGCTGGCTTGACTTTGATGTTGTTATCGCTTCTCCTGACATGATGGGTGTTGTGGGCAAGCTCGGTAGGGTTCTCGGACCCAGAGGGCTTATGCCTAATCCCAAAACTGGTACCGTTACCATGGAAGTAGGAACAGCCGTGAAGGATGCAAAGGCTGGAAAAATCAGCTTCAGAGTTGATAAGACCGGTAATGTGCATGTTCCTGTCGGCAAGGCAAGTTTTGAAGAGAATGCTCTCAAGGAAAACATTCTTACATTCATGGAAAAGGTGATTCAACTTAGGCCTGCTTCAGTGAAGGGCCGTTATATTAAAAATATGTCTGTTTCCTCAACAATGGGCCCCGGCATCCGTGTGGACATCAATGATATCCGCGCACTGCTCAGGTAGAAAGGAGTTGCGACAATGAGTATTACCAGAAACCACAAAGAAGTCGTAGTCTCTACTCTTCAGGGTGGAATCGGAGAGTCAGGCTCGGTTGTGCTGGCTGACTTTACAGGTATCAATGTTGAGGCAATGACGGAATTGCGTATTCAGATGCGTGAAGCCGGTATAGTTTTCACAGTGGTCAAGAACACTCTACTCAGACGTGCTTTTGAAGAGATCGGCATTAAGCCTGACGAGGAGATCTTTGGTATCCTCAACGGACCTACTGCCATCGCGTACAGTGAAGATGAAGTTGCCCCTGCAAGGATCATAAAGGCTTTTTCCAAGGCCCACAAAGGATTACTTGTGATGAAGGGCGGTTTTGTAGCCGGGAAAAGCTTCAGCGCAGACGAGGTTATCAGTCTGGCTGACATGCCAAGTAAGGAAGAGCTTCTTGCTCGGGTAGTTGGTTCCATGAACTCACCTCTGCAGGGCTTCGTAATGGTTACCAGTGGTGTTATCAGAAAGTTCCTTTACGCTGTTAATGCCATTAGCGAGAGCAAAGAATAACTTGAACAATAGCAACACGGAGTTCACAGGAATTCCGCGAAGTACGGAGGAAATACGATGAGTGAAGACAGAAAGGCCGCGGTCATCGAGGCTATCTCAAACATGACCGTCCTTGAGCTCGCCGAGCTTGTGAAGGAAATGGAAGACAAGTTCGGTGTTTCAGCCGCCGCACCAGCCGCAGCAGTTGCTGCAGCCGGTCCTGCCGGAGAAGCAGTTGAAGAGCAGAGCGAGTTCGATGTTGTTCTTGAAAGCTTCGGTGCCAAGAAGATCGCCGTGATCAAGGTTGTTCGCGAACTTACAGGTCTCGGTCTCAAAGAAGCCAAAGATCTTGTAGACAATGTGCCGTCCAAGGTCAAAGAAGGCGTTGAGAAGCCAGAGGCAGAAGAGGTTAAGAAACAGCTTGAAGAGGCCGGTGGAACCGCTGTTCTCAAATAGATACCAGGTTACTATACTGACGGCGGGGGAAGAGTACTGCTTCTCCCGCCTTCAGCCCCTTATTCCCGGAATTCTTACAGGGTTCTTAAATTGTTCTGCTGAGAAATTCGTGACATACCGCTAATTAGCTTATTTCGGTACAGGAGCAGTGTAGAGGAGTGGCAGTGAAAAAAACGAGACCTATGAGGAATTTTTCTCGCGTTAAACCCGCGATTAGAGTTCCTGACTTATTGAGGGTACAGAAGGAATCGTTCGATAATTTTCTTCAGGCGGATGTTAAGCCTGAGGAGAGGCTCCCCCAGGGGCTTCATAAGATATTAATAGACACTTTTCCCATTGAGAGTTCCACAAAAGAATTCTCTCTGGAGTATGTCAGTTACGATATTGGTCGTCCGAGACACTCAATACGCGAAGCTGTAGAGCGAGGCGTAACATATTCCGCACCCCTGAATGCTACAATGCGACTGGTTACCAGAGATCCCGAGACACTTGTTATGAAAATGGCTGTGGATCAGGGCACATTCCTTGGCGAGTTGCCACAGATGACAGAAAATGGCTCATTTATTATTAACGGAGCCGAACGTGTCATAGTGAGTCAGCTTCACAGAAGTCCAGGTGTGTTTTTCGAAGAAAAAACGCAGCAGAGGGGCCGAAGAATATGTACTGCAAGAGTTATACCGCAGAAGGGTTCCTGGCTTGATTTAACCCTTGATTCAAACGACATGATTTTTGCCAATATTGACAAGAAACCCAAGCGTATACCCATAACAATGCTCCTGCGAGCTTTGGGATTAAGTTCAGAAGCAGAGATACTCGCCTCTTTTTATCCCGTTCAGGAAAGAGATCTGGCTTCGATACTGAAAAGGCAGTCAAAAGTATCCGAGATCGTGCACAAATCCTTCGCTGAGGATATTGTAGATCCTGAAACAGGAGAGCTTCTGATTCGTTGCGATGAGCCGGTGGAGAGTGCCGAGAAGCTTGAAAAACTTGTTGCAGCGGGAATAAAGAAGGCAAAATTCCTTGAACCCCGTAATGACAGGAACAGCATAGACAGTATTCGTCGTACCCTTGCGAAAGAGGAAGCAGCACTTGGTGCCGGTGTGGAGAAAAGCGAAGCTTCAGCAACTATGTGGATCTACGAAGCTCTTCGTGGTACTGATGCCCCATCGCTTGATCACGCCAGAAGCTACCTCAGATCCATGTTCTTCGACAGCAAACGATACAGTCTCAGCGAAGTTGGCCGTTACAAACTCAATGAGAGATTGAACATAAATACATCCATGGACAAGTTGACTCTGACTGTCCCTGATCTCGTTTCAATAGTGGATAACCTTATCTGCCTCAGAGAGGGAACGAATGTTTCCGATGATATTGATCACCTGGGTAACAGAAGAGTTAAAACTGTTGGCGAGCTTCTTGGCCAGGAATTTTCCAAGGGTCTTGCCCGGATGGCCAGAACTATTAAAGACAGAATGGGACAGCAGGACAGGGAAAAACTGAGACCACAGGATCTTGTTAACTCAAGAACCCTGTCCAGTGTTATTAACTCTTTCTTCGGTCAGAGTCAGTTGTCGCAGTTCATGGAGCAGACAAACCCTCTGGCGGAGCTTACCCACAAGCGCCGGACAAGTGCACTTGGTGAGGGTGGCCTTACCAGAGAAAGAGCCGGTTTTGATGTCAGGGATGTACACCACACTCACTACGGTCGTGTCTGCCCGGTTGAAACCCCCGAGGGACCCAACATCGGTCTTATAACCACCCTCTCTGTTTATGCTTCCATAAACAGATTCGGATTCCTTGAAACTCCATACAGGCGGGTAATTAACGGAAAGATAACAAACGAAGTTTCTTTCCTTTCCGCAGACAAAGAGGACAGAACAACTGTAGCAGAAGCTGATTCCCTGGTGGATGAAGACAACAGGCTTGTGGGTCCTCTTGTAAGGGCAAGAAAAGCCGGAAGTTTCCCCATGGTTACCCCTGAGGAAGTGGAATACATTGATGTGAGTCCCATGCAGCTTGTTGGACTTTCAGCAGCTCTGATTCCCTTCCTTGAGCATGATGATGCAAACAGGGCATTGATGGGCTCCAACATGCAGCGTCAGGCTGTGCCCCTTCTTTTCACCGATGATCCCGTAGTAGGTACGGGTATGGAAGAAGTTGCAGCCCGCGATAGCGGCGCTCTTGTAATTGCTGACAGGCCCGGCATTATCACACATGTTGACTCCGGCAGAATAGTTGTCAAGGCAGACGGTGATGAATATGATTTTGACAGAGATGATGTATACAACCTCAGAAAATTCGAACGTTCAAACCAGGACACCTGCGTGAATCAGAAGCCTCTTGTATCTATCGGCGACCTGGTAGAAAAAGGTAACATTCTCGCAGATGGAATGGCCACAAAGAACGGAAGACTTGCAATCGGTGTAAACGCTCTTGTTGCATTTACTCCGTGGAACGGTTACAACTTTGAAGATGCAATCGTTGTGAGTGAGAGGGTTGTTAAGGATGATACCTTTACCTCTGTTCACATTGTTGAATTCGAGACTCAGTTCCGCGAGACCAAGCTTGGCCCTGAGGAACTCACCTACGATCTTCCCAATGCCACCGAGAAGCGTGACGCAATGCGCAATCTGGAGGAGAACGGTATTGTCCGTATTGGCTCCAGGATCAGGGCCGGGGATATTCTTGTAGGAAAAGTCAGCCCCAAGGGAGAGCAGGATCTCTCTCCCGAAGAACGTCTCATCCGCGCCATTTTCGGCAAAAGAGCCAGTGACGTGAAGGATACTTCACTGAAGGCTCCTGTTGGTATGTCGGGAATAGTAGTGGATGTGAAAGTGTACTCCCGCAGGGATGACACCGAGCGGGGAAGACGCGAGATCGAATCCCGTGTTGATGCCCTGCGTGAAGAGCGTATGGCGAGCGAGAGAAGACTCTTCGAAGACCGCAATGCGATGCTTCGAGAGGTTCTCAGCGGGCAGAAAGCGGCAACCTTCATTGACGGTGTTACCGGCGAGCAACTGATTCCAGAGGGAAGAAAAATTACTGTTACTTTCCTTAAGAAGGTTGATTTTACCGATCTGGATTTCAACCGTCAGTTAGTTGAGGATCTTGTGGTTGATGACAGAGCCAGAAGAATCCTGCGCAGTGCAGAGAACAAGCTCAAAGAACTGAATGATAAATACCAGGATATTGAAGACAGACTTCATCGTGGAGATGAGCTCAAACCCGGCGTAACAAGGCTGGTCAAAGTCTATGTCGCGAAGAGGCGTAAACTTCGCATAGGCGATAAGATGGCGGGACGTCACGGTAACAAGGGTGTTGTGAGTATCATCGTTCCCGAAGAGGATATGCCTTATCTGCCGGATGGTACTCCGGTCGATATCTGTCTTAATCCTCTGGGCGTTCCCAGTAGAATGAATGTTGGACAGATCATGGAAACCAACCTGGGTATGGCTGCTGCAGAACTGGGCATAAATACCATAACTCCGGTTTTCGACAGTGTTAACAATGAAACAATAAGTGATCTTCTGGAGGAAGCCGGTCTCAGTCGCGATGGCAAGACTGTTCTTTACGACGGCAGAACAGGTGATCCATTCGATCAGCGTGTGACTGTAGGCAGAATGTACATGCTTAAACTCGCACACCAGGTTGAGGACAAGATACATGCAAGGTCCACGGGTCCATACGCCATGGTTACACAGCAGCCGCTCGGTGGTAAAGCCCAGAACGGCGGACAGAGGCTTGGCGAGATGGAAGTATGGGCTCTGGAGGCGTACGGTGCATCACACTGTCTTCAGGAAATGCTCACCATCAAGAGTGATGATGTTGACGGGCGTACTGAAGCATACAAGGCGATAGTTCATGGCAGGAATGTCGAAACCAGAGGAACGCCTGAGGCGTTCAATGTTCTTCTCAGTGAGATGAGGAGCCTTGCTCTGGATGTCGAACTTGACATGACTGAAGAGAGGGAGAGGTAGAATGCTTGATTCACATTCCCTAAGAGATGCCAATACATTCCCCGCTGATTTCTCAGGAATAAGGATCAGTCTTGCTTCACCTGAGACCATCAAGGAATGGTCCTACGGAGAAGTAACAAAGGCTGAAACGATAAATTACCGCAGCTACAAGCCTGAGGCGGACGGTCTCTTTTGTGAAAAAATATTCGGTCCGGTGAAGGACTGGGAGTGCAGTTGCGGAAGGTACAAAAAACCGCGCTACAGGGGCGTTAAGTGCGATCGTTGCGGCGTTGAAGTTACCCATTCACAGGTAAGAAGAAGCCGTATGGGTCACATTGAACTTGCTGTTCCTGTTTCTCATATCTGGTACTTCAAGAGTCGCAAAATCAACAAGCTTCTTGACATTACCAATCTGAATCTGGAGCGGGTTCTCTACTACGAGTCCTACATTGTTATTACCAGTGAACATCCGTCCCTTAAGCCCGGAAAGGTTCTGGATGACGAGGATTACTACGCCGCACGGGAAACCTACGGCGACGATGCTTTCACTGTTGGAATGGGCGCAGAAGCCGTAACCAGCCTTCTGGCTGAAATAGATCTTGACGAGCTTGCGGCCACTCTTCGTACAAGCATCGCAAATGAAACCACGCAGAGCAGGCGGCAGAAGAATCTTAAGCGTCTCAAGGAAGTGGTTGCTTTTGAAAGTTCCAAGAACGATAACAAACCGGAGTGGATGATTCTCAGAGTACTTCCGGTGCTTCCCCCTGACCTCAGACCTCTTGTGCCGCTTGAGGGTGGAAGGTTTGCCTCCAGTGATCTCAACGATCTTTACAGGCGTGTTATCAACAGAAACAATCGACTTCTCAGGCTTCTTGATCTGCAGGCTCCTGATGTGATCCTTCGCAATGAGAAGAGAATGCTCCAGGAGGCAGTTGACGCTGTTCTCGATAACGGCAGTCGCAGAAAACCTGTGAAAGGTGCAGGAATGCGCCCTCTCCGCAGTCTTTCTGATCTTCTGAAGGGTAAGCGGGGAAGATTCCGTCAGAATCTCCTGGGCAAGCGTGTTGATTACTCGGGCCGTTCGGTTATCGTTGTAGGCCCTGAGCTGAAAATGCATCAGTGCGGTCTTCCCAAAACCATGGCACTTGAGCTTTTCAAACCTTTCGTGGTTGGCAGGCTTGCCAGATTAACCGGCGACAAGATCAAGATGGCTCAAAAACAGGTTGAGGATAAAGAAGAGATCGTCTGGGCCATCCTGGAAGAGGTTATTGCAAACCATCCGGTAATGCTTAACAGAGCTCCCACTTTGCACAGACTCGGCATACAGGCATTTGAACCGGTTCTTGTAGAGGGCCTCGCCATCAGGCTTCACCCTCTTGCATGCGCCGCATTCAATGCTGATTTCGATGGTGATCAGATGGCTGTTCATGTGCCACTCTCCGCAGAGGCTCAGATCGAGGCTCGTGTTCTCATGCTGGGAAGCCGCAACATTCTTCAGCCTTCCAGCGGTGAACCGGTTGCTGCACCCAGTCACGATATTGTCATCGGTGTCTACTACATTACGAAGCCATTGGCCAAAGATAAGGGTGAGGGCATGATTTTCTCCTCGATGGATGAGGTAATCGGTGCCCTGGATGCAGGAAAGGTCAATCTTCATTCAAGGATAAAAATACGAGGCATCAATAAGATCAAAGAGATCAACTCCAGGGGTGAAAGACGCCAGACCAAGTACTGGAAAGACTATACCACCCCGGGGCAGGTCATTTTCAACTCCATTGTTCCTGAGGGTATGGGGTACATAATGGCAAACGGCCTTACTGAACCCCACGCCAAGGTGTTCGGCAAAAAGGGTCTGAACCGTATGGTGTCCAGGTCATTTAACGAACTCGGTGCTGTAAAAACTGCTGTTTTCCTTGACAACCTCAAGGATCTTGGTTTTAAGTACAGTACTACCTGTGGCCTTACAGTAGGCATGGATGACATGATTGTTCCAGAAGCAAAGAAAGAAATCATCCGTGAGAGCTCGGATCGTGTTTCTCAGATAGAGTTTGCAGCCCGTAAGGGTGAAATGACCGAGAGTGACAGGTACAACAAGATCATAGATGTATGGTCCAAGGCCACTGACGATGTGAAGAACTCTATGATGGAACAGCTCAGCCATGACAATCACGGGTTTAATCCTATTTACCTCATGGCAAACTCCGGAGCCCGCGGAAGTGTTGAGCAGGTCAGACAGCTTGCAGGCATGCGAGGCCTTATGGCCAAGCCCAAGAAGAAGCTTTCCGGTGAGATCGGAGAGACCATTGAAACTCCCATCATCAGTTCCTTGAAAGAGGGGCTTTCGGTTATCGAATACTCGATTTCAACTCATGGTTCCAGAAAGGGTCTTGCGGATACTGCTCTTAAAACAGCAGATGCCGGTTACCTGACCCGCCGTCTGGTGGATGTCTGCCAGGATGTGGTAATTACCTCCGTCGACTGCGGTACTATTCGCGGTCGTGAAATTTCCTCCCTCAAAGAGGGAGAGAAAGTCATTGAGAAACTCAGTGAGCGAATTGTGGGAAGAGTTACCGCCGAAGATGTCTACGATCCTGTGACCGATGAAATAATTTGTGAGGCAGGAGCGGAGATAACACCCAAGCTTGCGTCATACATAGATTCCCGTTCCATTGAGTCTGTCAAGATCCGTTCGGTACTCACATGTGAGGCAGAACGTGGTCTTTGCGCCAAGTGCTATGGCTGGGATCTCAGCCGTAACCGTATGGTTACCGAGGGTGAAGCTGCCGGTGTTATTGCGGCCCAGTCAATCGGCGAGCCTGGTACTCAGCTCACACTGCGTACGTTCCATACAGGTGGTGTCGCATCCCGTGAGGCACAGGACAATCAGGTAAAAGCAAGACATCCCGGCAAGGTCAGTTTCAGGAACATAAACCTGGTGGAAGGTGTCGACGCAGAGGGTAATCCCAGTGTTATTGCTTCCAGAAACGGACAGATTGATGTGGTTGATGGAGATGGGGAGATTCTTTCCACGTACGAGATATCTCCCGGATCAATCATGTTTATCACAGATGACCAGATAGTTGAGCGGGATGAATTGCTCTTTGTAGCTGAACCATTCAGTAATCCCATAGTCAGTGAGCATTCAGGCTCTGTTCACTATGTGGATATTGAAGAGGATGTTACACTGCAGGAGGACATAGATAGCGAACAGCACAGACAGATGATCATTGTTGAGGATAGAAGCCGTACACTCCATCCGCATGTGTTCATTCTTCCAGAGTTCATGGTGGTGCTTTCCGGACGCCCGAGACGCAGAGAAGAAGAGCTTATTACCTTCAACGAACTTCTTGAGGAAGCTGAGACTGCAAACGGTAGAATAGTTTTCACCTACCGTGATACTAATGCCGTGCGCCCTACCTCACTTTACGACGATATTCTTACAGGTCATGCAAAAAGCGCTTCTGGAACTTCTTTCCTTTCTCTTGATTGCAGGAAAGTTGGAACGGGCAGCTATGCAGCTTTTGCTGAGATTGTCCAGAAATTAGGCGAAGCAACAGCGAAGAGCAAGAATGACAAGAAAGACTTCGGCATTCTCAAGGATGTTACAGACCGCCTTGCAGCCTCCAGCAGTCGCAAGAATGACGACCTTGAAGATGAGTTCATGGATGCTTTGATCGATTACAGCCAGAAACATCCATTCGTCATGGGTCTTGCCAGTCTGGACAAAGCTCATGCAGGCACCAGGCAGGTAATACTGCGATTGAGCGATATCATCGCAAGATCAAAAATTCTTGTTCTTGTGAGCTTCTTCCAGAAGGGTGGCTTCAGAAGTCATATCGTTGTTCGCGGCAAGCAGCGCCAGCTGGGTCAGGATCCGGTGGAGCAGTTCATCAAGGATCATGTGAGAGGTGTCTACCCCATACCAAGTGGAGCCACCCTGCACATTAGAGATGGGCACCTGATAAGGACCGGAACTCATATCGCAAGAATGGTCAAGCAAGCAGGTATGCAGAAAGATATCACTGGTGGACTTCCCCGTGTTGATGAGCTTTTTGAAGCCAGGCGTCCAGGCAATGCAGCTGCAATAGCGGAAATCAGCGGAACAATTGTGCTTAGTCCGATAAAAGCTGCCATGCGTACGGTGACCATAACAGGAGATCAGGGGCAGGAAGCCAATATTAAAATACAGGCAACCAAGCACATCAGGGTTCGCGAAGGTGACCGTGTGGAAGCCGGAGACAAACTCACTGACGGCCCTCTTGATCCCCACGATATTCTCAGGGTTATCGGAACTGAAAGTGTTGAGGATTACCTTCTTAACGAGATCCAGGAGGTCTACCGGCTTCAGGGTGTTAAGATCAACGACAAACACATAGGTATTGTTGTAAGACAGATGCTGGGTAAGGCCAGAGTTGAGAACGCAGGAGACACACAGTTCCTGGAAGGCGCCAGAGTAAACCGTCTTACACTGAACAAAGTAAACATGGAAATGATGAGCCAGGGCAGACGTCCTGCATCCAGCGATGTAATGCTGCTTGGTATAACCAAGGCATCACTGGCTACGGATAGCTTCCTCTCCGCCGCATCCTTCCAGGAGACCAATTCGGTTCTTTCAGACGCTGCTATAAACGGCAAGCTTGACAAACTGATTGGTTTGAAGGAAAATGTGATTGTAGGACATCTGGTTCCTGCAGGAACAGGAGTGAAAGACTACCGTGATATTGTTATTTCCATGAGTGATGGTTCTGATCTGCCGATACCGGCACCGGAGCCGGAGGTTGACGATAAGTTTAATCATGTATAGAGTTGCACTCACTGGTAAAATGAGAAACGGCAGCTCGCACGAGCTGACCCACGAAAGGAGAAAGTTTGCCCACCATTAATCAGCTGGTGCGAAAAGGGCGCAAGAAGCCGATACAGAAGACCAAGGCTCCCGCTCTTACTAGTTGCCCGCAGAGAAAGGGAATTTGTACCCGCGTGTACACTTCCACCCCAAAGAAACCCAACTCGGCACTCCGCAAGGTTGCCCGTGTCAGGCTTCGTAACGGTTTCGAGATTACAGCATATATTCCCGGCGAGGGACACAACCTTAATGAGCACTCTGTTGTTCTTGTAAGGGGTGGCCGAGTTAAAGATCTTCCCGGCGTGCGTTATCACATCATTCGTGGTGTTGAGGATACCAGCGGCGTAGAGGGCAGAAAACAGAGCCGTTCCAAATACGGAACAAAACGGGAATCGTAGAGCGGGGAACAGAAAAAATGAGAAGAAACAGACCAAAACGCAGAGAAATTCTGCCTGACGTCAGATACGGCAATCTTGTTGTTGCCAAGTTTATCAACAACATTATGCTGCAGGGTAAAAAATCAATAGCCGAGGCAATTGTATACGGTGCATTTGATATCATTTCCGAGAAAACAGGGCAGGATCCTGTTTCTGTTTTCACCAAGGCAATGAACAATGTTCGTCCCAGCCTGAAGGTAAAGAGCCGCCGCGTTGGTGGTTCCACATACCAGATTCCACTGGAAGTTCGTCCCGAGGAAAAGGATGCGCTTGCCATGAGGTGGATCATCGGTTTCTCCAGAAAGCGCAAGGGTAACACCATGAGAACGCGTCTGGCTGCCGAGTTTATGGATGCCGCCCGCAACGAGGGTGCAAGCGTCAAGAAGAAAGAAGATACCCACAAGATGGCAGACGCCAACAAGGCATTCGCCCACTACCGCTGGTAACTTCAGATAAATAGAAAATCCCCGCCAAGGTTGATACCTGGCGGGGTTTTTTTTCTGGACGCTTTTTTACCGGCTTTCGGTACAGGGAACAATTGACACCTGAAAGAACTAATCCATGTCCAATTCCATGCAAGAGGAATAAATGAAATTAGTCCTTTGTCTTTCCGTTACGGCAGTTGCTCTTCCCGTTTTACTTGCTTGCCAATACTCTTCCCCCTCGCCAGACGAGAACGTCAGGGTTAGACAACTGTTAGTAGTAGATTCCATCGGGGTTGAGTATGGAGAGAGCTGCGAGGTATTCGGCAACATTTCCGGCGCTGTATTTATAAATGATTCCACATTTGTCGTCCTTGATAAGGGATACCAGGAATTGCGGGTTTTCGACACCAGCAGTAATCATCTTATTACTCGCAGTTCTCAGGGTAATGGACCACTTGAATATCGAAGCGCTGAATACATTGCGGTGATTGATCCCAATTTTGCGCTATTTGAATTCAACATGCCTCCAACTCACATTCATCACTACAATTCTGAGAATTTCCGTAATATCATTTTACCTGAATTTTGAAATTGAAACACCAGAGCATTTTCTCTGGGGTTGATGCTGATCTGACGAACCTTCTCTGATTTTCACTCTTCTTACCATTCTCGAGTTTCGACTCTTTTCACCAAAGAGTGCTTGTGCAATCTG
>JAGLOJ010000024.1 GCA_023139045.1 Candidatus Sabulitectum sp.
AGAGTCAGCAACCGAGTGCGTCCCAGACGTTAGTATGGAAAGCAGCAGAGTCAGCAACCGAGTGCGTCCCAACGTTAGTATGGAAAGCAGCATAGCCAGTAACCGAGTGCGTTCCAACGTTAGTATGGAAAGCAGCAGAGTCAGCAACCGAGTGCGTCCCAGACGTTAGTATGGAAAGCAGCATAGCCAGTAACCGAGTGCGTCCTAACGTTAGTATGGAAAGCAGCATAGCCAGTAACCGAGTGCGTCCCAGACGTTAGTATGGAAAGCAGCAGAGTCAGCAACCGAGTGCGTCCCAACGTTAGTATGGAAAGCAGCATAGCCAGTAACCGAGTGCGTTCCAACGTTAGTATGGAAAGCAGTTAGCTATAAGGCCGATAACTGAGAACTCCCCCTGCGATAGCATGGGGAATAGCGGCGCATCATACCGACACTTAATACCTGACAGAGTATTAGGTTGAAATGAGAAATTCTCTGACAGTAATTGTTACGAGTAGATGGAAAGTTCCCGGTCGCGTCTTTCAGCATCTTTATCTGTGATGGCTTCTACCGCTTTGATACTTCTGATGTACGCTTCCGGCATTCTGTTTTCAATTGCTCCTTCAAGAACATGTCTCTTGTACCATTTGTATGGCTTAAGGGATTTATCGATGCTGGTGGCGTAGTAGGTAAAAGCTTGAAATGACGCGCCCTCAATCTTAACGGAAACAGTTTTTATGTTGTAACCGAGACCCAGGCCCTCAATTGTGTCAAGAACGGGTTTTTGTGATTCTTCAACATCATAGAGTACACCCAGAACAATATCATCGGTTCGTCCTGTTTCAAGAATGTTGCACTTGGCACTTCCGTCCGTCTCGCTGTGTTTGTGGAAAAAAAGTTTGTGCCCAGCCAGAATAGCAACTCCAACTTTTGATGCCTCAATCCGCTGAAACAGACGTTTTTCGGACATATTTGACCCAAAAGAAAAGTAAAGCACCAGACCCCTCTTTGCTTGTATGAACCCCAATACATGTGCTGATTGAGCAACACCAGAATATTATATAATCATCCGTCTTCTTTGTCACTGGCTGAGTTACATTGAAGAGTATTGCCGAATTCCCTGGTGTCATAAAAATACTTTATGTCCAGTGCTCTGAATTTTGTGGTCATTGCATATGTGGTGGGAATTGTCGTCTTGCGACTGGCCAACCCCTCAACAATTGTTCCACTCTCCTTGATATTTCTTCTCTGTCAGGTGGACTTGGAAGAATGTAAGGAATAGATTCTCAGAGAGTTATCTGAGAAGGCTGTTTCTGGATGGAAACTAATTAAATTGAGCAAACCGGGAGGTGGCTGATGATTCATAGAGGAGTGGTACAGGAAATTGTGGATGGCAACGCAAAGGTTGCCGTGGGTGGAGGTGAAGGATGCAATGCCTGCGCCTCAAAAGAAAGCTGTTTGTCGATTACGGGGAAGAGACCTGAAGAAAAAATAATTACTATTGAGAATCTGCTGGGAGTTTCGGTGGGGGACGTTGTTGAGCTTGAGTTGCCGGTGACTATAACCATGCGGATCATTTTCATTACATTTGTTCTGCCTGTGGTGCTGTTGATTGCAGGCTATTTCATAATGCTTGAGAGCGGACCGACTCATGGTGCCATCGGCGCTGTGTCCGGTCTTGTAGTTGGCATGGCAGTGGCTGTTTCGGTAAACAGATCAATGGGAAAACGAGCATCATACAAAATGAGAATGACAAAAATTCTTGCAAAAAAATGCAATGAAACGGAAGTGACAAAGTGAAACAACTGGTTCAGAGAGCAGTTGAAATCCTCAGGGATACAGGTGTTGATTATGGAGATGTCAGGGCAGAACTGATTCGAACGGAAAATACAGATTTTCGGAATGCCAGGCTTGATGACTGCAGAACAGTTGAAACCGAGGGTGTAGGAATTCGAGCTCTGGTGAATGGCAGCTGGGGATTTGCCGCATGCACCGGCCTCAATAAAGAAGATGTAGATGCTGCAGTGGGAAGAGCCGTTGAGATAGCAAAGGCTGCCGGAAGCAGGGGAAAGGTTGAACTTGCTCCTCTGGATATCCAGCAGGGAGTTTATTCAGGACCTTGCAGGAAGGATCCATTCGAAGTCTCCCGGGAAGACAAAATTGCTCTGCTCCAGAAGGCTTCAGACGACATGATGAAGGATCCCCGGATTAAAAGCAGTTATGCCCAGTTATGGTTTGAGAAGCGAGACAGGATCATCGGAACCACCCGTGGCGATCTCATAGAAACTGATCTGATCTTTGCACAGCCAACTCTCATGGCAACCGCTGTTGCAGGTGGTGATGCACAGAGCCGCATGCTTCAGGACGGTGCCAGAATTGCAGGCTGGGAGTGGATAGAGGAATCAGGTATCGGGTCATGGGGAGAGAAAGCCAGAGAAGAAGCTCTTATGAAGGTTCTTGCTGACGAGAGTCCTTCCGGGGAAATGGATCTGATTCTGGACGGTCTTCACCTGAGTCTTACAATGCACGAGTCGGTTGGCCACCCTACTGAAAGTGATCGTGCCCTTGGCTGGGAAGCCAACATGGCCGGCAGATCTTTTGTTGAACTATCTGATCAGGGCAATCTTAAATATGGCTCTGCTCTGGTGAATTTTATAGCTGACAACACACTGCCTTCCGGAGTGGCTACCTGGGGCTGGGATGATGATCTGGTGCATGGTCAGAAGTGGTACACTGTGAAGAACGGTATTTTTCAGGAATTCGGGTCTGCCCGCGAGACGGCTCTTCTTATTGGAAAGCAGACGAGCAGAGGTTGTTGCAGGGCCATGAATGCCCAGTGTTTTCCGATTAACAGACAACCCAATTTCTACCTGGAAGCTCCCGAGAATGGTGTTACCCCCGAGGATCTTGCTTCAGACATCCAGCACGGGATCTGGATAGAAGGCAGAGGATCATTTTCCATTGACCAGAGAAGGGAGAGCTTCCAGTTCGGAGGAGACCTCTTCTGGGAGATCAGGAATGGTAAGAAAGTCAGGCCTTTGAAGAAAGTTATCTACAGAAGCAGAACACCGGAGTTCTGGGGTTCGCTCGACGGAATCGCAGACAAAAAGCACTTCCGTTCCATGGGGCTTTTAACCTGCGGCAAGGGGGAACCAATGCAGTCTGCCAGGATGACACACGGAGCCAGTTACAGCAGGTTCCGGGGTATCGAAGTTGGAGGTGGCAAATAATGACAAAACAGGGAATGCTTGATTTTGTGCAGGCTGCTGTTGAAGCTGCCGGTACACCTGATGTTGTAGCTGTTCTTACCGAGACCAGAACTGCATCTGTCAGGTTCGGTCAGAACAGAATAACCCAGAACCTTGATGTTTTTAAAAGAGAACTTCAGCTTACAGTGGGTGACGGAGAAAAGCAGGCAACAGTCACTTCTCAGAGAATAGATATTCATGCGCTTCCCGGTATTGCTTCAGAGGCCAGAGCTCTTCTTGAAACATCATCTTCTGATCCGGAGTATATGTCTCCTGTACCTGCTGGACAGGTTTATCCGGTGATTGAAGAAGCCTGGGATGAGTTCACCTCAGAATGCCCGGCAACCCCCAGAATGGAAGCAGTTGGCAAGGTTATAGATGCTGCAGAAGCAGAGGGTTTGACAGCAGCGGGGATCTGTGGAATGCATAGCGAACAGGTCGCCCTGGCAACTTCCACAGGAAACCTTGCAGCTCACAGATCTACTTCAGCAGACCTCTCCTTTACATTGGACAGGGGGCTTGCTTCCAGCTACATATCCCTTAATGGAACTGCATGGAATGAGTTGGATGTGGATCCGGCAATCGGAACAGTAGTTGAACAGGTGAAGATGAACGAGGATGCCATGGAGTTGGAGCCGGGAGACTACAAGATCATTCTGGAACCGGAGGCAACCTGGAATCTGCTGATGTTCCTGCCATGGATATTGGATGCCCGTACTGCTGATGAGGGAACTTCCGTATTCAGCGGCATGGAGGGTAAGAAAATGGCAGGGGAAGACTTCAGTCTGTCTTCATCACTTATGGGAGGACGACCTGCTAATCCTTTCAGCGGGGAAGGGCTTCCGGCTGAAGATGTAGTGTGGTTTGAGAATGGTGTTCTGAAGAACATCCCTTGTGACAGATTCACAGCAGAGAAAACCGGCAGGCCTCCATTGTTCATTCCCGATACTCTTGATATGGACGGCGGAAAGGGATCCGTAGAAGACCTTGTGGCTGGTGTAGACAAAGGAATTCTCATCAGGAGATTCTGGTACATCAGGTTTGTAGACCAGAAAACAATGAAGCTTACCGGTATGACAAGGGACGGAGTATTCCTTGTAGAGAACGGAAAGATTGCAAAGCCGTTGAAGGATTTCAGATGGAACTGGCGCCCGCTTGAACTGTTCTCGAACATATTGCGGATTGGTACTGCTCAGCGAAAGGCCCCTGGGCTGATTCCACCGGTGGTTATAGGTGAACAGCATTATCCGTTTACGGATTAGACAGGATTGCCATACTGCTGAGATATGCAGTATGGCAGCAATTTTTCGTATGGTGTCAGCGTCTGATTTTGTCCGGACATCTGTTGGTGTTTTCCAGCAACTGAAGCAGAGCTGGCAGGAACAACAGGGCGCTGACCAGAGTTGATGCGATTCCCAGCACTGCGATATGACCGATTGATCTCAGACCGGGATGGGAGCTCAGCAGAGACCCTGAAAATCCGATCATAGTTGTCATCGAAGCCATGGCAACATGTTTTCCCGTTGTGGAAAGAACCTGCCTGATTGATCCACGACCAAGTTCCGTGTACCTGTGTACAATGTGTACTCCTGCATCATTTCCTATTCCCAGCAGCACCGGTAGAACAATCATGTTGTAGAAATTCAGTTTTACTCCGGATGCCTCCATGAGAAGGAATGTCCACAGCATCCCCACAATAAGCGGAATCAGTGCGAGAAGGGTCAGCTGTATGTCTCTGAAGTTCAGATACATAAGCAGAAGAACCAGAATGAATGTGGCTGTTATTATCCATGGACTTTCCAGTTGCAGCAAACGGAGCATTTCTGCTGCCACAAGTGAAATGGAAGCTGCGTGGTAAATTGTACCGTCTTCAAGTTCAACAGTTCCTATGGCTTCACTGAAGGCAATTGAATTGCGACCGTCAGAAAGGCCCTGCTCTGGAAAGATCATTACGAATGATCCCAGAGACCCGTCCTTTGATGTAAACATGTCTGTCAGATAATCGGGAACATCTGAGAGTTGAATTGGCTCGGTGGTCTGCGCAGCCCGCCTTAACCTTTGCATGTCTTCAGTATTGGCAAGAGTGAAGAAGGGGCCATCAAGCAAATGGCGGATTTCTGCCAGATATTCAAGTCGTTCAGCCTGTTCAGCAGCATTTGCGGGAAAACGCTCTTGAAGTGCCTCAACCGAGAGGATAGTGGTATCGCTTTCAACTCTCGCTCTGAGGTTGTCAAGCAGAGAAGCTGCATCCTGATGATCATCAAGAAGAATGAATGCGGGGTTTCTGTAGTTTGAGGTGGGGTAGACACGACTGATAACCTGATATCTGCTTTCGTATTCCCCAAAAACAGGTTCAAGGGTATCAAAGTCGTATTCGAATGAGACTCCTGGTGACAGTACAATGGCAGCAGCAAGGGTTATCAGACCCAGCACAACAATGCTTCCCGCGGATGGGAAGGGCTTGTCTCCAGCCTTTTTCGTATGTGGGGAAGCAGCCTGCAGAGAGAGAAGTGATGTCCGTTCAAAGATCACAAGAAGCGCCGGTAGGATAAACAGCATTGAAACCAGCCCGAATATTATTCCTGTGCATGCGATGAAACCAAATTCAGAGAACCCCTTGAAATCAGCAAAAATCAGAACAAAGAGAGAAATCGCAGTGGTAAGCCCCGCAATCATAATCGCCTGGCCGGAACTCTGGAATGTGGTAACTACAGAAACCTCAACTGATTTTCCTTCAGCACGTTCTTCAGTGTAACGGGCATAAAAGTGAATTCCATAGTCTATACTCAGGCCAAACAGAATCAATCCTAGAATTGAGGTCATCATGTTAAGAGAGCCGTAAACAACCTGGGCCAGGCCAAAGGTCCACAGCAGGGAAAGAATCAGTGGAATTCCAATCAGCGCCGCGATAACAGGAATTCTGGTTATCAGCAGAAGAATTGTTCGCATGTCATTCTTTTTCCCGGCTTTGGCATAGTAGGCCTTAACAAAAAAGTATCCTGTAACAAGCAGCAGAATTACTATAACTCCCAAACCGAAAGAACTGGTGACCTCGTCAGTTATGGCATTGATTTCCACCATCTGCCGCTGCATGCGACCACCCAGTACAATTTCCATGTCAGATTGATAAGCGGATGGATCAAGCGCAGTTGAAACAGAATCGAGCATTGCAAAGGCCCGTTCAATGTATCCTACATCAGTCTGCGCATCGGCGGGGTAGAACCGCAGCACCATTGTAAGGCTGTCATCCGATATGGGATATTCATTTACAGCGATATTTTCGAAGAACGAACTGGTGTTAATAGTTAACTTCGACTCGGCAGGTTGCAATAAATGTTCCAGGGATGTCATTTCAATGAGGAAATCTATCAGACCGATAAGCTCAGAGTCTGTAGCAAAATAGAGCGCATTGTTTTCCATGAAGGATGTGTTTTTTCGGTAGTCCACCCTGGTGAAATACGGTTCACCATCAGGCTGAATCTGCTGAAGAACAACAGGTATAAGGTCTTCCGCAAACCTTCTGTTGCTCTGAAAGGATGAACTGACAACAGCAACAGCCGCCGTCGCCTCTCCACCAACAGTCTGGCGAAGCTGTTCCATGGCCTGAACAGTGGGATTTCGCTCGGGCAGCAGGTTGGAAATGTCAGTATCTATGGATAAGTTGATGCTGCTGAAAAAACCCAGCACACCAAACAGAAGGCCAACAGTAACAACCAGTACGGGTTTCCTGACGGTGAAGATAATTAAGGGTCTCAGGGCATCAAAAAGTAGATCAATCGCTGAACGGCGTGATCTATTCATTGTTCTCTGACGTGAAAAGCCGGTCTGGAATTATACAAAAATGCATACAATATATGAGTTCAAAATGCAGATTGTCTTACCCCCGCAAAATAAATTTATTCCGTATTATACGCCTATTATAATGGCTTGAGAGGGTAAGCGCAGGAGACGGGTGATCGCGCAATCCATCACTTCGCTGAAGAAGAATTCCGGGCTGGCAGGTTCATTTCTGATTTGCTATAGTGACAGTACTATGAAAGTCAGTACGCAAATTGAATATTGGATTGATCTTGCCGACTATGATCTTGATGTGGCACGCCTGATGCTGAAGGGAGGCAAGTATCTCTATGTTGGATTTATGTGTCATCAGGTTGTTGAGAAAATGCTTAAGGCGTTGTATGTCTCTGAAGTTCATAGTACGCCGCATAGATCACACAATCTTACACATCTTTCCAAGCAGTCAAACTGTTATGAGAAGCTCTCTTCTGAGCAGAAAAACTTACTTGATACATTGGAACCCCTGAATATTGAAGCGCGTTATCCAACATACAAAGAACAACTGATGCAATCTCTAACGCTGGATCGAACGACCAGTATTTTGCACCAGACTGAGGAATTAATGATATGGATAAAGAAACAGCTTTAGAAATAGTACGGGAATATGCAGAATTGGTTTATGCCATTCTGCCCCAAAGCCGCATTGTATTGTTTGGTTCATATGCCTGTGGAGTGCCTGGGGAACACAGTGATCTTGATGTTGCAGTAGTGATTGATCGGTTGGAGGGTGATTTTCTTGATCTCTCCGTAAGCCTGCACAAATTACGCCATTCTATTGATGAGCGGATTGAGCCAATTCTATTAGTTGCAGATCAGGATAGAAGCGGATTCCTTGAAAGCATTCTGAAGACCGGTTATGTATTGTAAGCTCGTAGTTACCACTCAAATCGCACACCGAAGCAGGTTTCGCCTTTCAGGGATCTGATCGGCTGGGTATCATGCAGGTAATGCCGGAAGAAGATGACGATGTCGCCTTTGTCGGTGTGATGTCTGCCGTAGATCTCTCCTGAATGTCTGCTGCTTGTGCCTCCATCCAGATGGAAATAAAGATCAGAGCGCCAGATGGTGCCATAGATCATCTCACGGGCTGACAACAGAGGGTAATCCATGTTCCCGTGCAGAGACCAGTCGAAGATGTGACCTTTCTGGAATGTTGCACCAGTGGGACGATAGAACCCCACACTGGCCTTGTAGTTAGGGATTGATCCTGCAGGCATGAAGATTGCTGTGTCTTCCATTCTGACATTTATATGGTTTTCAACGCCAAGTTTCAGGTTGTTCATGTACTGGCCGCTGGTGTCAGCCATGTCGATGTTGTGGAAGCATTCATGGTCTGTGAACAGGGAAAAGAGCAGGTTGTTGTAGTCAACACCAAAGAAGCCTCTTATGTTCCAGTGGCCTCCATATACATTGAAAGCGATGTCTGATTCTTTGCTGCTGGTTCCCATGTAGGTATCCACTGAAAGGCCAACTCCGAAGGTAACAGGTCCATACTTTACTATGGTTACCTGATCTTGAATCTCAGTATAAATGAATTGATCTTCATCCGGCTGAAAGAATAACCTCGGTTCAAGAAAACCGTTATTGCTTCCCGGAAAAGACAGACTCCAGCCGGATGTGAGAGCAAGGATCAAGAGAACCATCAGGGCTGCTTCTCTTTTTTCATGTGTTTCTTCAGCCCTTCAACCAGATATGATTCCGGCTGTGAGCCTTCTACGGCATATGTTTCATTTATCACTGTTCTTGGAACACCCTGGACCTGGTACTTCATGGACAGATCAGTGAACTCATTGGCCTCAATGGCTTCAGCAGTCACTCTGTCTGAATAGGCAGCCATTCGATGGGCGAGAATTACCGACGGCGGACAATGGGGGCAGGTGGGGGTTACAAACACTTTGATGTGAAGATCCTCCTGCAGGTCGTCCAGAAAAGCCATTGTTTCATCAGAAAGAGTTTTCCCGGTTCTGCCGGAATCAATGATTCCGGTGAGAAGACTGCTGAACTCGTATCCGGATGGCGTGCCTCTGAAGAGAAGCCTTCCTGTGTTTCCGATACTCAGTGACGGAAGCATGGTGCTTTCCTTTTTTGATTCCACGATGTCCAGAGTGAGCCGGGACGAAAGTTCGCTGAGTTCTGTGAGCATGGTCTCTGTCTCACATTCACCGGGAGCCTTTGTAAGGGTTACCGTGACATCCTCTGTCATGAGGTCAAAGTGGCCTCTTATCGATTCTCTGTCTTTATCTGACAGCAGTGGCATTTGTTACCTCTCTTTATGCTTCATTTTCAAGCAGTTCGAATACGGCTGCAGAGGCTCTTGCTCCCTCGGACACCGCCGTGACAACCTGTCTGAATCCGTTGTTTGTTACATCTCCCGCAGCAAACACTCTTGGGTTGGATGTTCCCACAATGTTTCTGGTAATAACTGCTCTATTTCCGTCCAGTTCCACCAGTGATGCAAAGGGCTCTGTTGCAGGTATTGTGCCTACATACAAAAAAACACCGTCGGTGTCTATATGCTTTCTTCCCTCAGGAGTGTCGAGAATAACAGCTGTAACTCCCTGATCATCCCCGATGATCTCTACCAGATGAGAATTCCAGTAGGTGGTTACTTTTTCATGCTCTATAAGTTTTTTTGCAAGATACGGTTCTGCACGAAGCTTGTCTCTGCGGTGTACAAGACCAAGCCGGGAGACAACATGTGTGAGGTGAAGGGCTTCCTTCACGGCACTGTCGCCTCCGCCTACTATAATGGCCCTCTTGTTTTTGAAGAAAGGAGCATCGCAGGTGGCACAGAAACTCACTCCGCGCCCGTAGTACTTATCTTCTCCCGGAACTCCGAGAGTTGCAGGAGCAGCACCGGTGGCGATGATAAGATAATCTGCCGTGTACTCAGAAGAGTCTGTTTTTACCAGTATCTTTCCGTTTTTCTCTGTGGCACTTTCCACAGTTTCCATCCGGAAAACAGCCCCTGCTTCAAGTGCCTGCTTTTTCATCGCACCGGTAAGATCAGATCCTGCAATCAGGCCGAAACCGGGATAGTTCTCTATCTCTGCCGTGAGGGCAGCCTGCCCACCCGGTTTCCAGCTTTCAAGAACCACATGCTTTATCCCGTACCTGGCAGCATAAATGGCTGCGGAAAGAGCGGCGGGGCCGCCGCCTGCAATAACAAGCTGATAAGAAGAGGAAGCTGCGTTTTCTCCAGCTCCGCTGTCAACCAATCCAATTTCAACCTTGAAACTCATTATCCCAGTGTTCCAACTGCAAGGGCTTCAAGGTCTCTCTTCAGTGAAGTCTTGTCTCTGAATCCAACCATTCTATCAATTTCTTTTCCGCCGTGGAATACCACCATTGTAGGCACGCCTCTGACACCAAACTGATTGGCAGCTGCCGGGTCCTTGTCGATGTCCACTGTAAGGAAGTTTACCTTTTCACTGAGTTCACTGGTAAGCTTATCAAGTACCGGGTGAAGCATCTTGCATGGGCCGCACCAGTCTGCACTGAAGTCAACCAGTGTAAGCTTGTCTGTTCCCTTTGTTTCCTCGGCGATTGTATTTCCCGGTATCAGTCTCATTGCATTATCCTTTCGGTTGAGTTAATTTTTCCAACGCTTGACACGGTAGCATATTGGATGCCTATCCTATAAGCAAGACAGGCAATCAGATAAGGGTCATAAATCTGTGATATGTGTCAAATGTTCAAGTATTTTCTGCATTTGCGAACACACTTCATCCTTGTATTATATATTGCTTCGAAGAGGAATACAGGGTTACAAAAAGGGAGGATGTATGAGATCAATTTATCTGCTTGCACTCATTGCGGGCCTGGCTCTGGCGTTCGGTGTTCCCAGCGTGCCGGATGTACCGGAAACTGAGATACCGGACTTTGAGATCCCCGGCATGGAGCTGCTTGATGAAATTCAATTGAAGCTTGATGGTCTTCTCAGTGAGACCGATGCTCTCAGGGATATGATTCCTGACCTGGCTGTTCTGGACGAGCTTTCACTTAAACTGGAAGAACTCAGAGACACTGATCCTGAACTTGAGGCTCTTCAGGCAGAGGTGGACGCTTTGAGGAACGAGCTTGTTGGAGTCAGAGCTGAGATGCAGGCAGTATCGGATAATCTGCAGTCAGAAGTTGCTACAGTGAAAGCTACTGTGGACGAATTTACTGCAGGACTCCCCATTTAGATTGCGATAGACAGCCGGGTTTTGCCCGGCTGTCTCAGTATGCTCCGGAGCCGTCAACCACAGCTGATGGAGTAAGCATCAGAATTGCAAGATCCATCCATATAGACCAATTGTCAACATAGTACAAATCAAGTTTTACCATTTCATCGAACCCCAGATTGCTTCTGCCTGATATCTGCCACACTCCTGTGACTCCTGGAATTGTGTGAAGTCTTTTGAAGTCTCTTCTGCTGTATTCCTCAACTTCCTCCGGAAGCGGTGGACGGGGGCCAACAAGGCTCATCTTGCCGGACATTACGTTGAACAGTTGTGGAAGCTCGTCTATGGACCATCTTCGAATGAATTTCCCCGTGCCTGTTATTCGAGGGTCATTTCTGATCTTGAACAATGGTCCCTCTGATTCGTTCCGGTGGGAAAGTGCTGTCTTCTCGTCGTGGGCTCCTATACGCATTGAACGGAATTTGAGCATTCTGAAAGGTACATTGCCTCTGCCCAGCCTGGTCTGCCTGTAGAAGACAGGAAAACCTGAATCAGCAACAATTGCAAGTGCCGTGAGAAGGAAAACAGGGGAGAGCAGGACAAAGAGTATGGAAGTAAGAAGCAAATCAATGACTCGTTTCAACACCAGACTCAAGCCTGAGAGTGGGGCGGGTACAGATTCAATCAGTGTTGTTCCCCCCATGTGGGCAACTCTTGCTGTAAGGCTGACAAGGGCGAATATGTCTGCTGCGATTTTGTACTGGACCCCGAGTTTTTCACAGGTAAGAATAACAGAGGAAAGTTTTTCCGAAGAAATGGAATGGTCTGCAACCACAAGTTCGTGAACATTCTTTTCTCTTATCAATGCTGCTATCTCTTCGGTTGGTGTGACCGGATCCAGATAGTCAACAACAATGTAGTTGACCTGCGCTCTCTTTTCCATGAACCCGCCCAATTGTCGTGCATGATCAGAAAGGCCTAGAAAAAGAACCCTTGAAGGAGTACCGGTTCTGCTGCTGAGCTTCCTGAATTGTGAATGCCAGAAACTCAGGAGAAGAGCTGAGGCGGGGAATGAAAAGACCAGAACGAATCTTGAAAAAAGCAATTGCCTGGTGATGAAAGTTGTTGCCAGGGTAAAGAGTACAGCCATAAGGGCACCTCTTATAATCCCTGCTACCTCTTCGATCATCCCCAGACCGAATTCCCGCCGATATACTCTGAATACTGCCATGAAAGCTACTTGTACCGAACCGAGAACCAGGCCGGTTAAGAAATAGTGATAGACAGAGAGTCTGAAATCAGAGCCCATGATCTCAGCAAGAAGCGAGTGCCTCAACCAGAATCCACCCATGAATATTACGGTAACAAGTGCAATATCAGTCAGCGGAAGCAGCAATTGCAGATTTCTTTGCTTCACCCGCTGCCTCCTGGACCCGCACCCAGAAGAACAGCAGGATGTGTAACCATGAACCGGAGCATGCTTTTCAGGTGGTAGTTGAGCGTGCTGCCCCCGGAAGCACTCTCCCGTCGGCACACATGACTGATCTCCGCTCTGGGTTCAAACCATACCTCCATACCTGTCTTCCATGCTCTCCAGCACCACTCAACATCTTCAAAATAAAGGAAATAGTTTTCGGACATCAGGCCGACCTTCCGGCGACCAGCGGGAGTCAACCACATTGCTGCTCCCACCAGCCAGTTGGGTTTAGAAGGAAGGCTGGAAGAATTGAAACGGCCCATGTGGTCAGAAGATATTCTTCTGCCCCATCTGGTTTTTCCCAGAAGAGTTCTTCTGGATGCAATAACCAGTGGGCCTGGCCAGGTTCTTGCCGTTGACTGCCTCACACCATCCTCATCAACCATTGCAGGTCCGATAATAGCTGCAAGGGGATGTTCTTCCTGGAATTCCAGTAAAGCTGTAATGGCACCGGGGAGAATTTCAACATCCGGGTTCAGGAAAAAAAGACTGTCTCCTCCGGCAAGAGCTGCTCCGAGATTATTTGCCTTTGAAAGCCCAAGGTTCTGTCGGTTCAATATTGTTCTTACAGGCAGATTACAAGATTCAATTATATCGATAGTGTTGTCTGATGAGGCATTATCTACAATGACCACCTCAGAAGGCTTTTCCCCGTACGGAAGAGCAAACAGAGACTCAAGTACCCTGCTTATTACCTGATCGCTGTTGTAAGTCGTAATGATGGCTGACCATTTCATAACTCTAATATACAAAAGCGGGGAGAGCCTTATGACCCTCCCCGCTGATAAACCTGATTCGTACTAAAGCGCTTTATCCTTCAGTGCTTTTCCAGCTTTGAAGAATGGAACTTTCTTGGCGGCGTACATTCTTTTTTCCTTGGTTCCAGGAACGACTCCCTCGCGGGCTGCTCTTTCCTTAACACCGAATGTGCCAAAACCGATAAGAGATATCTTGTCTCCCTTTTCAATTACACCGCTTACTCCGTCAATGAAGGCATCAACTGCTGCAGCTGCATCTTTCTTGGAAAGATCGGCATTTTCAGCAACATATCCGATAAGTTCTTTCTTGTTCAAGCCTGAACCCCTTTCTACTTGTTTAACGACACAAAAACACAGTGATACGTTTACATTAGAGCAGTGAAAGCTATTTGTCAAGTGTCCCCTGAAAATCATTAAAAACTACTTGTGTGCTGCTCCACCTTTATATCAGGGAAAGCCTTGATGTTAATTCGGAAATAAAAGCCTGAATCTATATCAGAGACATGCCGGGTAAATATTGCTTCCCAACTGTCAAGATCGCGCACTATAGAATAATGCTGACTTATAAATGTGTCATCAGTGATATCATAATAAGCTCTATAATTTAGTGCCCACCTTGTGGTAAGATCAATATTTACGGTTAATCTCAGCTTGTTCAGATCGTCGTTTTCACTGTACAAAGACGGTCTCCAGCTATGCGAAAGGTTTAGTCGCCAGGAAAGCGGTGTCAGAATGAAACCCGAATCCGGCTGCATTGTGGGATCATTTCCTGAAAGTTGAATGCCCGTTGTGAAGGAAAGATCCTGAGCTCTTCCCGTGTAGGTGTTGTATGAGCCGTTGACTCTGGAGGAAATCCACTGAGCAGGGGTCAGGTTGAAACTGGCGCTGACCGGTGTGAATTCTTTCTCTTCCCGGTCCGGACTCCAGCTTGAAGTAAGTGACAATTCGGCAAGAGTCGTTTTGTCAATAATACCTCTTTTGAGTCTTTTACCTTCAAGCACATTAAGAAGAGAGAAAGTAACAACTGTTCCTGAGGATGGTAGAGAGAAGTCGCTGAATCGGTAGTACAGAGAGTCGGCATCTTCAGCTTCATGAAAGTTTCCATCTGTGGCGAGGTATTGATCCGGTGCCCAGCTTGTTGAAACAGATGGAGAGATTGTGTGGCGAAGAACCGAGTATCCTGCAAAGTGAGAAGAGAACATTCCATAAATATCCGTTGAGAGGGAAAGGCCAATAGAATTGTGAAGCCAGCCCGGCAACTTGTGTCCCTGGAGGTCTCTGTCGTACATAGTCCCGGTTGTTTTCAGCCAGGGTGATAAGGCAAGAATGCCTCCCAGGCGGTTTGAGCCACTCAAGCTGGTTGACATTCTCAGACCTGCATTATAGAGAGAGGAATCTTCCCATTCTGTTTTTTCGGTAAGGTAGTGAGAATTGAAATTCCAGTAAAGGCTGTGCCAGATGCGCTGGTTGGCAGGGTCTGATGGCGTGCTGAACACCGGTGCTGATGGATGGTTGTACCTTATGTCGGGAGCACTCAATTCAGAAAGAACTTCATGATCGATCGTGTCAGGCAGAGCATGCAGATACTCGGTGTATTCAATGTTAACCTGGGCACTTCCCCGGCCGATATTTCGTGAAAGAGAGAGCCACGATCTGAGCTGTCCTTCCATTCTGTCCTGTGGGTTCTGCTGAGTTTCCTCAAGATACGACCTGTCACTGACGAAATTTCCGGTAAGGCGAACCATTGTTCCGTCGGGAAGTTCCTGTGTGTGGGATGACTCAATAAGCCACCTGTCCCGACTGTTCTCAAACTGGCGACGCCACTGGATCCTGCTTCGTCCGTTCATCACATAGCGTAGACTGTGTCTTTCTGTCATGGTGACCTGAAATCTGGTTTTCTCCATGAGATCTGAGCTGATCAGAAGGTCAATGTAATCGGAGAAACCAAAATAGTACCCTATCTTTCTTATGTATCTGCCGTCGCGGGAAGAGGACCCCAGGGTGGGAATTGTGAAACCGGAGGACCTGCCTCTTCTGATGGGAAACACCGCGTAGGGAAGCCAGAAGACAGGGGTATCCTGCACATAGAGAATAACCGGTTTGGCTACAGCCTTGTCATCGGGATAGACCTTCATCATTTCAGCCCAGAAGTAGTAGTCGAAAGTATCCTTTTCACAGGAGGTAAAAATTACATTGGTAAGGTTGAATTCATCCCTGCTGAGCATGGTAACTGTTTCACTGTTGTATTGCGCGTTGTCATAAAATGAGATTGTGGAGAATGTTCTGGCTGTGGCTGTCGGGATGTGATAGATAAGCGCAGTTCCAGTGGCATCATTCCCACCGTCAGCAAGTTCAACACTACCTGTGGCCTGGACAATCTCCTCTGTTGACAGGTACATGATAGTGTCTGCGGCAATACTCATTTGCTTGTGTTGAAGGGAAGCGGAGCCGATTAATATCATATCTTCGTCTGCTATGCTGAACACAAGAGAGTCTGCACCGTATGCCATTGACTTCATTGGCTCGATACCTGTTGTGTCAGGCTGGGAAAGCAGCAGAAGAAGGCATATACTCAACATTGCTTACGAGCCATTGATGCAGCTCCGAATGCTCCGGCGGATGGTGAATCTTCGAGGAGAGAGACATTCCACTGGTGTTTGCAGCGTTTTCTGTATTCCTGCATGGCAGATGCTTCAAAGTGGTTCATTGTGGCAGACAGCCCTCCGCCGACAAAAAAGCCCGTTGGAGAAAAACAATTTGCCAGATTGGCTAGTCCGATTCCTATCCATCTTCCGTACTCCCTGAAAGCTTCCATGGCGGGTATTTCTCCCTGCGATGCCAGAAGTGACATTTCCCGGGAAGATGCCTTCTTTCCGGTGAGTCTTGTGTAGTACCATTCCATAGCTTTCTTACCGGCGTATCTTTCCCAGCAGCCGTCTGAGCCGCAAGGGCAGGGAATTCCACCCTCTCGCACTGTGGAATGGCCGAATTCGCCAGAGTAACCAGTTCCATAAATAATACTGCCCTGGTTGATTATTGTTCCTCCGATGCCTGTACCAAGAGTGATGAACAGCCAGAGTCCTTCAGATGGTATCTGCTCTGAGTTGATTGCACCGATCGCAAAAACATTGCAATCATTGTCAACAGCAACTGGGACTTCCAGATACGTTCTGAGGATTTCTCCTGCGTTAATTCCATTCCATAGCGGCAGATTCGGGCTGAACCTGATTACTCCGCCGGCGGGTCGATCAATAAGCCCGGCGGTACCAAGACCCACCGCTGCCGGTCTTGCATCCTCTGACAGGATGAGTTCTGAAATTCTCTCCAGTAAACCGGTCGGGTGACAGTTTTCACCGGTGGAAAACGTATCAACAATTCTGAAAACACCGTTTGTTATGCAACCGATTTTTGCACAGGTGCCTCCTACATCAATACCCCAGTAGCTTCCCGTATATTTGTTACTCGATCCCAAGGATCTCCCCGTCAATTACTGTCATCATGGGCCATGAGATTCTTGTCTCGGTATCGCTTCCCAGAATACATCTTCCCGAGGCTCCATGCCAGGGACCCATGGTGGACAGCTTTCTGGAAATTATGCTTCTGGTGGGATTTGATACCTGTTCCCAGGCATTCAGCAGCATGCTTGCTGCATCGTATCCCTGAGCTGCAATTGCAGTGGGTTCCTCTCCGTAGATTCTGTTGTAATTGTACACAAATCGGGCAGTTTCCGGATAGAGGGAGTTGAGGCCGAATGCAACGGTAAAAATTGCACCTTCAACATACTCTCCACCGTGCCGGAGAAGCAGATCATTGTCCCACCCGGAAGTACCGAAAAGGGGCACTTCAAGATGGTAGAATTTCAGCTGCGGTGCAATCTGAACAGCATCCCATGCGGATACCGGAAGAAAAACTGCCTGAGGAGAAAAAGCTTTCAACGAGGTTATCTGAGATCTGAAATCAGTGTCTCCCGGCTGGTATCCCTGTGAAGCAACCACAGATCCTCCCATTCTCTCAACCACTGCTTTGAACTGTTCAGCTTCTCCTGAGGCTTGTGCGGTATAGGGATAGATTACACCAAAACGGGTGAAGCCCTGGTGTCTTACTGCGTATTCCGCCACCGCAGCAGCCTGGTTCCCTCCACTTACCACCAGTCTGAACACAGGGTTGCCGATGTTATCAACATCACTGGAAGTTGCAGTGGGGGAGAGAAGAGGAATCCCCTCCCTATCTGCTATGGATGCGGCAGAAAGTGTTGATGAACTGGTAAGCGGTCCCAGAATGGCAACACATGAAGGATTGTCAGCAAGTGACTGCATGAGCTCGATGAGTCGCGTTGAATCACCTCGAGTGTTGAAGTCAACAAGTTCCGGGGCATCAGAGTGCATTTCTGAAAACCGGTCAAATGCCAGATGAGCACCCTGTGATACCTGTTTTGCATAGATAGAGCCTTCACCTGAAAGGGGCATCAGCATTGCTATCCATGTATAACTTGCGCTCCCGGACTGACTGTAATCCGGTCGACCCCAGGTGTTGTGTGCACCCGGGTAAAGCCTGTCGATTTCTTCACCGTACAATGCTGCTCTTGATATTTCGCCGGTGGCGGCAAATCGCTCTTCAAGTTCGAGAAGCACATAGAGTTCCAGCCATCCTTTTTCTCTATAGCCTGCCAGTACATCGGTTCTGACGTTACAAAGCTGTTCCCGGCAGAGTTCAACGGCTGCCTGGACCCTGTTTGCGTCAAGATTCTCGATGTTCGCTGAAGCCAGAGTATTTAATGCTGAGGATGGCGACGATGCTGCTTCTATCCGGGCATTCAGGAGAAGTGCTCTCGCTTTTACCACCGGGTTCGATGATGCTGTGTATCTAGACACAACAGTCAGAGCCTCTTCTTTTCTGCCAAGATCAAAGAGGCTTTCCGCTACACCGATACTCCAGAGGGGAGCGTCGGGATTGGAGGCTTCATCCTCCAGGGCAGAATTGAAAAGCTCCAATGCTCTTTCAGAATCACCATCATGAAGTTTTCTTTCGGCAAGAGCAGCTTTTTCGGATGCAGTTGAATCCTCACCTACGCCGGTCTGGCAACCAGCAAACACAAGAAGCACGAAAAGTGCAGCATAAAGATATCTGAATTTCAAAAAAGAACACCCCCAGAGTTGTCATGAAAATTGTATTCAGCGTTATGTCACGCGTCAAATGTTGGAAGATTGTAAAGCAACCCGGTGCGCCGCACTCACGTGAGAGGTGCCTCCAAGTTCCGGTCACTTCGCGCCGACTGTACCTCTACAGAGGCATTACAGGGTCTGCAAGAGGTCACAGTTGATGCCTGACATTACAGTAGGAATATCATTTCAAGTGCAGGGAATTGCAACAAGAAAGGGGGTCCCTGAATTGGGACCCCCGAAAAGAGGAAGACCTGTACTATTCTCCTGCGTGTTCCTCAACATGTACGTCCACGTCTATGGGAATAAAATCCTCGATAGGTATTTCCATGTTTTCAATCATCCACTCTGCATCATCTGCAAGTTCAGACTCTGGATATTCCTGAACAAGAACACGGAATGCACCTCTGGCTGAGTCGAAATCCTTCATCTGTTCACTGAAGGTGAAACCAATAAGGAACTGCGCCTGGTCACATCTTTCATTCTCGGGATATCTGTCAAGGAAGAGCTTGAAGTAGACAACAGCAGTCTCCGGGTCAGTACCCATTGATCCCTGAGCCATGGTCATAAGGCTGTCGGCTCCAATAGATACCGAAGGCAGGAAAGCCGCTTCGTTGATTTCAACTACATATTTTTCTCTGAGTCGAGGGAACACAGTGTTGTAAAGATAGTCGTTGACAATTCCAGGTCTCAGAGCAGCCTGAATCGACTCCCGGACTTCTGAAAGAGGTTTCACACCATCCTCAAGCCTGTCAGTAATCTTAAAAAGGGTAACACCGAGGTTTGTGCGTACAGGTCCGAATTCAGTGCCGGATTCTGCGATGTACATTTCCTCTGCGAACTCAAGGTCTTCCAGGATGTAGGGAACGGGAGCATTCATGGGAACCCAACCAAGGTCGCCGCCATTAGCGGAGGTCGGCGAGTGGCTGGAGAACTGTGAAGCTGCGTCTTCGAAAGTCATTCCCTGTTCAAGAGCAGCAAGAACCTCATTCATCTCCTGATCAGAATCGGATACGATGGCAGAAACCTGTATCTGAGCGTGCTGACGGTAGATATCTCCAGTGTGATCTTCATAATAGGCAGTAATATCTTCTTCTGCGACTTCAGCAGTTTCTACGATATAGCGCTGGTAGTACTCCTGAATAAGAGCACCCTTCATAGTCTCTTCAACCTGTTTCTGGGCTTGTTCAACCTGGGCGACAACCGAACTGTCCTGGTCAAGTCCTGCTTCGATTGAAGCAAGTCTTATAAGCTCTTTTTCAATCATGCTCTCAAGAATCAGTTGTTTGCCCTCTGGTGTCTCGTAGCTGGCTCTCTGGTAAGGCGGGATGGCTTCCAGCTCAGCGAGTATCTGTTCCTCTGTAATCGAGGTTTCGTCGATCACTGCGTAAACTCCGTCTACCGGGGTATCATTTACAGTTACTCCATATGTATCGTGAAGACCGGGCATGAAGATATTTCTGAAGTAATCATTAACAAGGGCTGGTCTCAGCATATCTTCAATTGATTCTTTGACCTCGTCCAGGGAGTCGTAGGATTCCGGCTTCTGCTCAAGTACCATGAATATGTGCGTTCCCAGATTGGTCTCGTAAGCAGGAAGAATTGTACCTGGCTCGGTGCTGAGAAGAAGAGAAAGAAGCTCCCGATCCTCACCTACAAACGGGATCTCAAGTCTTTCACCGGTCCAGCCAATACTTCCTCCCAGGGGTGCCGTGGCAGAATGCTCACTGAGCTGGATGGCAACTGAATCAAAAGGCATACCGCCATCAAGAAGTGCCTGTGCTTCCACAAGTGTTTCATCGGAGTGAACAAGAATGTGTGAAACCATTGCCACGGGATCGTTCCTGTACTGCTGTATGTTTCCATCGTAGTAATCCACAACAAGAGAATCGGGAATCTCAATGGACTCAATTATCATTGTCTGGTAGAAAACCTGACCCATGGCTCTTGTTCTAACCTCATTCACCTGTTGTTCGGCGCTTCCTACCATGGCGAGAACAGTTGAATCCTCTGCGAGACCTTCATCTCTGGCGGCGAGAAGAAGCAGTTCCCGCTCAATGATGTGGTCAAGAAGGGCTCTCTTGCCGCGAAGAGTTTCAAAAGAAGTACGCTGATATGGAGGGATTCTCAATATTTCAGAATCAATATCCTCCATTGTAATTACCATTTCACCAACTCTGGCAACATCCTCTGCGCCGAGAGGTGCAGACCCGCAACCGGCTATGATGAGTGACAGAGCAATTAAAGAAAGGCTTAGAAATTTTTTCATTACCTGTTTACTCCTTGGTCAATATGCTGATCTTCAGCTGTGGTGTAAGATATCAACCCCCTGGCGAATTCAGCCATTGCAGCCTTCACCGCGTTTTGCTGGGGATTGTTGATCTCGGGTACAAGACAGGGGGCACCGTCTCTCAGTGCGCGAACCCTTTTTGCCATGGCCAGTGCGAGCTTGTACTGATTGGTGCTTGCAGCAGCAAGATTTTCAACTCCTTCAAAGGATTTCATTCTAGAGCCTCCATCTATTTGTGTTGTACGTTGTACGTTGTATGTCATTGTTAAGGATTATGATTGGGCAATATACAAAAACATACCCCGGAAGAGTGTAGTTGTTCCTCTTCCGGGGTATTGCAGTTACTCTGGATCTATTCTTCCTCTTCCGGGGTACCGTAATATTCCATAAGCATCTCCCATCTGGGGGGATTTACCAGGTCAACTTCTCTGCATTCTGTTTTCAGATAACCCAGTTCCGTACGGTCCCAGAGGCGTACAATCGATATGTCATCGTTATCACCGGCAACGGCGCCATCAGCTCTGCTGGGGAAGTTCACAGGCTGTTGGTAACGTACTTCCACCCTTGAGGTGTCGGGATCGGATGTGGTGTATGC
Source organism: Candidatus Sabulitectum sp. (assembly GCA_023139045.1). Lineage (GTDB taxonomy): Bacteria > Fermentibacterota > Fermentibacteria > Fermentibacterales > JCC-6 > Sabulitectum. The sequence continues at coordinate 21,510 of JAGLOJ010000024.1, forward strand.
CACAAAAACCCATGTCTGTACGTTTATGGAATCGCCTCTGGCACGCCCTCTGCCGTCAGGGTTCTCCCAGAAGGTAAGCTCTGTGTCTTCCAGGATTTCAAATACATATTCGCCACCCAGCGGATCGGAAAGTTCGAAAACATTTACTTCCAGGTTTTCCACATCAGTTGGTTTGATTATTGCAGGATACCTGCCTGCAAGATATGAGGCCTGCTCTTCACTGACTCTGATAAGAGCAGATCTTGAAACCTCAACTCTTTTGTTCTGGGCGTACTGAGGGAAGGGTAATCTGGAGAATGTTTCCATCCAGTCAGCTTCCATGAACAGTGAGTCAGGGAAATCCTGTTCGATAAGACCACCCACAACGCCTCCATGCCTCTCATGATTGGGACAGGAAATGGCAAATTGAGTTCCCAGAGCAAGCTTGGCATCGTAATGATACGTGGAATCGGGGAAACCAGCTGCACGAAGTGAGGGGCAGACTCCCATGGTGTCGGAAAAAGCGCCATAGGCAAGAAGGGAATCAAGGGTGGGAGCAGGAGAACCTTCGTTCATGTACATGTGATCTATATTGACCTTGGAAAGGTTATACATTTGAACTCTACAGCACTCGCGAGGAATTCTGTACATTTCAACCCGCTGGTTAATTCTGAAAATAAGCAAAACAGCCAGGAGTACAATCAGCACTCTCACAAGAACCTTTGAACCCATTTAGATCCCCCCGAAGGAATTGGTAATAATCAGTGTTTCAAGTTTTCCCACAAGCATTCGCACTAATTTACGACTCTTTCTCTCTCTCTGTCAACAACCCATTTGATCATCAGTCCGGAATTGCAGCTGACACCGCTGGCTCATAAATCCGAATCTGCACCAAACCCTCCGAGTATGCAACCATTTCGCTACTGAAAGCAAGTGATGCAGTGACGTGCCCGGAACTGATACTAACGGCTTCCGTGGCTACACTATCCATTAACAGTACTATTGAAGACGGACCAGTGACTGTGATGCAGTCTGGTTCTACGGAAACAAAACGAAACCTGAATGGAATCCCATCGGAAGACAGCACAGAGACCGGAAGCTCGCGGCTGATTACAGTATCTATGGTGAAAGTGATATGGTCAGGTATCAGCCGAGAGACAACCACAGAACCCTGAGGATGAATATCTGATGTTCTCAGGCCAAGAGTTATGCTTGCTGGGAAAGATTGAATTCCACTGATCTGAACACTTCGGTTTATCCCGGACAACGGGAAGCTTATTTGATGGCTGAGCATTTCCAGACCGGAGCCAGTGAGCTTGACCATAACAGAATCACTGCGGTCACCCAGTACCACATACCCTTCTGCTGCTTCAAGAACAAGTGGAAGCTCAACCTCAACTGAAAAAGCTTCATCATCTATCGCCGCACCCCAGATCAGTGTGCCCACCAGAAGAGCAAGCACTATTCTGCCGGTTTTCTCGACTCTCGTGAGCTTAGTCTTCATTGCCCGGTGTATTGAAGCCGATAGCGTTCTGTTCCCTGGAATCTGCCAGAGTTCCATTTTTTGCTTCGTAGGTTTTAACCTGTTTTGAAAGCTGTTCTGCAAATGCCTTGGCTGCATGCGGGGACATTATCACTCTGGATTTCAGACTGGCAGCAGAAGCCCCGGGCATTATTCTTGCAAAATCCAACACAAATTCAGCCCTTGAGAAGGCCACAAGTACCAGGTTGCTGTAGGTGCCGTCTGTATCCTCAGGTTTGACATTGATGCGTGGTCTTTGTTTAACCATTATTTTATCTCCATCGTTACCGTTTTGTTTCATTATCCGGGAGACACGCTCCTAGCATTGTACGAACTCAGGCTCTGGTCAAGGTTTGGAGGCAATATTGATACCCGACAAGGATATGCAAAGTCTTCTCAGGAACTTCAGAGGGGAAAGAATACTGGTTGTAGGTGATCTAGTCCTGGATCATTACCTCGAGGGGATTGTCTCAAGAATCTCTCCAGAGGCTCCCGTTCCGGTTGTTGCTCTGGGGGACGGTTGTGAAAGAAGAATCCCCGGAGGAGCTGCGAATGTAGCGTTGAATGTACTTTCTCTGGGCGGCAAGCCAATCATGGCTGGTGTTGTGGGTCATGACAGAAATGGCGAAATCCTTCTGGGACTTCTTTCTGATGCCGGTGTGAATATAGAGGCAGTGGTTTCAGACAGCAGCAGACCAACCACCGTGAAGACAAGGATTATGGGGAGAAACCAGCAGCTCATGAGGATTGACAGGGAGAAAACCCATTTCCTTTCTCCTGCCATTGAAGCTTTATTGAGATCCGGAATTGATTCTGCTATGGATACTGTCAATGCAGTTATTCTGGAAGATTACGACAAGGGCGTTCTCGCTCCTGGAATCATAGAACACATCACCGGTAGTGCGATTGACAGAAAAATGTATGTGGCGGTTGACCCCAAGATCAGAAACTTCTGGGATTTCACCCACTGCAGCCTTTTTAAACCCAATCGACATGAAGCCGGTTACGCACTTGGTACAAGCATTGATGGAGTGGACAAGGCTATAGATGCTGCAGGGGAAATACAGAAGCGTCTTTCTGCTGAAGCTGTTCTCATTACTCTCGGATCCGTTGGTTCGGTGCTTGTATACGGGCAGGGTAATTTGCCGCAACATATTCCCACTGTTGCCAGACACGTATTTGATGTATCGGGTGCCGGTGATTCGGTTATTGCCGTTATGGGTCTTGCGGGGGGGTGTGGAATGGCTGTGATTGATGCCGCCCAACTTGCTAATCTTTCTGCCGCTGCCGCGTGTGCCGAACCGGGGGTTTATGCGGTAAAACCCGAAGATATCATCAGGGAGGCTGGCAGGTTATGAGTAATTACACGAGAAGAGCGCCGGTTACTACAGCTGAAGATGCTGTCATTCTTGCCTGCAAATTGCGTGAGCAGGGGAAGCAGATAGTGTTTACCAACGGGTGTTTTGATTTTCTTCATCCGGGCCACCTTGAAATTCTGGAGAAATCCAGGGAGATGGGTGACAGCCTTTTCGTCGGCTTGAACAGCGATGATTCTGTAGCAAGGCTGAAAGGACCATCCAGACCAATACAACCGCTGGAAAGTCGTGCAGCAATTCTTTCCAGTCTCAGATCTGTGGATTGCGTGATCCCATTTTCCGAAGACACCCCGCTGGAGCTCATAAGGAAAATCCTTCCTGATATTCTGGTGAAGGGGGGAGACTACACTGTCAAACAGGTGGTCGGGGCGGAAATTGTTATCGGGAACGGTGGGGAAGTGGAAATTGTTCCCCTTGTAAAGGGATATTCGACAACATGCATTGCAGAGAGAATACACTGATGCCCAGAAAAGACAGCTTTGCAGTGATAACCGTTTTTCTCATTCTCTGGGCAGTAACCGCAATTCCCATTCTTCGTTCTCCCCTGGGGGATTACCCGGTGGTTGATGCATCATGGCATGATGTATGGGCAGGGGAGATAGCAGGTGGTGATGTTTTCATTTATGCCCCGTATTTCAGGGCACCTCTATACCCCATGGTGCTTGGATTTGTTTACCTTCTCAGCGGCGGCTCTCCGCTTTCCGGTATACTGCTCAGCCTTCTTTTCAGTATTTTCTCGGTTCACATCGTCCACCGTATTGTTTACGACAGAGCCGGGAGAATTGCTTCGCTGGCAGCAGTTTCGATCTGGATGTTTTACGGAGTTAACCTTTTTTACAGTACGACTCTGCTTATAACACCTTTGTACATTTTTCTGCTGCTTTTTTCTTTTTTTCTGCTTGACCGTGAGAAATCGGATCCCATGGGATGGCTTGTTCTCGGATTGGCAGCCATTACCCGCCCAGGGGCTGTACTGCTCTTCCCTCTTGCGCTGATTCTTTATCGCAGGGCCTGGAAAAGTAGCTGGATGCTGCTGGTTCCAGTGGTTCTTGTCTGGGCGGTGAACTTTGCCCACGGAGACGGTGCCACTGTAATATCCAGTCAGGGGGGCATTAACCTTTACATCGGAAGCGGACCTGAGGCTGACGGTTTTACTGCATTTGCGCCGCGTGGTTCAGGGGTACCTTCCGATTCATTATCTTGTTTAGATAATGTGTGGGCGGCAAGTTACGCTCCTTTTGAGGATGAGGTTCTCCCCTCACAAGTTTCTTCCTGGTGGACTCATAAAACAATTGATCACATAACAGATCATCCTGCCAGCTTTCTTGCACTGACGGGGAGAAAACTGATTTACCTGATTTCTCCGGTTGCCATACCAGGCAACTACGATGTTTACTATTTCGGCAGCTATTCACCGGTACTGAAGATTCTTGCAGGCTCGCCGTATTTACCCGTTTCCGGTCTTCTGATCTGGCTGATAATACCCGGAGCCATCTTCGCAGGGAGGCTTGTCGAACGGGAGAAACGCCTACTTCTCTGGGTTACCTGTCTTGCGGTGGGGATATTGCCATTTTTTGTTACTGCCAGGTTCAGATTACCTGTAGTGCCCTTCATGATTATATTACTTGTACCCAGGGTTCTAAGAAACACCGGAAGAAGTCTTCTGCTTGCTCCTGTTGGTGTTGCCATCGGGTTGGGTCTCGCACTGATCAGCGCCGGCACGGTAAAGTCCGGAGGAGTCAACATGGCTCTTCATGACGGGGTCGCCCATTTTCAGCAAGGTGATGTGTCAGCGGCAGAGATTCTTTTGCTGAGGGCTGTTGAGGTTGCCTTCGCCAGAGAAGATGGAGTAGACCTGAACGGCGTGGAAGCACTGTACAACCTGGGCATCATCAGCATCAGAAGACGGGATATGGAATCGGCGGGAATGTATTGGGAAATGGCTCTTGCAAGAAATCCGGGATATGCTCCTGCCCGTGAGGCACTCATGGGGTTGACCCGGTAATTCGATTGGACAATAAACGCTGTTACCCAAGGGTGTGCTGAGAAAATCACAAAGTCTGTTGTATGGAGGCTGTTTTGAATCTGAAATTTTTGTTTGATTATTTCCCCCCTCTTGTAGCCATTCTGGCTGGCGTTGCCGCCTGGCTTATCTTTCTTACGGTGAAGAAGAAACCACAGGGAACCGAAAAGATGAAGAAAATTGCATCGATGATCCACTCCGGTGCGATGACCTATCTCAAGACGCAGTACAGAATTCTTTTTATTTTTGTTATCCTGATAGCAGCTCTTCTGTTCTTCGGGGTTAACAGAGCCACATCCATCGCTTTCATAGCAGGTGCACTCTTCAGCATGATTGCCGGAGTAGCCGGCATGACTGCAGCTACAATGGGTAATGTCAGAACGACCCATGCAGCAAGAAGCAACATATCCGATGCCCTGTCTGTTGCCTTCGGTAGTGGAAGTGTAATGGGATTTGCCGTGGCTGGCCTTGGGCTTCTGGGAGTTTCTGCTTTCTATCTTATTTTCCATGAGGTGGAAACAGTGAAGGTGTTTCTCCAGAATTTTCTGGGAATGGAAACCATTGACCTAAACAGTATCGCCGGTTTCGGTATGGGTGCCAGCAGTATAGCACTGTTTGCCAGGGTTGGTGGAGGTATCTTTACCAAGAGTGCCGATGTGGGTGCAGATCTGGTCGGAAAAGTTGAGGCTGGTATTCCCGAGGATGATCCACGTAACCCGGCAGTGATAGCAGATAATGTTGGAGATAATGTAGGTGATGTTGCAGGAATGGGAGCTGACCTCTTCGAATCTTTCGTTGGCTGCATTATTGCCGCAGTTGTTCTTGCTTTCGGCATGGATATTGCCGGAGTATCTGCATTATTTACCGGTGCTGCTGCTGATGCTGCACATACAGGCAAAACTTCCCTTATTGCTCTCCCGCTTGTTCTTGCGGCACTTGGTACACTGGCCAGTTTTGCAGGAGCCATATTTGTAAAGCTTTTCAGAAGCGGTTCACCCCATGATGTGCTTCGCAATGCGACATTTATCAGCGCTGGATTAGCAATCATCTCAGCTTTCTGGGTAGTGAACCTTCTTGGTATTTCGATTGGGGCATTCTGGGCTATCACAGCCGGTGTAATTTCAGGCACCGCTATCGGTCTTATTACTGAGTATTACACCAGCAGCAAGCCGGTGAGACAAATTGCAGAAGCAACAAAAACTGGACCGGCAACAACAATAATTGAGGGTATTGCAGTGGGTATGGAGTCCACTGCGGGCCCCGTTTTGTTTATTGCTGCTGCTATTCTTGTAAGTCATCACTATGCCGGTCTTTACGGTATAGCACTTGCTGCTTTGGGCATGCTGATGAATGTTGGAATGACCATGTCGGTGGATGCCTACGGGCCAGTTGCAGACAATGCTGGCGGTATTGCGGAGATGGCCGGTCTTCCTGAGGATGTTAGAAAGAGAACCGACAGGCTTGACTCCCTGGGCAACACAACTGCCGCTATGGGCAAGGGCTTTGCAATTGGTTCTGCTGCTTTAACATCCCTTGCTCTCTTCTCTGCTTATGCGGAGGTCACCGGTTTGTTTGAAGCCGGGATAAATATCCTGAATCCCAATGTTGTTGCGGGATTGTTTCTCGGAGGTCTTCTTCCGTTCATCTTTGCTTCCATTACGTTGAGGGCAGTTGGTAGAACTGCTATGAAAATGGTGGAGGAAGTACGGAGGCAGTTCCGTGAGATCAAAGGTCTTATGGAGGGTACAGCAGACCCGGAGACAGAAAAATGTGTTGATATTGCTACAAGAGGAGCTCTCCACGAGATGATACTTCCGGGAATCATGGCTCTTGCGGTTCCTGTAATTGTTTATTTCGCCTTTGGCGACAGTGGCGCAGAAACTCTTGGTGGCCTTCTTGCAGGCTCAATAGTAACAGGTGTTCTGCTGGCTATCTTTATGTCCAACAGCGGCGGAGCATGGGATAATGCGAAAAAATACATAGAAGCCGGGCACATGGGTGGAAAAGGTTCACCCAGTCATGATGCGGCTGTCATGGGCGACACTGTTGGTGATCCATTCAAGGACACCAGTGGCCCATCCCTTAACATCCTTATCAAACTTATGACTGTTGTTGCGCTGGTTCTTGCACAGGTTCAGATAGGCTGATGAAAGGAAAAAAATGAGTGAGAAACTTGACTTCAATGAAGAAAATGTAATTGCCAGGCTTCAGGAAGTTCGTCCCATGCTTCAGGCGGATGGCGGAGACATCGAGTTTGTGGCTATCAAAGACAAGGTTGTTCAGGTCAGACTTCAGGGTTCCTGCAGCGGATGTGCATTTGCAACCATGACACTGCAATTTGGAGTTGAAAAAACTCTGAAGAAGTACTTCCCTGAGATGGAGCGGGTTGAGAACATCCAGTAGCCTCAGGGGAACTGCTTCAAGAGTTCAGGCTTGCATTTTGTTGAGGGGGAGCCCCAAGAGGCTCCCTCTTGCTTCAGAGGATATGGCCTTTGCCACCAGAATGTACCGCGAAGCAGTGATATGGCGGAAGAGGATAGATCACGCATTGGCCGGGTATGTCAGGCAATCTCTGGAAACGCTTGATGCTGATGTTCTTTGCAGCCTGAGAATCGGCGCTGTTCAACTGCTTATTCTGGGAACCCCGGCGCATGCTGCTGTTTCTGCAACCGTAGAGGCCCATTCCCGGCGCAAGACCAGAGGTCTGGTTAATGCTGTTCTCCGAAAGATGGCCAGTCACCGGGAGAAAGACGACTTACCCATGCATGTGCGATACTCCCATCCGGAGGCACTGGTCGGCAGGTGGATAAATCGTTACGGAGAAGGTGTAACCGAAAAATTACTAGGCTGGAACAACCAGCCGCCACCTCTGGGCGGGTATGCCTTCGGGCGGATTCCGGATGATACACTTCCCGGCACCTTTCTTGAACGCTACAGGACCATAGAGCGACGCGGATCTTTTCAGCCCCCGGAGCAATTTTACATTCAGGATGAGTCCGCTGCCATTGTAGGTCAGGGAATGGCTGGGCTTCCAGGGGAAACTGTTCTGGAAGTGGGCGCTGCACCGGGAGGGAAGACTGCGCACCTGAACGGCACGGGGTTTATAATCTCACTGGACAAAAAAAGAAAAAGAATGAATCTGTGGCTGGAAAACCGGGAAAGAATGGGCTGGGAGGGCTGCTTTCCAGTAGCAGCAGATTGCGCCCGGCTTCCATTTAAAAGCAAATTCGATAAGGTGCTGGTGGATGCCCCTTGTACAAATACAGGGGTTTACAGACGAAGATATGATGCCCGGTGGAACTGGACACCAAAGCTGGAACAGGGGCTTATTCTTATTCAGCGAAAGATGCTTCAGGAATCAGCAAGAGCAGTGAAACCCGGGGGAGTGCTTGTATATTCCACATGCAGTATCGAACCTGCAGAGAACTCCGAAGCTGTGCGTCATTTCGAAGAGAATAATACCATGTTTGAAAGAATTCCATTCCCTGCACCTGCGAGTCTGTTAACCAGTGGAGGATTTCTTTCCATATTCCCCCCGGATGCCGGTTTAGACGGTCTTTTTGCAGTTTCCTGGATACGGAAAAGCTGAGAGGATTAAGAAGTGAATTCGGAAGCCAGATTTGTAACGGTCGGACTGGTTCTGGTTGCAGTGCTGTATGTTCTATCGCTTTCCATTCCACTTTTCGGTGATTCTCTCAGTTACGGATACAAGACCACCAACTGGATCAGAAACAATGGTTATACGCCCTTTGCAGCAGGATCAGCAAGAGGCGAACAGGCTATGGGGCATCCCACCCTGTTCTTCTGGATGTGGGCTCTGCTTTCGGGGTTGTTCGGTAATACTCTGTGGGTAGCCAGGCTTCTTCCCGCTGCAGCAACATTTCTGAGCATCTGGGGAATGTACAAGCTGGGAAGACTTCTTTCGTGTGAGATGGCTGGCTGGCTTTCGGCTTTTGCCCTTTTCGTCAGCCCTCTGTTTATTACCCAGGCCATGAGACCAATGCCGGAAAGTGCCGTTGTTGCGGCAGTTATCTGGTCTCTGTACTGTTATGTCAAGAAGAGATATATCTGCGCTGCAGCATTATGTGCTCTTGCCATTGTTTTCAGAGAGCAGGCCGTTTTTCTTGCAGGGGCTTATTTCGTTGCTGAACTCTTTCAGACGGGTGTGAAGAAACCGCTTCGTCTTCTTCTCTTTCTCTCGCCTGTTCTTGTGATTGTTGTTACAGGGCTTATCAATCTTGTGGTAAATGGCTATTTTTTCTTTCCGAGCTACATAGGAGAAGGCTCACCACTCGAGCCGAACTGGCTTGCAAACAGACTGAGATTGTTCGGTGCACACCTGATCTCAGAGGATTTCAGGTGGCTTCCGGTAACCGCCGCTCTGGCAGGAATGATCAGGGGAAGCGGACGTGACAGCGACAGGAGATTACTGCCTTTCATTCTTATCCTTCTTTTTCCTTCACTTTTTTTCCCTCCGGACAGAATTGCTTTCCTGGTTTTTGTAACCGCTGTTCTGACCGTATACCTGATTCGCGAAAGGTTGGTTCTTGGAAGACTGTTCACAGTATTCATTGCTCTTCCAGTGTCCATTGTGCTTTTTCATGTTCTGATCGTTCTTGTATCACAGGATTCAGCATTGAATCTTTTCAGATATGTGATGCCCGCCTACCCGGTTATCATTCTGGGTTCAATTGTCATGTTGTTCAAATACTATTCCAGAAAAACCGCTTTTGTCATTGGTTCAATTTTTGTTGTTTCTACTGCAGTTGCGAACAGGTCACAGCATTTCGACTATCAGCCTGACACATCACTTTCCTGTGTAGGACCCCTGCTGGATTACAAAGAAGCAGCTCTTTATGCTGTATCCCTGGGAGATACTGTGCTTGTGTCCGGAATAGACGAGAGTTACTTTGCAAGCATCGAGTTCGGCGTAGTGGATTCTCCTGCAGCTACGAGGAATATACTTGAGGACCAGCCCCTGCTTGAGGAGGGAGTTTCATACACTCTGGTTGTTGCTTCCTTTATGCTTGCAGAGGGTAACATCTCTATTACACGAAATCTAATTCCTGCCGATTCCGAGCTCAGGCTTCTTCGGGAACCTCGCTGGGATGACGGGAGAAACACGATAGATATCTACAAAGTGGAACCTCAAGCACCATGAGAATTACTCTTTTCTATCCTCCCAGGCCCGGTGGCGGAGGAACGAATCTTGTGCCTCCTGTCGGTCTCCTTTACCTGGGTGCAGTGCTTGAAAAGGCGGGACATCAGGTTTTGCTGCTGGATTTTACTCAGCTGGAGAAAACCGGCGATGATCTGCTGAAAGATGTGGTGGATTCAAGCCCTGAGATACTCATGCTCTCCGCTTTTACCTCTGATGTCTTTCTTCTGAAACCATTGGTATCCACACTGAAAAAAATGCTTCCCGATGTGAAATTCTGGCTTGGCGGGCCCCATGCCTCCTGTGTGGGAGAAAAGGCTTTCCTGGACTTTCCTCAAGTAGAAACTGTATTTCTTGGGGAGGCGGAGGAATCCGTACTTCAGGCGCTGGAGTTTCCCGAAGCCGCTCCCGCAGGAGTTATCTATTCCGGGCAGAAACCTGAGAGTACCCATCCAAGGCAGGTGCATGACCTTTCTACCCTGCCAATTCCCGCCTGGCATCTCGCCCCTCCTGAAAAGTACAGAGGGCTTCCAAATGGAGTAGTACTGAAGAAACTTCCTTATGCCCCGGTTCTTACCACCAGGGGCTGTCCGTACCGCTGCACATTCTGCGCCGGTTTCAGGGTAACCGGCCGGAAGATTCGTCACAGACCGCTGAGTCAGGTATGGGAGGAAATCGAACTTCTTGTGAATGAGTATGGTGTCGCAGAGATTCACATTGAAGACGACAACTTTTCATTTGATAAAGACTATGCAAAAGAATTCTGTGAAATTGCCATCAGGAAGAACCTTCCTGTACTGTTCTCCACGCCAAACGGCGTCAGGCTTGATGCCCTGGACGATGAACTTCTTACACTTATGAAGAAGGCCGGATGGTACGTGGTTCACTGCGGAATTGAATCCGGTTCCGACAGAATACTCAAGAAGATCAAAAAAGCAACAACAACATCGTCTATAATAAAGAGTATCGACCTTATTCATTCCCATAACATTCCAGTTGCTGCCTACTTCATCCTGGGTCTTCCCGGCGAGACCGTGGAAGACATAGAAAAGACTATTGAATTCGCTCGCACCAGTGGTGTGGAATGGGCTCAGTTCGCATGTTTTCTTCCCATTCCGGGTTCACCGGACGGCGATAACTTCCTGAAGTATAATGACATGGTCAGCACAGGCTGGGAGGCTTTCCACAACACTGCCTGTCCTGCTCCTCCAGCCCCTCTTACCGCCGAAGATCTCAAGAAACTTCAGAGGAAGGCTTTCATGAGATTCTATCTCAGGCCGGGACCGATGTTAAGAACAGCCGCGCTTCTTTTTCACAGAGACACCTTCTTCAGGATTATCAAACGTGGATTTGCATATCTTTTCGCTGGAAGCGGCTCTTGACTTGGCAGAAGTTTTCTTCTTAGTTTCCGGCAACTCAACATAGAGGAGCAATGGTTGAAAAGCATAAAGCAGGCTCGGTTGTACGCGCCTGCAGTAAAAGAAGAAATTTCAGCCCTTCTCCCCGGGAAACAGCAATGAGAAAGAAATTTAATATTAATACGGTATTAGGCCTTTTTAGCCTTGTTTTAGCTCTTGTTTTTAACCACTATACTCTTTATGTGCTTTTCGATGGTTACAGCTATCCGTTGTTGCAGAATAGTATGCTTATATTGGCTGTAGTTGACTTAATTCTTGTATATACCGGGGTGGCATTTATTATTAACCGCAAGAATAAGTCATATCTAGCGAAATATACCAAAATAGTTGCTGTGAATGTTGCTGTAATGTTAGTAATGATAACGATAATAGAATTAGTTTTTGGCAATTGGATTAATCCGAATAACCTGAATCAACTAAACATCATTCGCGATACGCAGGTGCATTACAGTCTTGACGGTCTTTATTCATTCGAGAGTGATGTTGTTGTCTACACCAGAGACAGATGGGGGCTTCGGGGGGAGTATCCGGATGTTGATTGCATTGATATTCTAACCGTCGGCGGAAGCACTACAGATCAGCGTTATATTCCCGATAGTCTTACCTGGCAGAATATTCTCCACAACGAATTTGAAGCTAACGGTAAAGAGGTCTGGGTTGTAAATGCAGGTATTGATGGTCAATCCACTCGTGGCCATATAAAGAACTTTGATTGGTGGTTTCCAGGAATACCGAATTTAAGTGTCAAATATTACCTGTTCTATGTGGGTGTCAATGACTACTATAAGGGAGCGGGACACGTTGATGATGAATTACTTGCAGCGCCTGTTCAAAGTGAGCTTGAAAATATAGCAGGTGTAATCGCATCAAGAAGCGCCTTGTACTATTTGAACAGAGTAGTGAATGGAATAATACTGGCCAGGGTTTATGGACTGGCTCATAATACTGCACATCATGCATATAGAGAATTTTCCACTGAAAACTGGATAGACCAGCCGCTTGCATCCAATTATGAAGCGATCATGAAGAATCGTCTGGATGCTTATGAACAGCGCTTGAATGTTTTGTGCGAGAGAGTTGCGTCCGTCGGTTCAATTCCGATCTTTGTGACTCAATCTTCAGGAAGAGTATACGATTTTGTTGATGGGCAGCTGTTAGCTGCACCCGATATAAGTCAGTACGAGGGGCACAGAACTAATGGAGTTGATTACTACTATATGAGCAGGCTGCTGAACGGAGCCACGCAAAAAGTATGCCAGGAGAACGGAGGAATATTCATCAACCTTGATGCTGAACTGGATTTCAATATACATGACGATTTTTATGATCGTTGTCATAATTCTCCTTCCGGCACGGACAGGATAGGAAAATATCTTTACACCAAGTTGGAGTATCTTTTTTAGAAAGCAGTATAATGTGAAAGTTATATCAATGTTGTCCGAGCTAATTGGCTTTATAAAGGAGCGAAAAAAGTGGTGGCTGGCTCCCATTATCTTCTTTCTGATTTTGTTTGGTGCTCTTCTGGTTTTAACGCAGGGGTCTGCAGTTGCCCCATTTATCTATGCACTGTTCTAGTACTCTGTCAAGCATAGCTGTCGTATTCTGCTGGCTCTTCGTGCTATCGCTCGGGATGTCCCTGTCAGTTAGGGTCGAGTTACTCTTCAGAGCCCCAGCGGCGTTACTGGTTCGATTACATACACTTAATACCTGACAGAGTACTAGACCATTTAGCAAACTCTGGTAAGGAGAGTCATGGTTGGAAAGTACTCTGTGGGTCTGGTAATTCCTGCTCATAACGAGGAGGAGGGGATTCCTGCTGTTCTTAAGGCTGTTCCCGATCAAGTTGACAGAATTTATGTTGTGGCAAACTGCTGTACTGATGCAACAGCGCATGTTGCAGAAAAGTACGGCGCCATAGTGATAGATCAACCGATTAAGGGTTATGGAAGTGCTTACAAAGCAGGATTCGCAGCTGTTGATACAGACATCGTCTGTACTGCCGATGCCGACGGCACATACCCTGTTCAAGACATTCCCCGTCTTATTGAGGATTTACTGGAAAACAAACTGGATTTCATTTCAGCCAGACGTATTCCGGACGACCACTCAGGCACTGTAAACAACATCATGCGCTTCAGCGGCAACTGGATACTAACTGCTTTCACAATGCTGCTCTTCTGGAAAAAGATACTGGACAGTCAGTCCGGCATGTGGATATTCCACCGCGAAGTACTTGATAAAATCAGCCTTACGAGTGATGGTATGCCGTTCTCCGAAGAACTCAAGATAGAAGTCTGGAACCACAAAGACATCGAATGTGCCGAGAGAGAAATACCTTTCAGCTATTCCAGTAGAGTTGGAAAAGCGAAACTCAACCTCTGGCGTGACGGCTTCAGGAACCTCGTGTTTCTCTTCGCAAAACGATTTCGCATTCCCATGACCGGAGCCTGATTACAAAAAGGGGTCAGCCTGTAGAATAACTGGAAAACGTAACATGATCACAGGAGATTCTGATATGCCGGGGCGAGTATTCTTCTTCCCGGGTACATTCTCTCTTTTCGGATTGCTCGCTGTGCTTTTTGTAATTGGCCCGAAGGGGCACTGATTAACCTTTATTCAAAACCATAACAATCTCAGCAGCTATGCTAACTGCTATTTCGGCTGGGGTTTGACTGGAAATCGGGATGCCTATTGGTGTATGCACGGTGCTGATGCTCTTCTCCGAAAAACCCAGTGAATGCATCTCTTTCAGGATGTGTTCTGCAGTTGCTCTGCTGCCCATCATCCCCAGATATTTCAGATTTTTAGGCAGCATCTGTCTCAGTACTGATGAATCTCCCGCATGAGAGGCGGTCATTATTACCACAAGTGCATCGGCATTATCCGGTACAAGAGAGGAGGCTTCATCGTAGCCCCGAACGATCTTTTTCCATGCTGTTGTGTTTTCAGCCATAGTCCAGACATGTTCACGATTATCTATTATCACCACCCGCAGATCAAGTGAATTCAGTACCGGAGTAAGAGCAAGACCGCAGTGCCCGCCGCCGAATATGTAGACAGTGAGAGGGGGAACCAGTTCTTCTGTGTATTCCCATGAATCACCTGAGATTCGGAGCCCGGTATTCAGCGGAGGAAGGTCAAGCAGACGAAGCTCATCGTTGTTCACCAGCAACACCTGTTTTCCCTCAGGCTCCCTTTTTGAAGAAGAGGGTGGAATTAGAACAATCTTCTGGCTGCCGGAACAGATCATTCCTGATCTCTGCTCCGGTTCAGCGTTGCCCTTGTGGTCAAATGAAACCAGACAGGGTTTCTTTTCACCTCCTGCAAGCATCTCCCGTGCTATTGTAATGACCCTGAATTCCATTGAGCCACCACCAACTGAACCTCGGCAGCTTCCTTCAGCTGGAACAACCATTTTGAAACCCGCCCTTCCCGGGCAGCTGCCGTGAGTTTCTGCAACAATACACAGAACAGTTTCTAAATTCGCTGCTGCGGAGCTGAGGAATAGATCAAGTGGTTTCATTTGAATATCACCCTGCTTAAAGCATAGTAAATGGCCATTAGTGAGGAAAAAATCGCGCTGGATAAGAACCTCCAGCGAAGAGGTAATTTATTCTGTATGATGTAATTGGCTGCAAAAGCCAAAGGCAGATTGATTGCGAAGGACTTAAGAGCAATCGAGAGAATAGACCAGTGAACCATTGTTATCTGCCCGGTGAACAGGAAGATGAAGATCAGGTGTCGGGTAATCCACAGAGGGTTGAAGTAGAGCATGGCGAAGAGGGTTCTGTGCATACCGTTGTATCTGTCATTTATGTATGAGAACCAGGCTGGAATCTCCAGTGAGTATACAAGGCCGCCAACAACCATCATTCCCAGAAGTCTGTAAATTGAGAATTCATGAAGAAGCAGCGCAGCAATCGTGTCTCCAAGCGGGTAGATGATCAATCCGCGGATAACATCAGACTTTTTGTATTTGAGCTGCTTCAACTTCTGTTCCCGGCGGTTAGCGTCATCAGAACCCTTTCAGGAGTCATGGGAGCAATATAACCGGGAAAGTTTTTTGGATTGAAAGCATTCATTGCACTAAGAATTGCAAACCATGCGCCTATTCCGTACATGAACGGGGGCTCTCCGATCGCCTTGGAGCCTTTCAGCCCCACTCCGTCTTCTAGTTCCTCACCTTCAGCAAAGATAATATTTACCTCACCAGGCATAAAGCTGATGTCCGGTACCTTGTAAGTGGCGAGAGCGTCCGCAAGAAGACGCTTGCTTCCACTGTCCCAGGAGAGTTCCTCGATAGTTACCCAGCCGATGCCCTGAAGCAGGGCACCTTCCACCTGCCCCCGGTCAAGAAGGGGATTAAGTTGACTGCCTCCATGATGGACGATGCTTACCCTGTTCACTTTGTAAGTGCCCAGCAGGCAGTCAACAGTGACCTCTGTGACAGCTGTGCCGGCCACATGGTATGCGAAGGGTCTGCCTTTTTCCGTAGTCACATCGAAGTGTATTCCCGGTGTGGCGTAGTGTGCATGGCTGGAGAGGTCTGTTCTGCTCATGTATGCCGCAGTCACAAGTTGATTCCAGGAAAGATTTGTTTTTATCTGTCTGTTCCACACATATGAATCTTTCAGTTGCAGCTGTTTAACTTCACAACAAAGTTCACCGGCGGCAACTTCCAGCAACCGTGCTCTGATTTCGCAGCAGGCAATTCTGGCAGCATTGCCGTTCATGTCTGCGGCAGAGCTGGCTGCAGTAGGAGAGGTGTTTGCCGTTCTTGAGGTGTTAGTTGATTCAACTCTTGTTCGTTCTACAGGAATAGAGAAAACATTCGCTGTAACCTGCCTGATTCTGGAGTTTACCCCCTGCCCCATTTCAACCGCTCCGGTGCTGATGCCGACACTGCCGTCAGTGTACACATGCACCAGCGCATTCGCCTGATTAAGGTAAGTTGTGGTGAAAGATATTCCAAAACAGACAGGCATCATGGAAATGCCTTTTTTCAGATATCTGTTTTCGCTGTTGAATTTCTGAACAGCTTTACGGGTTTCTGCAGCCTGTGAAAAATCTTCCGCCAGCTTCCAGGAATTCCTGACTTCGTCACAGGTGTATTCCATTCCGTACGGGAACAGGTCTCCCGGTTGCAGCAGGTTCATCTTCTGTATTTTTTCAACAGGTATTCCTGTTTCCACGGAAGCCTTGTGAATGGCTGCCTCAATTACAAACATGGCCTGCGGACCTCCGAAGCCTCTGAATGCGGTGTTGGGTGCCAGATTTGTCCGACAGCAATACCCGGTAGCAACAACATTGGGAATGAAATAGCTGCCTGTGCAGTGAAAGAGGGATCTTTCCAGAATGGCTGTTGACAGGTCAGAGACTGCTCCACTGTTCTGATAATAATCCACTTTCCATATGAGGATTTTCCCTTCTTCATTCAGGCCGATTGTAAAATCAAAGGAGTAGGGATGTCTCTTACCGGTATTCACCAGATCCTCATGTCTTTTCAGAACAAGCTTTACTGGTCGTCCGGTGAGATGGGTTCCAAGAGCCGTCATTACAGCCCACGGAGTAGCCTGATCTTCCTTGCCTCCGAATGCACCGCCCAGCCTGAGAACATCAACCTGAACAAGATGGATTGGGATACCCAGTACCCGGGCTGCGATTTTTTGTACGAATGAGGGACTCTGAGTAGAGGAGGTAATATGAAGAGCATAACCCTCACCGGGAACGCACAGGGCACTCTGTGTTTCCAGATAGAGGTGTTCCTGACCTCCGGTGTCTGCTACTCCACTGATCACATGAGTACATTCTTCAAGTGCAATTTCAGTGTCTCCGCATGAGAAGGTTCTCGGTGGAGCGATCAGATCGCCGCGCAGAGCAGCTTCTCTCGGGTCGATCACTGCTTGATATTCTTCAACTTCCATTGAAACAGCATTCACAGCTTTGTAAGCCTGATGTCTGGTTTCTGCCAGCACAATTGCTACCGGCTCTCCGATGAAGTGAACAGTCTCTCCTGCCAGGAGAGGTTCGTCCATGATAATATTTCCTGTCTCATTCTCTCCCGGAATGTTTTCTGCGGTAATGATCTTGATCACACCAGGCAATGCTTCTGCTTCAGAAGTATTCACAGACAGTACCTTTCCGTGGGCACAGGATGATGTGAATACTGCAGCATGGAGGGTTCCTTCAGGCTCTGGAATATCTCCGGTAAATATTGATTTACCTTTTACATGAAGCATGGCGTCGAAGTGTTTCATTGCCGAACTCTTCTTGTGAGGTGAGCCCTGATTTGAGCCTTCAGCAGTTCATTCTTGTATTCCTTTGCGCCTCTTACATCGCTTATGGGTGAGATCTCGGCAGCCGCCACCAGGCAGGCTTCTTTAATGGTTTCTTCGGAAATAGTTTTACCACACAGGTATTCTCCGGTTTTCACAAGCAGAAGAGGAATTGGAGATACACCACCGGCAGAAACCCTTGCAGAAAGAATGACATCATCCTTAACTCTGAAAAGCATTGATGAATTTACGCTTGCAATATCCAGATACTCCCGCTTGCATACCTTCAGCGAAGAAAGTACAGATCCTCTTTCCGGAACCGGGAAGGATACTTCTGTGAGGATTTCACCCGGCTGCATATAAAGTTTTTTGTAACCCAGGTAGAACCCACTCAAAGGTACAGACCTTTGAGAAATGGTCACTGACGCATTCAGGGCAAGAAACACTATTGCCAGGTCGGCAATGGGTGAGGCGTTAACGATGTTTCCGCCAACGGTGGCTCTTGACCTGATCTGAGTTGATGATACTCTTGAAAGAAAGCTTTTCAAATTCGGGAAGAGGCCCGATAGAACAGTTGACTCTCTAAGTTGACTGAAGGTAACAGAGGAACCGATTCTGACAAGTTCGTGATCTGTGTGTATGAAATTCAGATCATCTCTCCGGGAGAGAAATTCGGGCCGCTCACCGGATAACCTGTCGCTTGAGTGTACATAGATGTCGGTTCCACCGGCAATAACTGTTCCATCTGTTGAATCCTCACAGACGGGCAGCTTCTTCAGCCGTTCACTTATGGTGTTGAAGGATGACGGTACATGCCCTTTGTCGATGAGCATTTCCAGTCGATTTTCACATTTCAGGGGGAGTTCATTCATGACAGCATCAACCGCCCTTTTCACGGCGATGTAACCGGTACACCGGCAGATGTTACCGTCCAGAGATTCCATGGCTGCCGAGACTGAAAGCTCGGATGATCCCAGCAGGCAGCCCGTAAGGCTCATTATCATTCCCGGAGTGCAGAAGCCGCACTGAGACGCCGCTTCATCATAGAATGATCTTTGAAAAGGAGTGAGCTCATCATTACCACCGTGACGTTCATCACTGCTCAGCCCTTCGATGGTTACCAGATGACAGCCTGCAATCTCTCCAATGGGCAGGAGGCAGGAACAGACAGCAGAGTACTCGATTCCAGCTTTTCCAGGTCTGCCGACAACAACGGTACACGCCCCGCAATCGCCTTCCCTGCACCCTTCTTTTGTACCCTTGAGACCGCTTTGCGAACGTATCCAGTCAAGTACCGGAAGCCCTCCGGGGCAGTCCACAGTGATTTCCTTATTGTTGCAGATAAATGAAATCATAATTCCTCCCGCGCACAACAATAACCCAAATACCCCAGCTGCGGTACTGCAGAACAATTCAAGCTTACCGGAATATGGTTGTGCATATTTGACATAACGGGTATATTTGCCTGCCCTGTCAGTACACATGATCTGTTTAACCAGTCAATAGGGAGTTTAGAAGACATGAAGAGATCACTTGCTGTTTCTCTCTTTCTGCTTGCCTTTGTTTTTGCCGGATGTGGTGAGGAGTCTGAGCCACCGCAGACAGCCGAGGCAGCGGCTGCAGTAGAAAAAGTTTCTGAATCGGCCGCTACCCCGCCCATGGCCAGAGTGGAGCGTCTTCGCGTTGCCACAACCACAAGTCTTTACGATACAGGTCTCTGGGGATACCTTGAGCCCATGTTCGAGGATCGGTTCGATGTAGAACTTGATGTGCTTTATGCTGGTACAGGTAAAGCAATTGACTGGGGGAAGCGTGGTGATGTGGATGTTATTACTGTTCACTCCCGGGCTCGGGAAGAGCTTTTTGTATCAGAGGGGTACGGCGTAGAGCGAGTGCCGTTCGCATACAACTACTTCCTGATAGTTGGACCTGCCGATGACCCTGCCGGTATTTCGGGAATGAACCCCGAGGAAGCTTTTGCAGTTCTCATGGATAACGGTGAAGCCATCTTCGTAAGCAGAGGCGACGATTCAGGCACACACGGTAAGGAAAAATCCATCTGGACAGCCGCGGGATTCGATTATGACAGTGATGTCCGTACTGCTGGAGCCTGGTATGTAGAGGGTGGCAGCGGCATGGGACCCACACTTGTAATGGCCAACGAGATGCAGGGTTATACCCTTTCTGACATTGGCACATACCTGGCCTACCAGGGAGATCTCGACCTTGTTCCGATTGTTGACCAGGGCGACGCTCTCCTTAATGTGTATTCAGTTCTTCAGGTTGAAGCATCCGGGAATCCTGAGCTTTCCCTTGCTCTGGTAGAGTTTCTGACTTCTCCTGACATTCAGCAGCTTATTGGGAACTACGGTCTTGAAGTCTACGGTATTCAGCTCTTCACACCCTGCGCAGGACAAGAGATCTAGGAACATGACTCACCTGTTTGAAGCGTTCAACATTGCCCTTCGGATGATTGTCACCGGTGACTCCGTGGTGTTCTCCATTGCCCTCCGAACTTTGCTGATCGCTTCCACGTCCACTCTTGCAGCGACACTGCTGTTTGTGCCGCTGGGCTGTATGGTTCACTTCAGCACTTTCAGGGGCAAACGTCTTGCTGTGGGTTTTATACAGACAATGTACAGTGTGCCCACGGTTTTCGTGGGCATGCTTGTTTTCCTGATGGTTTCCCGAAGCGGACCTATCGGGGGAATGGGGCTTCTGTTCAGCCCCTGGGCAATTATCCTGGGAGAGATCGTACTGATTGCACCGATAATCACCGGTTTGACCATTTCTGCTCTCCAGAGTACGGGAAAATGTCTTGAAGACACTGCCACAGCACTCGGAGCAGGGCGGGGAATCATGATTCTCAAAGTGCTGACTGAGGCAAAATACACGATGCTGACTTCAGTACTTATGGGTTTCGGCAGAGCAGTTTCCGAAGTTGGTGTGGCTATTATGGTGGGTGGAAATATCTCCGGTTATACCAGAACACTGACCACAGCAATTGCTCTGGGTGTGGGAAAAGGGGAGACAGCATCATCAATCGCTCTGGGGTTGATACTTCTGTTCCTGGCCATGATGGTCAGTATCGTTGTTAACCTCCTTCAGCACGGACACGGAGGGGAAAAATGATCCTTCAGATGAAGAACATCCGGCTGAAGAGGGAAAAAAACAGGATACTGAACGGTGTTTCCCTGGATGTTCCAGAAGGTTGCTTTTTTGTTCTTATGGGACCCACAGGTTGCGGGAAAACCACCCTTCTCCGTCTGGCAGGCCTGCTGGACAGGCCGGATTCAGGTAAAATTCTTTTCAAAGGAACATCGCTTCCTCGAAAAGGGAAGAATCTGCTTCAAACCAGGCGGCGGATCGCAACCATGTTCCAGAGTCCTGTGATGTTCAGAGGTACAGTGTCATCAAATATCGCATGGGGACTTAAAATACGGGGCATTCCCAAGACAGAAATAATCAGGCGTGTAGAGCAGATACTTGGGTTTGTCGGACTGGATGGCTTTGCCGGCAGATATGCTTCTACACTCTCTGGAGGGGAAAAGCGAAGAGCTGCTCTGGCAAGAGCGCTTGTCCTTGAACCGGAACTGCTCATTCTGGATGAGCCCACCACATCACTTGATCCCGCATTCAAGCGTGATCTCCTCGGTAGAATGAAAGAGATTCATGCAAGAACCGGAACTACCTTCCTGATGGCCACCCACGACTTTACAGACGCTCTTGCAGTGGGAACAGTTGGTGCAGTGATGCGCGACGGTCTCATCGAGCAATCCGGGTCGATGGATGATATTCTTTTCAAACCCGACAACCATTTCATGGCTTCCTTCACCGGTGTAAGGAACATTTTCCCTGCGGAATTTCAGGGGTTCAAGGCCAGAATAAGAGAGCTTTCCATTGCACATGCAGAAGACAGGCACGGGCATGGATTCCTCGCGATCCCACCGGAAGTCATTGTATTGTCTCTTTCTCCAAAAATCACCAGTGAGCGGAACCGGTTCACAGGAGTTGTTAAATCAATTGAGAGAAACGGAACCAACTGGGATATTGTCGTAGAGGTTGCCGGTGTTTCTTTGATTGTTGCCATTACAACCGGAGCCCTGAACGAACTTTTCATTACACCAGGTTCCACTATTCACCTTTCTTTCAAAGCCAGCGCTGTTCATCTTTTTTAGATTTATTTACCGTTTGCCATATTGATTGAAAAGAAGCATCTTCAGGCTTATTGATTGATGCGGATCAGAGCACTCCTGAGTGCAATTTTTCTGTATGTTTACATGTGGGTGAATCGCTCTGTGCAGAAGAATTCTGCATCACAATTAATTGCAAATGGAATTGTTCCAGCAGATGGAAAGAAGGTTTCTCCGTTGCTTGATATCTTTGTAGATGCTGATGCATGCCCGGTCAAACAGGAAATATTCAGAGTCGCTAAGCGATACGGTTTGAAGGTTCTTCTGGTTTCGAATTCATGGATGCGCATTCCCGATTCAAGTTGCCTTGAACTGGTTGTGGTGGACAAGGGAAAAGATGTAGCAGACGACTGGATTGTTGAGCATGCAGGCATCGATGACATAGTTATTTCCGGAGACATACCTCTTGCCTCCCAATGTATCAAGAAGGGAGCTCAGGTGCTGGGCAATACAGGACGCCCTTTTACTGAGGATAATATCGGAAATGCCCTGTCGGTAAGAAATCTTCTCAGTGATCTCAGGGAACAGGGAATTGTGACTGGAGGCCCCAAACCTTTCGCGAAAAAAGACCGTTCAAGATTTCTGCAGGCACTTGATGAAATAATAGTGAAAATTCGGCGAAGAAACGGCATTAGATCGTGAATGACATAATGGGGCTTGCATGAATGCCATTGAAAGTGTTCCTGGAATAACTGAGATTATCGGAAAGAATATATGGTATCACGGCAGCCCTGCCAGACTCACCAGTATTCGCTCAGGCTCGACAATAACCGGCAATAAAACTCTTGCGATGGCGTTTTCGCACAAACCGGTCAAAGTGCTTATTGAAGTTACAGAGAATGAAGAAACTGGCATAAAAACAGTTGTTCTGAAGCAGGATGGCTCACGAAGAGGCTATCTTTACAGGGTGATTGTTGATGATCCGGAAGTGGATACACGAGAAGACCCCGAATCAGTGATGTTTCCAGGTGACGAGGTTCTTACTACCAGGGAACTCCGGGTGGAGCTGCTGGAGGAAATTGCTTTGAGAAGTGAATACATCTTTGACATAAACTGCTGAACTGAAAAGCAGAGGGATATATGCTGATTCCCGCAGTGGCAAAGCAGTTGCTCGTACAAATGAAAACCCCTCCCCCGAGAATTCGGGGAAGGGGTATACAATTCGGATTCTGCTAGAAGCTGGTCTTTACACCGGCCCAGGTGGTTCTTGAGAGTGCTGTCGGAAGTCCAAACCGGACATTGGCAAAAAGTTCGCCTGCATCGTTTGGATCATTAAATTCGACCTTTACAATGACTTCGCTGTCGCAGTAAACGCCCCAGAAAGTACCGCCTCCGGCACCTCCGGTAGTACTTGTGGTACCCAGAGATCCACTGGTTCCAAATACCTCAATATCCACAGTTCCACCGTTGGGCATGACTATGAAGCCACCGAAGGCCTTTGTGGGTACTGTGAAGTTGTACACGGCATCACCAGCAAGAGCATTGGGTCCTACAGATATGCTGGTGCAACCCGCGAAAGGAGGTTTCATCACAACCATGTCACCAGAGGCCTGTTCGTCGAGGGAAATGCCCTGAACTATGGTGTGGAGAGCGAAGAGGGAATTGTTGCAATCGTAATCCAGAGGACCGGCATCAGAACCCACTAGCGCTACCAGTGTGCTGGAGTAGTCTTCCGTTATCAGTCCCGGATTAGCGGCATCGAAGGCGCTCTCATCAGTGTAGAAAGTAAGCACATCGGTCCCGGAATTCGCAGGGATGGAGATGTTTGCTCCAGATCCGCCATCCATTCCGGCAGTCATGGAAGTGTAGCTCAGCCCGTCAGCAACTGAAGTTGCTGCAAAAGCCAATACTATAACAAAAAAAAGATACTTCATTTTTCAGTTCCTCTCTGGTTTTGCCCGAAGGCGGTTTTTAAGTTCGTTTGTCCGAAACTTCTAAATAACAATACATATAACGAAAGATGCTCTGCGTCTTCCCTCATTTAAAACCCTGTTCCACCGGTGAATAACGAGAATCACCGAAACCCAGTACAGCAAGGAAAATATAGGGAAGAAAAATCAAACCGATTGCAAACGCATCACTCCGTCCGAAATTTCTGGCAAGACCAATATCCATCAATATAAGAACAACGATGTTGGCAAACGGCACAAACATCAAGACCACCCACCATTCCGGTTTACCTGCAATTTTCATGAGAACAACTGCGTTGTAAATGGGAACAATGGCTGCCCATCCGGGCTCTCCAGCCTTAACAAAGAGTTTCCATTGCGCTATGATCAGGAATGCTGCAATTGTAAGACTGATAATAACCATAACCATTGCGGATGCCACTCCCAGCAAGTCCTCCAGGCGAGGATCTCCAGCAAATGCAACGCTTGAAACAAGTAGAAGAGCCAGCAGACAAAAAATACCGGAAAGTTTCTTCATTTTCTCCCCTTTTAGTAATTTTCAGCATAATACAGCTTTGTTTACCACTGCACAAGCCCGAAGTTTTGTTTCCTCGTTCAAGGGTTGGCAATAATCAGTTTCCAGCCGATGATAACAGCATCCTTGTCGTACTTGTGAACATTGCTGTATAAATACCTACCAACGCTCAAAGAAAGGGAGGGCCAGGGATGGTTAAAAGAAACCCGGTACAGAATTTTATGCGAGGTCTTATTCGCCTCGTGATATTTGCCCCTTTATGGATGATGTTCGTCTGGCCATATTTTACTGTTTCCCGTTTCAGGTTTGACGGATCAATTCTATGGATTGGTTTTTTGACTTTTGCTATCTTCTGGATCGCAAATCTTTTTGCAAAGATGGTCCATGTTCTGCCACAGTGGCAGAGAATGGTTCTTCTTCGTCTGGGGAAATCTGTTGGAGTTCGCGGTCCGGGCTTCTTTCTTATTCCACCCTTCATTTACTCCGTTGCCAGAATTGTTGATATCAGAATAACGACGTATGAGGTAAAGGCAACTAAGACCCTGACCAAAGACAATATTCCCATTGATGTCACCGCTGCTGTTGAACTTGAGATTGAAAATCCGGAGAAGGCAGTTATTGATGTTCAGAACTACTGGAAAACAACCGAATGGGTTTCGATGGAAGCTTTGAAAAGCACCATTGGCGGTAACGACCTAAGACCCCTTCTCAGTGAAACAGAGAGAATAGCTGAAGAGCTTAAGGCCGGTATAGACAAAGCAGCATCAGATTACGGTGTGAATGTACGCGCTGTACGCATAACCGATGTTGGCACTCCGCAATCTCTTGTTGAAGAACTTGCAGTTATTGCCAGAGCCGAGAGATCTGCAAAGGCAAAGGTTATTCAGGCAAAAGCAGAACTGACAGTTGCCGAGTCTCTTGCCCAGGCTTCCCAATTGCTCGCTGGGCAACCGAATGCCATGGAGCTGAGACAGATTCAGGCACTTCTTGATATTTCCAAAGAAGAAGGTTCCATGGTTATTGTCTATCCGGCAAAGTTTGGAATGGGAGAACAGATTGCAGCGGCAACTGCCGGTAATCAGGTAGACATGCACAAGCCCGGGAAATTCATCCTTAAGGATTCATCTGAAATGCAGTAGTGCTGTAGCAGGTTTATGTTTCTGTCGTACTGGAATCAGTGTTTTGAAAACCAGGAGGAATTAACGTCAAAGTGGCTTCCGGAAATGCACATTGAGTTGTTAATGAGGAGATGACATGAATCCTGCCGCTGTTTCCCCGGTAATGGAAACTGACAGGCTTGTTTTGCGAGAGCACAGGGAACAGGATGCAAGATCGATTCTTGAACTGTTCGGAGATACTGAAGTAGTGCGGCATTTCGGCATGAAGCCCATATCTTCATTGAATGCTGCTGAACAGATGATCAAATACTTCAGAAAGAACAGCAGGGAAGCCGGTTTGACCAGATGGGCTGTTGCACTGAAAAGTGAAGATGCTGTTGTGGGAAGTGTTTTTTACACAAATATTGAAAAACCGTATTTTCGAGCGGAGATCGGATTTCTTCTAAACCGCAGTTACTGGGGAAGAGGAATCATGAAAGAAGCGGCGGAGAGGGTAATTTCTTTCGGTTTTGAACAGATGAGCCTCAACAGAATTCAGGCGCTGGTTTCTGTCGATAACCGGAGATCAGTCAGTCTTATCGAACGGCTCGGTTTCAGTAAAGAGGGAGTTCTGCGAGAGCACAGCTTCAACTATGTAGAAAAAAGATTCGAAGATATGTACGCATTCGCGCTGCTTGCTCGGGATCACAAAAAAACAGAGAGAGAGCCCTGATGCCGGACTGGAATGATGATGAGTACGCACCGTTCAAAATTATCATTGAAACTTACGTTAACTCCCTGAACAACGGGACACTGCAGAACCTTATTCCATACCTTGCCAGTGATGTTGTTCTGTCAAGAGGTCTGACCTGCTCCGGGAAAGAAAAAGTACTTTCTTTTCTGGAGAATCTGCTTGGCGGAATCAAGTTTGAACTGCTTGACTGCAGTATGGGATTTTTCAACGGAAATGAAGCGCAGATTCTTCTGTACATGCAGATTTATCACAGCAGAGAGAAGCGGGAACTGCATATAGAATCACTGTTTCTCAACAGACAGAAACACCGCTGGCTTATCAGCAGAATCTTCGGTCTGGGTTTCGAACCGGAGGAACACGACCGGTACTTCAAGCCTTTCCTGGATGACTCAGAGAAAGGAAGAACATAGTTCAATATTCAGAATGGAGAATACCTGCAACCCCCGTGGAGCAACTCAAATACTTATGAAAGCAGAGGTTCCGCTTCCGTGGTCAATTCCTGTATAAGTTCCTCAACGCTGACTATTTTATCGATTCTGGTCACATTTTCACCGCACATCGGGAATCCTGTGTCAAGATGCCCCCGGGACGAGTCCAGCAATGCAAGAGCAATACAGTAATTGGCCTTGTCGGCATCGCATGTTATCAGGCACTTGTAGAAGCATTTGAATTTCTGTTTTTCACCCAGGCTCTTCTCAACGAAGGGGGTTTTGATTACTCGTGCCGGAAGCCCGACTGGAGAGAGGATCACAGCTACATCCTCTTCTTTTGCATCAATATAAGACTGTTTATACTCGTCAGATACATCACACTCGTGCGTGGCTACAAATCGTGTTCCCATTTGAACCCCACTGGCACCCATGTTCAGGAATCTTGCCAGGTCTGCACCTGTATAAACGCCACCGGCTGCTATGACAGGAATCTTTCGTCCGGCCTGCTGCTCATAGCGCTCAGTGACAACCAGTGTTTCGCGAACCAGTGTATCCAGATCGGACGCTGTACCGTCAAGAAGATCCTGCAACTTGAACCCCAGGTGGCCACCTGCCATTGGGCCTTCCACGACAATAGCGTCTGGAAACCGTGAATATTTCTTTGACCATGAGCGGCAGATAACATCAGCGGCCCGACCTGATGAAATGATAGGAACCAGCTTCATCGGTGAATCACCTGCGAATTCAGGCAGGCGCAGAGGAAGGCCGGCACCTGCAAAGAGAACATCAACACCCTCATCGGCACAGGTTTTAACCATGTCGCCAAAATTGGTCAGTGCAACCATTACATTAACACCCACTGGAAGCCCCTGTCGCTTCACTTTCCGGATCTCGGAAGAAAGAGCCTGGCGGGATCTCTGCATGTATGGTATAGAGGTATCCATCTCTTCGCCAAGCCCCACGCTGGCAATAACACCAAGACCGCCTGTCAGAGAAACCGCAGAAGCAAGTGATGCTTTTGATACGGAAACACCCATACCGCCCTGAACAATTGGAATGCGAATAGTCAGATCACCGATTTTAAGGCTCGGTATTTTCATTAGAACCCTTCTGTCGTGGTACAATTTATTGTGCTATCACACACCAATGAAGCGAATGATATCGTTAAATCTCTTAAAAGCACAGACATCCCAAAACACCGAAAAGCGGTCCAGGACGATTGCTTCACCCGTATGCATCGAAAATACCACAAACCTGGCCGACATACAACCATACAAAGCAAAAAGTTGGGAAGATGGAACAGAGCATTGTATTGTGCGGTTCCACCGGAGTTTTACTTTGCATCAGGGAAGAGACATATCCAGAAATCACAGTCCGATATCTATACCGATTCACATCAATGGAAGGAGTGAGCACTTGTATCCCTTCCTGCGTATCTTTGTTTCTGTCTTTCAGTTTTGTATCATTCCTGATACAGAAGGCAGAAAAAGAAGTGAGAGGAAACATGATTATAACACGTGAGCTTATCGAAAAACTGCCAAAGACTGACCTGCATCTGCACCTGGACGGGTCTGTCAGGATTGAAACCCTTATCGAACTGGCTAAGGACAGTAGTGTTGAGTTGCCTTCATACACAGTGGAGGGTTTGAAGGAAATAGTGTTCAAAGACAGTTACAAGGATCTTGATGACTACCTGAAGGGATTCGGTTACACTTGTGCCGTAATGCGCACGGAAGAAAATATTGAACGAATCTCATATGAGCTTGCCCTGGATAACCAGAAGGAAGGTGTTCGGTACATCGAGGTTAGATATGCTCCTCAACTTCATGCCGGCAGGAAAATGACCATGCTTGACACAATCAAGGCCGTCAACAACGGTTTAAGCAGGGCCAAGCGTGAGTTCAACAGCCGCGAGGCAGTGATCTCCGGTGCGGAACCACCATTTGAATATGGAATAATTGCCTGCGCCATGCGTTACTTCAACAAATACTTTTCAGACTATTTCGATGATATGATTTCTGTACATTCCTACTCGGAAGAGGATAAGATATTCGGACTTGCCTCTCTCGAAGTGGTCGGGGCTGCTGTTAAGGCCAGAAGAGAAATGGGTCTTCCTGTGGTGGGAGTCGACCTTGCAGGTCCGGAAAAGGGAAACCCTCCAATCCACCACCGTGAAGCATACATGCTTGCTCAGAGGAATTTCCTGAACAAGACTGTTCATGCCGGAGAGGCATATGGCCCTGAAAGCATCTTTCAGGCTATCACAGAGCTTGGCGCAGGTCGTATAGGCCACGGGACATCCCTGTTCAAGTCGGAGACAATTACCGACTCATCTATTCTGGACAGAGATATGTATGTAAACGATCTTGTGCAGTTCATCGCTGACAGAAGAATTACCATTGAAGTCTGTCTTACTTCCAATATGCAGACCGACCCGCAATTGCTCAGACTGGAAGATCATCCATTCCGCAGGATGCTCGAAAACAAGTTGTCCTGTTCAATCTGTACCGACAACAGAACGGTCTCACACACCACAGTAACCGATGAAGTGTTCAAGGCTGTGCAGGCCTTTGACCTGTCATTGAGTGAGGTGAAAACTCTCATGGTATATGGCTTCAAGAGAAGCTTCTTCCCGCATGCCTACAGGGATAAGAGAGCTTATGTAAGGCAGTGTATGAACTACTTTGAGAAGATTGTTAATGGCTCAATCTGATTCGATTCGACCTCATCGGAATCAGCAGGAAACATGAAGATCACCCGGGAGCTTGTTGCAAAACTTCCCAAGACTGATCTGCATCTTCACCTTGGCGGGTCAATGCGCCTGGAAACCCTGATTGATCTCGCGAAAAAGGATCGCGTAGAGCTTCCATCCTTTACCGTTCAGGGATTAAGGGAAACGGTGTTTAAAGAGAGCTATCACACTCTTGAAGACTATCTGAAGTGTTTTGTATACCCCGGTGCCGTTATGCAGAAACCGGAAAACCTTTCTCGCATTGCCTATGAGCTTGCAGTCGATAATCAGAACGAAGGTGTCAGATACATAGAGGTGAGGTTCGCTCCTCAGCGTTATGCCGGCGGTGAAATGGACTTGCCCCAGGTGCTTGAAGCTGTCAACGACGGGTTGAACAGGGCCAGGCGGGAATTCAACAGCCGCGAGGTAATAGTCTCCGGCAGAGAACCTCGTTTTGACTACGGGATTATTGCCTGTGCGATGCGCTATTTCACAAAAGAATCATCCATGTATTTCAAAGGGATTTTTTCTGTTCACGCTCATTCCCGGCATGACAGGATTTTTGGTCTTGCCTCCTTTGAACTGACCGGAGCCATTGTTAAGGCCAGGAGGGAAAAAGGAATTCCCGTGGTTGCAATTGATATTGCCGGACGTGAGAAGGGGTATCCGCCGATTCACCACCGTGAAGCCTACATGCTGGCCCGCAGAAACTTCCTGAATAAAACGGTTCATGCGGGGGAGGCTTACGGACCGGAGAGCATCTTTCAGGCCATAACGGAGCTTGGTGCCGACCGGATTGGTCACGGTACATCGTTATTCAACCCTGAGGCAATCAGTGACCCGGCCATAACAGACAGACAGAGGTATGTTGATGATCTTGTTCGGTTCATTGCGGACAGAAGAGTAACCATTGAGGTCTGTCTTTCTTCAAACATGCAGACAGACCCCGAGCTTCATCGTCTGGAGGATCATCCCTTCCGCAGGATGATGAGCAACAGGCTTTCGTGCACCATCTGCACAGACAACAGAACTGTATCCAACACAACGGTTACCGATGAGGTTCTAAAAGCGGTAAATGCGTTCAATCTTTCTTATGCGCAACTGAAGAGTCTTGTGGCATACGGCTTCAAACGCAGCTTTTTTCCTCACAATTACAGGAAAAAAAGAGCTTATGTAAAGCAGTGCATGGACTACTTTGAAGAGGTTACGGCAGATTCAATCTGACGGCACCCAGGAAGAGTCTGCTGTACACAATCAAACGGGGGTTCGGGGTTTCCAGTCTGATCGTGCTGATGGAATTGTGGTATTCATCAGGTATCGGGAAAACCAGCCAGTAAGAGCCGTCCTCTGTGAATACCGGTTCCCAGGTTTCCCAGAGAGCATTGATCTCCATGGGTTCAAGGTTTGATCTGCCCCAGCAGGCGAAAGTATTCAATATCATATCCGAACTGATTTCAGAGGCTGTTGGAATCCTGAACGGGGTAAATTCTTCTACTGGTGCTGTGATGGAGAAAATGCCCTCAGGAGAAAAAAGGATGGCTTCCTGAATTCCTTTTACGGGCAAGGCCGGGTTACCGCCTGAGCCCCAGCTGAAGAAGTTGTCTGTGAAATCCCGGTGCACTGTACACTCATAGTAAAGAAAATTTTCTGTCATATCGGTGTATTCCTGATAAAGGAGCAGCGATGCTACCTGTCGCCATGAATCCATAGCCCACCAGAAGGGGCCATCGTAGACATTGGTAACCTCTTCACTTACGAGACCCTCTACTCCCGAAATCACTTCCGCATACGCACTTGCTGAAATATCCCATTCCGCCATACTCTGAGAAATTCTGTCCGGAGCGGGGTATGTGAGTGTGATGCTCTGCTCACCTGTTGTTACAATGAAAGTTCCGTTCTCGAACGGTTCACCGTGTATCCAGATAACCGGAGCCTCAGCACACATATCGGGAGTGACATAATCGGGATAGAGATCTGTACTCTGCCAGGTCTCACCGCACATTAGGCCGGTATTCTCTTCGAAAACAACGACACCCCATTCGTGCACTTCATTCTGAACATCACTTTGAACATGTCCTGATGCAATCAGCAGGAAACTAACAAGCAGCATGATCTCTCCCTTCGTTTTTTTAAGATACACAGGGAGTTAACCGGTTATTCCACAAGCTCACTTATGGGATAGGTATAACCCGCATTCATTGATTTTTTTGAATCAACATGAGCTTTCAGGTACTGTCCGCAATTACTTCCTATGCGGTTCTCTTCCTGCTCGCCAATGCTGACGATAACCCTGTAGCCCGCATCTCTTATGTTTTCAACAAGATCATTTCTTTTTTCGGTGGAAGCCGGGTCTATGTGCGAAGCAAGGTTGTTTTCCATCGCCCTGTAGGTTGGGTTCAGCGGTGTGATTTTTATAAGGAAATATTCGGGGTCGAAATGAGCAAGAAGCACTTCAGGCTCTAAAGGAGAGCCTTTTGCAAGGGCAAAGTTAAGAGTTACTTTTCTGTCACCGGAAGAGTAAAACTCTCTGCCGTAAGACGCTATTTCCGACATGCTCCAGCTGTTTACAGGTATGATCTCTCTGCGAAGAACCGGATCTGTCGTATGCAGAGAGAACTGAAGCTGGAAGTTTCCGCCGGAGTAAAGATTCCGCTTTACATTCAGCAGATCTCTGAAAAACCTGTCAGTTCCTGTTGGGGCAACTGTGGAGATGGATGGCATGAATCCCGGGGCGTCGATACGATTTGGAAGATCTTTGAGCACATCTATAACGGAAGGATTAAGAGCAGGCTCTCCCATTCGGGCAAATTGAACTTTAAATTGAGTGGAGGGAACTTTCATGTCTGGAAAGCGTCTTCGAATCATCATTTCTATCTGCTCTGTTATCTGCAGTGCTGTGAGCTTACCATTGTACTCCGACCCGGCATCGCACATCGAGCAACCGACCGGGCAGCCGAAGAGGGTTGAAACCAGCATAACCCACTTTTGTTCCAGAGGTAGCGGGGGTTGCAGCGATTCCGCGCACTCAACCTGAAGTCTGTTTTCAAATTCAACTATGTAAACCCTGGCAAGATCATCCCTGCCGCTGGAAGCAATTACCTTCATTTACCAGTCTCCACTTTTTTCAGGTACCCGGCTGTTCTTATTGCAGCCTCAACTCCATTGCCCACGGCAATAGCCGTCTGGCGGTAAATGCCGTTTCTGCAGTCTCCGCACATATGGAATGAACCGTCCGCAGGTGGCGAAGATAACAGTTTCTCTGAAATGAAATCCACCCTGGCCGTTCTTCCAACAGCTGCAATAAAAATGTCTTCTGTAAAAGAGTCTCTGGGAAGGCTTCCCGGATGCAATGTTACCCTGGATATTTTCCGTACTTTCTCCAGCAGATGCGGAACAACTTTTGAGAAATCTCCCCGGGCATAAACACTCACAGTGTACCCGCAACTGAGGCTCATGGCATAGTCAAGTGCCGCGTCGCCGCCGCCAATCACTGCCGCCGACCCACCGGAACTGCTGGCAAGCTTCTTAACTTCATAGTGAATGCGATCCCCGGCAACTCCCGGAATTGCAATTTTCAAAGGAACTGTTCCTGAGGCAATAATTACCGACCGGCTGCAGAGAGCACCGTTACCGGAATGAATCAGATAAAGTTTTTCTTTCCTGCAGATTCCGGTTACTTCACTGAACAGAAGTCTGGCGGGCAGCCCGAACAGCCTGATCAGTTCACTTCCGGAAATCCCCTCGGGAACCCCGGGATAGTTCACCACAGAGCAGGCGTTAAGAAGCAGTCCTCCCGGTTCATCACACTCATACACAAGAGGTTGAATTCCATAAAGCTTCAGTTGCCCGGCGGCGGCAAGACCTGCAGGACCTGCTCCGATTATGACAACCCTCTCAATGCGCATTCATACCCCGGATACTTTTAATAATCGGAGAGATACTCACCGGTTCTGAAAAGCCGTGAGCCAGATTTGCAGTGGTTGCCCGGTGAAGTTCCATATTCATGGTGGCAGTGCCGTCAACAGGCATAAGCACCCTGTATCCCCGAACGAAAGCAGATCTTGCAGTGGTCTCACAGCAGAGGTTGGTCAGCACACCTGTGATCACTACGGTTTTTACACCGAGTTGATGGAGCAACTCATCAAGACTCGTGTTGTAGAAAGCGTCGTATTGGGATTTCTCAATTACCCCGGCCCAGGATGTATCAAACATGCTGTGAATTTTACTGAGTGGGTTTTCTCCGACTATGGTGTCTCTCCACCAGCGCCCCATCATCCTGGAATTCTCCTCTGTATTCAGATGTCTGGTGTAGACCACCGGCAGATCATGCATCTCAAATTCCTCAGCCAATTCAATAATTACAGGAACCAGATCCGGTGCGGAGGGAACAAAGGCATGTGATTCGGGAGAGATGAAAAAATCCTGCATGTCCAGCACCAGCAGGGCAAGCCCCTCTGTCTCAAGATCCTTGACCCCCCGGTTTTTCAAGTATTGAAGGTCAATTCTGTGTCTGTATTTTTCTCTGAGCATTATCACTCCTGATTCACTGAAGGCATTTTCGTAGGCAGTCGTCAAATATACCAAGCATTTGCTCCATATCAGACTTTTCTGTAACAAGAGGGGGCCACAGATAGATAACCGGTCCCAGGGGCCTGATTACAAGACCTCTTTCAAGGGCCATGGCGGCCATGTCGGCAGCAGCACTGCACCCTCCTGCTTTTTCAGAAATCTCAAGGGAACTCATGCAGCCCAGAGTTGTTGAACGGTGAACTCCGGGTATCTCACCAAATCCACTGAAGGCAGTCTCAAGAAGAGATGCAGGCAATTTGCTCTGCTGAATCACATTCTCTCTTTCAAAGACTTGAAGTGCTGCAATTGCCGCAGCCGAAGCAAGAGGATTACCGGAGAAGGTATGACCATGATAAAAAGTTCTGTCTTTTGCCTCTGAGGATCGGAATGAATCAAATATCTCCGAAGTAGTTACTACAGCACTCATTGGCAGGTAGCCCCCGGTAAGAGACTTTCCTAGAACCATCAGATCAGGCTGTATTCCTGCCAGATCGGATGCGAACATCGCTCCGGTTCTTCCGAATCCCACTGCAATCTCATCCAGTATCAGAAGCACATCCAGCTCGGTACAGAGTTTCCGCAACCGGGTGACGTACTCTGGAGGGTAAATACGAATTCCCGCTGCCCCCTGGCAGACTGGTTCAATTATTACTGCAGCTGCAGTCTCAGCCTGCGCTCTGAGAAGCTCTTCCATGCCGCTGAAGCACTGAATTGAACAACTGTCTGAAAAAGGGCAGTGGAAGCAATGGGGAGCAGGCACCTGCGCCGATCGGTTGACCACATGCTCAATCGGCTTGTGAAACCGAGGCAGGAAACCAAGCCCGACCGTGCCCAGTGTGTCACCGTGATAAGCCCCGGCAAGAGAGATGATATTCTTCTTTTCAGGCCGTCCCAGATTCCACCAGTACTGTATTGCGATCCGCAGTGCAGCCTCTACTCCGCTTGCTCCGTCAGAGGCATAATAGACACGGTTCAGGTCACCCGGGGCTACCACGGAGAGCATTTCAGAGAGCTTGATTATGCCGGTATGAGACATCCCTCCTGTAATACTGTGCTGCAAGCTAACTGCTTGCTGTACAACAGAGTTTACAATATGAGGGTGGCTGTGCCCAAGGTTAACGCACCACCACGAGCTTATGCCGTCAAGGTATTCTTTACCAGCAACATCCTTCAATCTGACACCACTGGCGCTCTGAATAATCGGGAAGTCGGTCTGCTCAAATTTTCCCGTATTGGTGTATGGATGCCAGAGGTGCCGAAGGTCAGTTTCCCGGTAGTTCATCGGTAAGAATTCCTTTCAGTTTTTCACAGATCGCGATAAAAGAGTTTTCGGGAAAAGAATTCCGGGAGAAGGGGATTTCTCCAAGTATATCCGCCCCGCCATATTCCCTGATCGCAGCCGTGTTGCTTGCGCTTATCAGTCGGGACGGGGGAGAAACATGATTTATAATAACTCCTGCAATTTCAAGCCCTGCATTATGTAAGGCTGAAAGAGACAGCAATGTATGGTTGATTGTACCAAGCTTGTCGGAAGAGACCAGAACCACAGGCCAGCCAAGTTCAATCATGAGATCAAGCATGGTTTTCCCACTGCCCAGAGGAACAAAAATTCCACCCGCACCCTCAGCAACAACACAGTCAAAATCTGATTGAAGACTCTCCAGACCGGATACCATCTCAGAGAGATTTATTGAATAGTCGGCAAGCTCTGCAGCCAGGTGCGGAGAGCAGACGGGAACAAATTGAAGAGGGCAGAGTTTTTTCAAAACAGCATCCGGGAACGAAAGCCCCGCTGTTTTCAAAGAGAACTCCAGATCCTCCGCAACACCGTTAACGCATCCTGTCTGGACGGGTTTTGCTGGCACTGCATCAATCCCGTTACTGACAAAGCCCTTTACAATTCCGGCAGTTACAAATGTCTTTCCGGCATCAGTATCGGTACCGGTAATAAACAGTGATTTCATCTGGAACCTCCATACGCAACTG
This sequence comes from Candidatus Sabulitectum sp., assembly GCA_023139045.1. Lineage (GTDB taxonomy): Bacteria > Fermentibacterota > Fermentibacteria > Fermentibacterales > JCC-6 > Sabulitectum. Next base: position 57,446 of record JAGLOJ010000024.1, read on the forward strand.
CAAAATGTATCCTGTAAGTTGCCGGAACAGCCCCCGAATCATCACAGAATTCAGACTGATAGTAATCAAGGGCTTTTCTTAAAGATACCGGGGAAACAGCGGAAGCACCGGAGTGCCCCGACAAAGACGCTCCAATACCACGGACTGCCCGCAGGGCATCAACCGGCGACGGGTAATGAACCGTGAAATCTCTTGTGAAGGAACCGGTTACATCAAATCCCGAGTCACGGAGCAGTTGATCCCAATCTGAACCGGAGATGTAATTCAGTGAATTCCAGTCTCCGCCGGTTTCAGAGAAGCTTTGCTCAAGTTCGCCAAGCATTCCTCTAACGGGAATCGCATGAACGGTAATTCCTCCCGGTTCCATCAGTGAAGAAAGTTTTCGAACAAAGGAAGCCGGGTTACCGAGCCACTGCAAGGCGCAACTGGAGACCACAAGGTCATATTTTCTGTCGCACCGCATTTTTTCAAAATCCCAGATTCTGTGACTTACAAGATCAGACTCCGGGATTCTATTCCGGCAGACTTTAACCATTCCCGGTGCCCCGTCGGTGAATACCTTCAGGGTATCAGGGAAAGAATCATTGAGCCCTGAAGAAAGTATACCTGTTCCACACCCCAGCTCAAGCAGACTCTCCAGTTGAAAAGCACCGACAATATCCAGAACCTTAGCTGCGATAAGCCTGTGGTGTTCGGCAAAACGGTCATAGACACCGGAAGCGGCAGAGAATCTGGACGCGACAAGTTTCCTGTCAGGAGTCAATACGTTCCGCAAGTTCTTTCACCGCCTCAACAATAAGCTCAGGATGGGTAAGAGGGAGAAGGTGGCTGCCGCCGGTTACCGGAACAAGTGAAGTGCAGGAAAACAGCAGTTTTTCCAAAATGTACCGCGAGCAGGAAAAGGGTATTATCTCATCGGAGGTTCCGTGAACAAGTGTTGCCGGAAGTGAACGGGCAGGTTCAACAACTTTGTTGAACATCATGTTCAGGCCAAGCTGCAGATCTTCGTCCGAGAACAGAGAAGACTGTTCCATCAGAGCGGGCAGTTCTTCCCGCTGAGCCCCGCATTGTCTGAAGAAAGACTTCAGATATCCCTTCCGGCTTCTTGAAAGCATAGAGGTTATTTCAGAATAAATAGAGGAATCCACACCGGGTCTGTCAGCGTGTGACGCAATGCAGCACATGGATGAAACAAGCAGCAGCCCCTTTATTTCCTTACAATTCAACAGATCCAGAGCCAGTTGACCACCCAGTGACCAGCCCGCCAGAATACATGAAGAGGGTAGAGTTACCGAACCAGAAAGAACATCGTTCCACTCGAGAAAGTGAACGGGAAAACCTGTATCGCCAATTCTGTCCCATATCCTGCTTGATGTTGCCCAGCCGCTGATGAATACAATCTCCATTACAGACCCTTCAATTCAGCAGCAACCCGCACAATGTTATCCGACTTGTGGGCAAGTGTAACTGAAAAGCGCAACCGGGCAGTTCCCGGAGGAACCGTTGGCGGTCGAACAGCCACCGCAAGAATGCCAGCCTCCTCAAGAGACCGGGACCACGAAAGAGCAGCAGAGCCTTCTCCCGCAATAACAGGTACGATCTGAGAGGTGGAACCGGCGGTATTAAAACCTGCTTCAACCAGTTTTTTTCTGAAATCAGCGGCGAGATCAAGTAGCGATGAGCCCATTTCAGGGGTTGAACCAAGAACTTCCAATGCCCCCAGTGCCGCGCCGACAGAAGCTGGCGGCAGACCGGTTGTGTAAACAAAACTTCTCGAACGATTCACAAAATACTCCCGCATCTCGGCAGAGCACGCCGCAAAGCCGCCGTAACCTCCCAGAGCCTTGCTCAGAGTTCCGGTAATAACATCAGGATGAATACCCAGTTCCCGGCAGACCCCGCCTCCAGAGCCGAACACTCCGATGGCATGGGCTTCATCAACCACCAGCAGGCAACCTTCAGCAACCGAGAGTTCATAGATATCCCGGAGAGGAGCAACATCTCCGTCCATGCTGAACACGGAATCGGTGACAATGATTTTTCGCCCCGCATTCCCGCAGGCCCCAAGAAGATCAGCCAGATGTTCAACATTGCAGTGGCGATACCGCCTCACTTCCGCCCGGGAAGCAACAGCACCATCAACAAGACTTGCGTGATTTAATCTGTCAGAGAAAATTACATCGTCTCTTCCAGCCAGTGCAGTCAGCACTCCCAGATTGGTAAGGAAGCCGCTTCCGAAAACCAGTACAGCTTCCATTCCAGTAAGTCCCGCCAGTTTACACTCCAGCTCATCGTGCAGAGGAAGATTCCCGGCCATCAGGCGGGAGCCTCCGGCACCGGTACCCAGAAGATCAACAGCCTCGATTGCCCGTTTTTTAACAAGCGGGTGAGAGGAGAGGTTCAAATAATCATTGGTTGAGAAGTTCAGAAACTTTCCCGAACGAACATGCAATTGACGGCGCAGCCCCTGGTCCTCAAGTTCCTGAAGAATTTTACCTGCAAAACTCATGTTCTGAATCCCGCTCTGAGAATCAGATCAAGATCATCTTCAAACTGGCTGCCGCCTGTTGTCAGAAGTGTTCCGGTCATGATTCCGGTAACTCCGAATGAGAACATCTTTTCACTCATCTCTCCAAGTCTCGCACGGCCTGCGCAAACTCTTAACTCGGCAGAAGGGTTAACCATTCTGAACATCCCTATGATCCGCAGCAGCTTTTCACCGGAAAGATCCTCGCCAGCTACCCGGGCACCTTCCACCGTTACGTAGAAGTTCAGGGCAATGGAATCCACCTCAAGTTCCTTCAGGGAATAAGCCAGATCAATTCGGTCTTCATCAGATTCCCCAATGCCGATTATCCCACCGGAGCAGACTGACATTCCTGCAAGTTTGGCTCTCCGAACAGTCATTGCCCTGTCACCCCAGGAATGTGCTGTGCATACAGACGGGAAGAAAGCAGATGATGTCTCCAGATTGTGATGGTAGCGGGATACCCCGGCAGCATGCAGTTTCCGCAATTCACTGAATCCAAGAATCCCGAGAGAAGCACACAATGAACAGTAACCGCTTCCCATTGAAGCAGCTTCACAGATTCTTCCAAACTCTTCTCCGGAAAGCCCTCTTCCGCTGGTCACAGTTGAAAACCTGTGCACGCCTGCATCTGAATTGGAACGGTGTTCTTCAACAAGCTCTTCCAGCCCCAGCATGGGGTTTCCAGCATTGCCGGCCTGGGCGCAGAAGCCGCAGTCCTCTGAACAGGCTCCGTTTTTTGCATTGACGATTGCACAGAGATCGACCTTGTCTTCAAACCCGGCAGACCGTACGCCGCTGCACATTTCCTCAACCTGCTCAAGGGGAAGAACCGTTAGGATATCAAGCGCTTCCTGTCTATTCATTTTCGTTCCATTTCAGATAGAGATGTTCAAATTCCTCAAGTACCGCCACTGTAAGCTCCGCCCGGGAAAACATCTTTCCCGTAAGTGAGAAGAGTGATTCAGTCCCCGAATCAACTTTGCAGTGAGATACATTCAGCCCCACGCCAACAGCCATGTAGTGTACAAGGTCAATTTCACCCCGCATCTCACACAGCACTCCACCCAGTTTCTTCTCACCGAAAAACAAACCGTGCTTGCAAAACAAAAGCCGGGTATCACAAAAAAATCGACTTACAGCCAGACCAAGTGACTCAAGCGCGATATCCGCAACCTCGCCGACTCGAGACAGAGCCACCCCCGGGCGCAGAACAATTGAAAGGTACAAATTCTTTCCCGGCGGGCTCGACCAACTGCCGCCATTCCTTGCCTTCCCGGCAGTCTGCCGGTCAGCAGTAACCACAGTTCCACAGGCAGCACCGGACAGTCCGAGCTCCATTGCCCTGTCATTTGTGGAAGCAATCTCCGGATGGTACTCAATCACCTGACCAATCAAGGATGTATTCAACAAAGAAGAGAGCACCTCAGCCGATGGAACATCGGGAACCGACACAAGCTTATATCCCTTATTGGTAGAGGCTGAAATATCAAACCCCATATTCCGAAGACTACTGATCCGCTTCCATACCGAAGCCCTGCTGACCCCAAGCCCCGCAGCGATCTCCTCACCGGAGACATAACTACCGGAACCTCGAAGAATTTTTACAACAGCCGCCGAAGATGGCATTCATACCTCCATGGAAGAACTCAGATGGTCGGAAAAATGAAGAGAAAAAACAGAATTGTCAACCAACACAAAAAATAGGTTGACAATAAGCGTAAAGATGGTAAACAGCAGCAGGACCACGAAGAGCTTAAATGGAATTTTCATCCCACTCACACAAAGACACACAAGAGGCAGTCAGAGTTCGAAATAGTTTTACAGCATTCGATGCCATCTTTATCTGCCATTCAGCATCATCGTCAAAGTTGCCCTGGTTACACAGATGTTGTACAAACATTCTCTCGGTGTCAATACAATTTAGAACACATGGCCATGTCCAGAAGCCATAATATTAACACGATAGTGTACTTGACATGGGTATAACCTTGTAAAATAATATCGTGTGTTATTAATTTTCTTATTGTATATCCATAGAAATCATAGAGAAGGGAATATCTGGAATGAACAATCTGCAACTGAGAAATCATCATCATTCCCGTTGAGATTCTCTCCGGTGATCAGGTTACTGCAATGCTTTACTCAATTGATGGAAGGGTTGTTGCACAGAGCTCTGCAGAAGTTACTTCTGGAAGCTCGATCAGTATTGATCTTGGCAGTGGAACCGGCTCTCTCCCGTTCGGCTGCTATGTAGTGCTTCTTGATGATGGCGATGATCTGATCTTCAGAAGAAAGGTTCTGGTGATCGAATGATAAGAATACATACTCTCTTACCGGCAATGCTGGTCATTGCCGGCAGTGGCCTGTCATCGGATGTGTTCAAAATGCAACCCAGTTGGACTTATCATATTTCAAATCAATCTGGTCTTGCATATATTTCTTCTCTCTGCCTTGATGACGATTCAATTCCCGATTTGATTATGGGAAACCGGCCTGAGGGTTACTTAAAGGCTTTCTATGGTGTGGGGGATGGCTCGTTTCTTCCTGGTGAACAGTATGCATTTCCAGACATTCGATGGATAGAGACCGCAGATATAAACGATGATGGATATATGGATGTCGTGGCTAGATCTTCCAGTAACTCAGCTGACTCCTTTTATGTATTTCTGAACAGTGAAGATGGAATATTTGAATCAGCCCCCATTACAGTGCATTCCTACTTTCCGACAATGGCTGGCTCTTTTTCCATTGGCTACATTGATTCAGATAGCATATTGGATATCGTAAGTGTGAATAAAATAGGGGAGATATATCTTTTTTCCGGCTCAGGTGATGGATCATTTACAGCACAGATGATTTATCAAGAAACTGGTAATTCTACAGCACTTGCTCTCGGCGATGTTGATGATGACGGCGATCAGGACATAGTTGTGATGGTATATGAGCAACTATCTGTTCTTCTGAACAACGGAGATGGTTCATTTATCTGGAATGGCTATTACGGCTTTTTCTACGCAGGAGGAGGCAATACCATTGGTTCAATCGATCTTGGATATCTCAACGATGATTCGTTCCTTGATATTGCTTGTTGCCCAAGTGGTGCAATGGGTACTAATGCCCTACACACGCTATTAGGGCAAGGTGATGGCTCATTTGTGCAAATCGAACCTGTGTGGTTTGTTGATGGAGTTGCTTTAACGCAGACGAGAATTGGCGATTATGACTTAGATGGTAATATGGACGTTTTTTATTCAGGTAATCATGGAGTATTGCTTATGCTTGGTACGGGAGATGGATTAATCTCGCTAGATTTCCTTGATTACTTAACACCCCGAGCTTGGCAAGTTACTGCGTCCGATCTGGATTTGGATGGCGATATTGATTTCATCCAAGCTACCGGAGACACACCAACAAGTTTTCAAATGGAAGTATTTCTGAATAAAACAATACAGCTTGGGATTGAGGAGGAAGAGGAGTCATTTGTCGACTTAATACCCATAGTGAGTGTAACATCCAATCCTGTTTCCGAATCTACGGGTGTTTGCCTTTCTCTTTCCGAACCGTCATTCTGTATTCTGAATGTACATAATATTCACGGGCGCCTGGTTTCTCAAGTATTTAATGGAGATCTTTCAGAGGGCAATCATCAGTTGACTTGGAATTCCAGCGTCCTGCCGGCTGGTTGCTACACACTCGTGCTTGATACTCAGTCAGAGTGTTCCCGTGTAAGGTGTGTGAAAATCGATTGATCAAAAAAAGGTGCGAACCACTGACCAAAGATCCTTCGCGAGCACTCTAATTCCCCGAACAAATAAAGAAATCATAAAGATTATAATGTGAAGAGAGGCCTACAGCCAGACAAGGAGACAGTGACAATAGAAGAAAGATTCCGATTGATTGAATGATAAGAATACACACTTGATTCCTACCTGAAAACTGACCTTACCATGCAACCATAAGCTTGTAGAATACGCACCCATAACCACCAAAGGTCTGCCCTGTACCCACATCTGTGCTTTAACTATTGCCATGAAATAACTCCATCGATAATTCAAAGCCTCTGCACATTGATTGAAGAGTGGAATATCCTCGCCATAATATCTGATCGCCAGGAGGTGGGTCGCTTTTGCGGGCAAGATATCCTCCGTATTTTGCTACGATAAATATTGCTGCTCCTACGGCATCAGGAGAGGGGTATCCTTTTTTTAGCGTACGTGCGCTTTTAAAGTTAATATTTCTGTGTCGGAGAATAACACCTTGGCAGGTAACTCGGTAGTTTTTCTATACATCTGCTTCATAAGCATTATCCTCCAAGCGATTACAAGATTAATTGCAATTGCTCGGCGCAGTCGATCAGCTGTTTTATGCCCAAGTTTTTCGATACGACAACCAGACTTGAGGACCCGATGCCATTCTTCAATCTGCCAGCGTTTGCTGCACCAGCGTAAACATTCTTCAGCATCCGAGGTATTGTTTATCTTGATTGTTGTAAGAAGGAACCATTCAATTGCTTTGTTGCCTTCAGGCGGATTCTTCTCCAGCGCATGAACTATCCAAAGATCTACAGGTTCTTTATCTGCAAGCAAACCGTGTTCAGTGCCTACCTCCGGGGTGAGGGCAGGGTTAGCAATCTGCTTCAGGTTTCTTTATCAAAGAATAATCTGGAGATTGCTTAGTTGATGCTTCGCAGAACCTCGTTGATTCTAATAACAATCAGGAATTACAGTACTCAGCATTATCCCTGATGTGCAACATACTCGTCAAGTAAAGCTCGAATCATCCTCT
>JAGLOJ010000025.1 GCA_023139045.1 Candidatus Sabulitectum sp.
TACGCAAAAACCTGAAGGGCCAATTTTTCTATTAATCAATCTAATTCTTTTAATCAGTGGCTGCTCGGAGACAGAGTCAGAATTAACAAAAACAAACGAAGATCCAGAAAGTACTTTTGTCGGGTTTACTCTTACAAAGGTTGACTCAATCGGAATTGAATTAGGGGATTCAAACTATGTTTTTGGAAACATTTTGGATGCTGATTTCCTGCCGGATGGCAGGATTGTATTGCTTGATGTTTTGAAAGATAGAATCTCAATTTTTAATCCCAATGGAGATTTTTTAACCAGTTTTGGCAGAGAGGGTTCTGGACCAGGGGAATTCATGGAACCGGCATCAATAACAGTCTTGTCTAATGGAGGAATCTGTGTTGCAGATTTCATGAGGCAAAAACTGATTTATTTTGATGCAAATTTCGCTACGAGAGGGAAATCTCAGGGTTCCTGATACAATCTCCCAGTTCCATCGAAAGTGGCAGCGAAGGATCTGTAGTTGGATTCCAGATGCACTATTTTGCAGAAGAAAATGATTTCCTGCTAGGCAGTAGATTGGCAAAGTGGACCGATTCAAGCACTCCTGACTTTGAATATGCCTCTAGTTACAATCCGTACAACGGTGAAGGTGATGTGATCATTCCACGTTTTCCATTTGCAACAGGGTCGGACGGCAGCGTCTACTGCACCGAATCTTCTGAAGATGAATACACAATCATGAAATTCAGTGCCGAAGGTGATTCTGTGTTCACTATCCAGGAATCTTATACTACAATGTACAGAACTGAAGAAGAAATGGCCTGTGCCCATTTTGGCTATATGCTGGATACTCCCGGACTTGACAGTAATGATAGAAGAGCTATTCGTGACAGTTGGGAAATATATCCCGTTCGTAATGCTATAAGATCAATTCATATTGATGGAGACGAACGACTATGGGTGGCCACAGGCAGAGGTGAGCATCCATCTCCTCAGTTTGAGATCTATGACAGCTCCGGGAACCACATCTGTACCTATATGACAACCCTGCCTGCTGAAATGAGATGGGGATATTGGAAACTCGTTTTCGGTAATGACAGAATCCTCACATTTAATAATAATCCGGAAGATTTCTCAAGAGTATTTATTTATGAGATAGAAGAGCAGCGTAACTGACTTAGTGATAAAAACAACCGGTCTACAACACTTGTGAGGCCTACTTTTGTCAAGGGGTAAACTCTTCCCCCTGCAGTTTGTGATTCTGCTTTCTTGTATTCAGCATCGTATTCTGTCTTAGTTTCAAGTTCAGGTTCTGCCACCAAACACTTATCGAGGATCAACGGTTCATTCTTGATGAACCGGGAAGGTTTCCCTTCTCGTCCTAGAAACACATCGGTACCCTCATGCCGCCCACTCAAATGTCGGGTTGAATACTTGAATATTCACCAGTTAGCTCCTGGGTCGGGGGAGGAGCAGAATACTTTATCGAATACCATTTATTACTGCGGGAGCAGAGCGACCAACTAATCAACCGAGATGTCTGCCTGGAATGCGCTGAGATACCTTCATCCTGGTCAGTGCCAGATGCTCGCAAAGTTCTTTGACTGGGGTATTCTTCCAGCTTTTTCCTGCGGTGACAGTTAGACGTTTGGCTTGATCGCCCCCTCCCTTAAGCGCTTAAAAACTTATTCATATCAAACGGCTTCTTCCGCTTCAGAATGTTCTCTGGGCTCAGGGAGGAGATGAAAGAGGCTTCAGGGTTGATATGTTCAATACCGATGATGGTGCATTTGCCGGCCATTTCTATACTCAAACTCCTTCTGATGCAATGAACTCGTCAATTGAAATTATTGGTGATGATTTCTATGCAGTGAGCTGCGTCGATTGTGTCATGCAAAAATTCAGTATGGTCCAGGCGGAGTAGAATACAGCGACATATTTTGTAGCCTGTTAAACCTCCTGCGGAACAGTTGCTACACAGAAAAACCAAATCAGATAATTCCGGATGATTCACCAGCAACTGTAAGCTTGAGCTTACCTACAAGAAAATACATCACACTTGCCATTACCCGGTTGCCAGCTGAAATGCTTCTAACCAGCATGATAGTTTCGTCAGCATATCTGACAAATCGGTGTCCATGCTTTTCAAGTTCCTTGTCAAAGTCATCAAGAAGAATGTTCGCAAGCAGTGGTGAAAGTGGACCACCTTGTGGCACGCCCTTTCGAGTGGCCTGAAGGCTGCATCCACCGGAAAAGACAGGAGAGACGATTTCAGAAACTTCGCAGGGGAACTACACATAGGATGCATGCTTCGAAAAGATCTTCCGGATTTACAATAATCACAAGAAGTGGTGATATTGAAACGGATCTGATAAACAGGGGAAATCCACACCCATTTCCGGCAGCATGATAACTACGTCATTTAGAATGCTCTTGCGCGAGTGATCGATTTGAACATCTGCTATTCTGATTCTGAAGAGTGTCGGATATTAATTCCTGCAAAGCTGATGATAAGTCTATTCCTTAGATGGAATCACAGTCAATTAATCTATTTAGCAGGGTTGACAGCATCTATGTACTAGCATATGATCACTTGCTGTTATTTAAATATGATGTGACAAGAATTGGATACAGCATTCCGGCATCATAGCCAGCCAGACCACTGTTAGAACATCTTTATGGCCCTGCTGCCGTGAGGAGTGAATGAAACATGCGGTCGGCGGTAAATCATGTTCCAAATATAGACAACCACGTAAGACCGGTTGTCGCTCAAATAAATCTCAACAAACCCAGACTTCTTTATCAAATGCATGAGTCTCTACGTTCACGCCATTACAGTCCTCGCAAAGAGCGGTCGTATTGCAATTGGGTAAAACGATTTATCCACTTCCCTAAAATTCGCCATCCCAGGGATAAGTCTGAGCCGGAAATCAATGCATTTCTGACGCATTTAGCAGTTAAAGAGAATGTCAGTGCTTCGACCCAGAAACAGACTTTTGCCGCCCTGGTATTCCTTTACCAAAATATCATTGGCCGCGAAGTCAGTAATCCAATTGGAATAATTCGTGCGCGCAAACAAGAGCGTTTACCCATCGTAATGACGCATGAGGAAGTGAAATCTGTACTGACGCATTTAGTTGGTGATAAGTGGCTTATAGCCTCTCTTATGTATGGTACAGGGATGCGCCAGATGGAATGCATGAGTTTGCCTGATAAGTCAAAAGAAAAGGAGGTGGTCTAAATCATCTATGCAATACCGATGTTGATCTATTGATTGATGTGTCCGAAGTTGCTTGGTTGTTGAATAACATTTAAAGGAGGATGATATGTTGAAAGAAAATGCAGTAACACTGTACCTGACAGGGTGGCAGAAACGAATGGTAATGGATTGTGTGAAAAGCGCTACGCGAACGCCATTTAACAAAATCACGATTGGTAAAATTCCCAAGAAAGAATGGGTCATGTACAGACAACCCGTTCTTGAAGCTGTCAGAAAGGGTGCATGGAATCTTTACTTGACTGACGAGCAGATCAATCAAGTGGTAGAAGTGATGGGCATTAAGGCAAATATAACAGCATTGAATATTTCGCCAGACATGTTAGAGTCCAAGGTCATCATTTTCTCATAGTGCAATATGTAGAGTTTGGAGGCAGAGGGCATGGTTCATGCCTCCAAACTCATTCCAGATGCATTCTCTCTATGATCAGAATAGAGATTCTGCTACACGACACAAAATGGTTCCTTTTGTCATTCTCTACTGCGCAGTAAGAGTTTGACAGACGTCAGGATTTCGTGTCAACACTACCTGTGTTCCACTATCTCTCGATGCCAGTATTGACAGGTAGTAAAGATCAAAGATTAGGGAGATCATACATTGACAAACAGCGCTAGGATCCCAACATATGCTTTGACGGGTTGCAACTGGGAATTGACACTCGGGTGTACACTAAACTGCATACATTGCGGCTCACGTGCCGGAAAGGCCAGACCAAACGAGCTTAGTCTAAGCGAATGCTTCTCGGTGGCTGACGAACTCGTCGCCTTGGGATGCAAAGAGCTTACAATGATCGGCGGAGAGGTTTTTCTTTTTAACGGATGGGATAGACTATCCGAATACCTCTCGGACAAGGGTCTTTCGGTAAATATCGTTACGAACGGTTACAAAATAGGCGAATCCGAGATTGAGCAAATAAAACGTGCCAAATTGATAAATGTAGGCATTTCGATAGACGGTATGGAGTCAAATCACAACAGGATACGAGGAAAAGACGACGCCTTTCAACATTTGCAAAACACACTTGGCCTCCTGAGCAGAGAAGGTATCACAGCTGGTGCCGTAACCAGCCTCATGAAATTTAATTGTGCGGATTTAGAAGACCTCTATATCTTTTTATTGGAACATGGTGTACAGGTTTGGCAGCTTCAATTAGTTAGCGCCATGGGTAATATGGCGGATAGATGTGAATTCGTAACTAGTCCGGGGCAGGTTCGACAAATAACAGAATTCATTCGGGACAAAAACCGAGACAGGCAAATGGTAGTTATCGCCGCCGACAGTATAGGGTATTTCGACGAAAATGAGACGTATATCAGGGGAGGATCATCTCCAATTTGTTGCTGGGGAGGCTGTGCAGCTGGAATAACAAGCGCATTTATTGATAGTGTTGGCAACGTTAAGGGATGTGGTGCGCTCTACTCAGATGTTTTTATCGAAGGCAATGTGCGCAAAACCTCGCTAGCGGACATCTGGAATAATAAGAACGGTTTTGCCTACAACAGGAAGTTCACGACCGATCTGCTGTCTGGGATGTGTGAGGGATGTGACGTCGGTGATGTGTGCAAGGGGGGTTGTCGGTCTTCGAACTATTTTTCAACCAAATCCCTTTATTCCAATGCCTTCTGCTGTCGGCACCGATGAAGAAGGAAATTGAAATTAAGGGATGCTACTGACATATAACGGGGTTCCCTCCGTGACAATATTGATGAGACAATTCTCTTACCTTTAATTAGTATAGATGGGTGGGGAGGTTTTATCAATGGCAGTAGTACAATTCAAGAGAGAGCCGGCTCTGCGCGTCCTTAAACCCCAGACCCAGAGGTGGCAGAAGTAGCAAAGCGTCGTCGATTCAGTACAAAGTACAAGCTCAGAATACTGCGTGAAGCAGATGCCTGTAAGAATCCAGGTGAGATCGGTGCCCTTCTTCGGCGGGAGGGACTCCTCCAATTTGGCCTACTGGCGTCGCCAGCGGAACAGTTATGTGGAGAGAATGATGAATACAAAAGAAATAGATGAAACGCATGATTTCTGGAATCGCGTTGCAGATGACTGGGATACCCAGGTCGGAGATCAGGGAGACAGCAATCGTATACTGAATTCCGATCCGGTGCTCTGGAAATTCGCGGGTGATGTCTCAGGTCTGAATGTTCTCGACGCGGGATGCGGTACAGGTTACCTGTCACGCAAGCTCCTCTCGCGAGGGGCAACCGTGATAGGCGTCGACTTTTCAGAGAAGATGATTGATGTCGCACGCTCGAAGGGTTCTGATATTGATTTTCGAGTGGATTCATGTTGCTCTCTGGCCACCATAGATGATGGCTCGCTCGACATGGTGATTTCCAACTATGTTCTCATGGATATCCCCGATCTCGACGGGACCATGTCGGCTTTCAATCGTGTGTTGAGAGAAGGAGGTGTGGCTATTGTTATCTTCTCTCATCCCTGTTTTCCCCAGGGTGGTGCAACCCACTCAAATGACAGAACGATCTCACAGTACAATTGGAGTTTCCCGTACTTTAAAAGGCAGAAGCGCATTGATCCACCGTGGGGTCATTTTACATCTGAATTCATCTGGTTTCATCGCCCGCTTTCGGACTACTGGAAAGCCTTCAATCTTTCAGGATTTGATGTAGTTGATCTTGAAGAGCCAAGAATAACTGAAGACAGGTATCATCTCGCTGAGAACGAGAGAAAGCTCAATAACAGCTTAAACCGTCCGTATTCGATCGCTTTCAAGTTACGAAAGAAACTGAAAACAAGTTAACCAGGAATCTGTATCCGGCAATTAGTGTCTTCCGCAGGGTTGATATCCTGTGGCAGATCGGTTATCAATGTTGCAGGTAACTCGTGTATTGGTTGCATGAAAGGAGAACAGGGTGGCTGATCTTGATGTCCGTATCGAAGAGCTGGAACCAATGCGCGTTGCGAGTGTCAGGATTGTTAGCGTAAGTCCTGAGCATGATGCCTGGGAAATACTGAAATCGTGGGCAGATGCCAGGGGATACCTCGGGGATTTGGAGAAACACCCCGTATTCGGTTTCAATAATCCCAATCCGTCCCCGGACAGAAAGGAATGCGGATACGAATTCCTGATTCGGGTTCCTCCAGATACAGAATCAGAAGGTGAAATCGAAATAAAGGATTTCCCGGGAGGACTCTACGCTGTCACTACGCAAAAAGGTCTTCCAACTCCTGTGGTTTGGATGAGTCTCTGGAACTGGGTTAAGTCCAGTTCCTATAAATGGCGCAAGACGAACGAGCTCGAGAGGGCACATGATCCTCTGGCTCCGCACGATGAGATGGTGTTTGATCTGTATCTGCCAATTATGAAATGAGCGGGATGCGTTCACATATGGTTCCTCTGGCTGAGTTAAGGCCAAACAACTGGTATGTCAATCGCGCTAAGCTGGATAGTATCCTTGATGCATGGGTAAACAACGAACAGAAAAACCTTCCTCCCGTACTCATCACCAGAATCGATGGTGAGTTGAGCATAATAGACGGTCACTCTCGAGCTCTGGCTGCTCTTTTAAACGGTGTTGAAAAGATTGCAGCGCAATTCGAGGAATTGCCTGTGATTGAGGGATCAACTGATTTATACATCCATATACATCGCGAGGGGCCGGATCGTGGAGTGGAGAGAATCTCGGATCTTGTTTCCCGGGTGATTGAGCCCGATGAATACGAGCGACTCTGGATTGGCTATTGCCGGAACTGGCTGGAGAAACACGAATAAATGAAGATCTCATAACAATGACAATCCTGGAGGAATACTTATGAAAGCGATTGTATACCAGGAATATGGATCCTCTGATGCTCTTGAATTGAAAGAGGTGGACAGACCTTGTCCCGGAGATAATGAAGTCCTGATAAAAGTTTATGCGGCATCAATAAATGATTGGGACTGGGGTCTCCTTCAGGGCACACCGTTTACAAACCGCTTGCAGAACGGTCTTCTGAAACCCAAGAAGTACAAAATACTCGGCTCCGACATAGCAGGGCGAATTGAAGCTGTGGGTAAAGATGTAGAGCAGTTTCAGCCGGGTGATGAAGTATACGGGGATCTAACCGGCTACTGGGGCGGTTTTGCCGAGTATGTCTGCGTTGGTGAAAATGCACTGGTGCTGAAACCTGCCTGTATGACATTCGAGGAAGCGGCGGCGATTCCTCAGGCGGCAATGCTGGCTGTACAGGGCCTTATTGATAAAGGGCAGATTCAATCAGGACAAAAGCTTCTGATCAACGGTGCCGGCGGGGGAGTGGGCACTTTCGGAGTGCAGATTGCCAAACTGTACGGGGTAGAGGTAACCGGTGTAGACAGCTCAGGGAAATTGGACATGATGCGCACAATTGGTTTTGACCATGTCATTGACTATGCAAAAGAAGATTTCACCAGAAACGGGCAGTGTTATGACCTGATTCTCGACAACAAAATGAACCGTTCTGTATTCGATTACATGCGTGCGCTGAGTCCCGGTGGAATTTATGTTGCAACTGGAGGGTCAATGCCCAGTCTTTTCCAGGCTCTTCTTCTGGGTCCGCTGATTTCAATGCTCAGCAAGAAGAGCATACATATTGTATTCCTGAAGCCAAACAAGGATTTAGCTTATATGAACAGGCTTTTCGAAGAAGGCAAAGTCAAACCTGTGATAGATGGACCCTTCAAGTTAAGTGAAGTTCCTGAAGCAATCCGGTATTTTGGAGAAGGAAAACACAAGGGCAAAGTAGTCATAACTGTGCAGCATATTAATGAAACTGCTCCTGCATGAACGAGGATTGTCATTGCGTATCTGCATGGCACGACACCGGATCTGAGATGATTGAATACAGGAAACGGGTCAAAGAATGATGTAATTGACATTCCATCCGGTCTGTCTGTCCTCTGGCGTAAATACCTGCTCTCTGTTATCTTGCCCTCTAAGTGTAGAGACTGTTTTGAGTATTAAATACATCCCTCCGAATTCACGATGGAGTCAATGAATGCAATCTGCAGATATCTGGAAACCGGGCAAATATGTTTACAGGAATAACAGGCTTGCTGCTTCGAGAGATCCGGAAGAGGTCTGTGTCGGATCCCGATTGATAACTGATCTGATTGCAAAATTCTATGATGAGAACCTCAGGAAATACGCAAAAGGCAGACTGCTTGACCTTGGCTGCGGCAAAGTACCTCTGTACAGCGCATACAAGGACTGTGTAACAGACAACACATGTGTCGACTGGGGAAACTCGCTGCACAGGAACAAGCACCTGGACCATGAATGTGATCTTACAAAACCGCTTCCATTCAAAGATGGTGAATACGATACGGTTATTCTCTCTGATGTGCTGGAACACATGCCGAGACCGGAATTGCTGATGAAGGAAATTTCCCGTGTCATGTCACCGGACGGCATACTTCTTATGAATGTTCCCTTTTACTACTGGATCCACGAAGAACCGCATGATTTCTACAGATACACCGAATTTGCACTGAGGTATCTCTCGGAGACTTCCGGCATGGAAGTAATTGTTCTTACTCCCACAGGTGGAGCTCCGGAGATCATGACGGATATTTATGCAAAAAACATCCTGCGCATTCCTCTGGTTGGGAAACCTCTGGCAGTTATCGCTCAATGGTTTGCCGCACTCATGATTCACACCTCCTTGTGTGCGAAGATTTCACGGGCAACTGCCGGAAAATTTCCTCTGGGATACTTCATGGTTGCAAAGAAAAAATAGATTGTTAACATTTGCACAAATGAACCGGAATGTCATATCATACCAATGTACTCAAAAAAGGGCTGGGCATTCTTGATGCAAAGGATTGACAAATGGACTATTTCGATAAAAGTACGACACTGTGGGATCTGACTGAACAATACCCGGAGACAATTCCGGTTTTTACATCAAACGGATTTCCTCAGATGAAACACGACAAACAGAGAGCAAAATTCGCCAGATCAATAACGCTGGAGACTGCTCTTATGCTGAAACAGATCGATTTCGATACTTTCAGCAGCCTCCTCGTGGAAGCCATTGAGCGTGATGACGCGGCAATTGACATTACTCTGGCAACATCAACCGGAGTCAGGAACAGCGATGCGCTGAACATCGTCGGGTTGCTTCCCTGCCCGGTACGAATTCCTCTGCTTGAGCAATTCAATGAATTCGCGAAGAAGTATTCTTCAGAACATGGTGTGGCAATAAACCATGAGCTGAAAGCTGCTTCCATGGGTCTCGACTGGGTGGAGAACAATGTAAAAGGTGTAACAGACGCGAAAGATCTTCCCGATCTCTTTATCTCTGCCGGGTTTGATATGTTTTTTGACGAGGAGATGATAGGCAAGTTCAAGAGACAGGGTGTATTTGCCGACACAACAACTCTTGATAAATTCAATTCCCTCTTTGACGGTTTGAACCTGAAGGACCCGAGGAACCACTATGCAATGATTGGTGTTGTTCCTGCTGTGTTTCTGATAAACAGGGATGAACTTGACGGCAGAGAAGTGCCCCGAACCTGGGAAGACATCCTGAAGCCCGAGTTTGAGAAACGGGTTTCACTGCCTGTTGGTGATTTTGATCTGTTCAACGGTATACTGCTCAACATCCACAAGCACTACGGGGAAGAGGGCGTTACAAAACTGGGACGGAGTCTTCTGCAGTCAATGCATCCATCGCAGATGGTGAAGAGCAACCGACTGAAAACTCAGAGACCCATCGTAACCATCATGCCTTACTTCTTCACAAAAGTAGTGAAAGAAGGCGGCCCGATGATAGCGGTCTGGCCCGAAGACGGCGCTATAATCAGCCCGATTTTCATGCTTGCAAAGAAAGAAAAGATGGAAAAGCTTCAGCCTGTAGTGGATTTCTTCTCTTCAGTTGAAGTGGGGAAGATACTCTCCCACAAAGGATTGTTCCCCAGCGTCCATCCTGATCTCGATAACAACATCCCCGAGCAGAACAAATTCATGTGGCTGGGATGGGACTACATATACAGCAATGACATAAGCGCGCTGATAGAGAAATGCGATGCTTTGTTCAATAAAGCGATCGGGTAAATCATGAATCTGGTAACAATCTCAGGCCCGCCGTCGTCGGGGAAGACTTCTGTTATTCTGAAAACTATTGACTCCCTGCAGAAACGCGGTTTGAAGGTTGCAGTAGCCAAGTTTGACTGTCTTTACACCGATGACGATGTGCTCTACGAAAAGGCGGGAATTCCTGTAAAAAAAGGGCTTTCTGGAGCTCTGTGTCCTGACCACTACTTTGTAAGCAATGTTGAGGAGATTACCAACTGGGCACTGAAAAACGATTTTGACATTCTGATCAGTGAATCAGCAGGGCTCTGCAACAGGTGCTCTCCTTACATCAAGGGAATCAAAGCCGTATGTGTAATTGACAATCTCAGCGGCATCAACACACCGAAGAAAATCGGCCCTATGCTGAAAACCGCTGATATTGTGGTTATTACCAAAGGTGATATTGTGTCTCAGGCAGAGCGTGAGGTGTTTGCATCAAGGGTTAACACAGTGAACCCGTCTGCAATCATCATGCACATCAACGGACTTACCGGTCAGGGAAGTTTTGAACTGAGCACTCTGCTTTACGATGAAGCGCTGAACATTGACTCATTGAAGGGTATGGAATTGCGTTTTCCCATGCCGGCCGCCCTGTGCTCCTACTGCCTGGGTGAAACCAGGATTGGTGAAAGCTATCAGATGGGCAATGTACGCAAGATGAAAGTTGAAGATTAATGAAAGGGATAAAAAACAGGAAAATATCTGCTCTTATTGCTGAATTCCCATTCCTTACATCGTTCTTCAATGACAACGGACTGGATATTGAGAACAAGGAAGAGCTTACGCTGACAGAGTACTTCGCGGGGTTTGACGAAGATGAGATAGAAGACAGGGCAATCGATCCTGAGAACCTGATATTCCAGATCAGTGAGTTCATCAAGCAGATGATCGCATTTCTCGGCAAAGAAGATGATATTGTAAAAACAGTAACCATACTGCCGGGCAGAGACAAATCCGGCGATAATGAAAAGTTCGATGAACTTGTGATCAGGCAGGGAGAAATAATCTGTATTGTGGGGCCCACAGGCTCAGGCAAAAGCAGGCTGCTTGGTGATATTGAGTGGGTTGCGCAAGGTGACACTCCCACCGGTCGTTCCATACTTATCAACGACTCTGTACCTGACAATAAATGGAGATTCTCTTCCGCAGATAAACTGGTGGCGCAACTCAGCCAGAACATGAACTTCGTAATGGACCTTTCTGTTTATGAATTCGTTGAACTGCATGCCGAAAGCAGAATGGTGGAGAACAGAAAACAGGTTATTGAAAAAATCATAGACAAAGCCAACAGTCTTGCTGGAGAGTCATTCACTCCCGAAACGCCTATCACAAGCCTCAGCGGAGGCCAGAGCCGTGCTTTAATGATCGCCGACACCGCAATTCTCAGCAAGTCACCCATCATTCTTATTGATGAGATTGAGAATGCGGGGATCGACAGAAAAAAGGCATTGAGCCTTCTGCTTTCGGAAGACAAGATTGTTCTGATGGCCACACATGATCCCGTTCTTGCACTGATGGGGGACAGAAGAATCGTCATCAAAAATGGCGGCATATACAGAGTTATTGAAACCACAGATGAGGAACGCACCATCTTGTCCACCCTTGAGGGGATGGATAAGATTCTGCTCGCCTACCGCACCAAACTGCGTCAGGGTGAGATCATTACAAAGATAGCATATACTTGACACTATAAGGAGAAGAACCATGCACGACGGATGCGCGGGAAGTTTTGAGAATGACAGACAGGTTGTAGACAAGGTAAGACAGATGGGGTTTGATAAGCAGCCCATGCCAATGCCGCTGGATATCAAGTGTGTGGAATGCGGTGAAACATTCGAGATGATCAATTTTGAGGACAAGTGCCCCCAATGCGGTATGGTTTACGGAGTTACTCCCTGCCATACCTTCGATCCCGAGAATGTGAAACCGGCAGGTATTAACTACTAAGGAGGGAATCATGAAATTCACAGTGGATCAGGAGACCTGTATAGGTTGCGGATCCTGTGAAAGTATCTGTTCCGATGTATTCGAACTTGCAGATGACAAATCGCAGGTAAAAACTGATCCGGTACCGGCAGAGTTTGAAAAATGTGCTGTGGTAGCTGAAAAGGACTGTCCCGTTCAGGCAATATCACACGAATAAGGGGAGAGACTGAAATGAATGAGAATCCCGTTTTGATGGCAGTGCTTCAAGTGGACGACCTCGATGTTCTCAATTCAGCAAAAAAACATCTTGAAGAGAATGGCTACAAAGCAGAAGTCGGTCCGTTCGCTGAACTTCCTGAATCCGAGCATCAGGACTGGATGACCCCTGCAAACGGCGGTTACATTTTCTATCTTGAGAAGGAAAAGTACCAGCCGGCAATGGAGATGCTGGTCACCTTCTTCGGTTACACAGGAGATTCAGAGTGATACAAAGTAGTGAGTAAGCTCTACATTTCAGACCTTGATGGAACGCTTTTAAGAGATGACAGCACTCTTTCCCCTTTTACCGTTGAAGTTCTGCGTAATCTGCTGCGGGAAAACATCGCTTTTACAGTAGCGAGTGCCAGAAGTGTATCTTCAATTCAGCATATTTTCACCGGGATCAAACTTCATCTGCCTGTTATTGAATTCAACGGAGCTATCGTTTCCGATCTTGAATCCGGGGAACACCTGTTCATCAACAGTATTGAAACGCCAGTTGTAGAAGACATATGCGGCGTAATTGACGCCCGGGGATGCTCTCCATTCATTTCCACATTCACCGGCTCTGAAGATCGCCTGTACTACTCAGACATCATAAATGACGGTATGGGATGGTATCTGAAAGACCGTCAGGCCCACGGCGACAAGAGACTCGAATTTGTTCCTGATATAAGAAGTTCCTTCAGCGATCAGGTGATTTGTGTAAATGTAATCGGCCGGATTGATGTTCTCTCTGAACTTGAGAGTGAATTTCGGGAAAGATATCAGGATTCCCTTGAAATTCATTGTCTTCAGGATCTGTCTTCTCCAGGTTTTTACTGGCTCACAGCTCATGACAAAAAAGCTACCAAAGACTCTGCAATCAGGGTATTGCAGAAGCAGACGGGTATGGTTGACCGGGAAGTTGTTGTGTTCGGCGACAACAGTAATGACATCAGCATGTTCAAAATGGCCCACAGATCAATTGCCGTCTCCAATGCAATTGATGAATTGAAAAACTGTGCAACTGAAGTGATCGGAAGCAACAATGAAGACAGTGTTGCCAGATACATTCAAAACGACTGGCGCAAACAGTGAAGCCGTACCTTTCTCTGATTGATACTGAAACTTCGGGCAATCGATGCGATGTTACCCCACTTTTTGCCGATGCGGAATCCTTTAGCCGGATGGTTTCCGATCTTGCTGAGCCTTTTCGCAATTCCGGAATTGACTTTGTTGCCGGCATAGACGCCCTTGGCTTCATTCTTGGAGCGACTGTCGCGCTGAGCATCGGGGCTGGTTTTATCCCGGTTCGCAAGGGAGGCAAGCTGCCTGTTAAAACCCGCAGCACCAGGTTCACTGATTACTCCGGAGAGGTCAAAAGCCTTGAAATCCGGCAGGATATTCCTTTGCGGGAAATGCGAGTTCTCCTGATTGACGAATGGATTGAAACGGGTACCCAGGTGAGGGCAGCCATTTCACTTATTGAGAATCAGGGCGGCACAGTCGCCGGTATTGCAACCATCAATATTGATCAGAATGAGAAAACATCTGAATTGCGAAAGAACTACCTGGTCCATGCTCTGTGGCGAGAGGAGGAAAAAACAGCCGGATACAAGTTGTAGTTCTGCGAAGGTGAGTATATACTATTAACATCAGACCAGTTACCAAACTTTTTTAGGCGTGCATTTATGAGCCGGCTGAAAGCAGAATAATGATTACACAGTCCCGAGACACCAGTCCCGAAGTTGAAGAAATTTTGGTTTCATTAATTCGCAAGTTGAGCGTATCTGAAAGAATTTCAAGAGTGCGTTCATTATCTAAGAGTACTATAAAGCTATCTCGTCGTGCAATCATGAGAGCCAATCCAGCCCTTAACGAGAGAGATTTGAATTATAAATTCGTGGCCTATCATTATGGAGAAAAATTGGCAGGACTTCTCCGGGAATATATGAGAGTTAGATCACTATGAACGATCCAGACATTCTAAAAGCCACAGAACCTGTTGCCAAAGCCTTTGAGAAACTTGGTGTTCGCTATTTTATCGGAGGCTCGATTGCAAGTTCAGCCTACGGCATTGCCCGTTCGACAATGGATGTAGATATGGTCTCCGACTTAGCAACCAGGCATGTCCATGATCTTGTAGAAATCCTTGAATCCTCTTATTACATTGATGAAAAAATGATTCTGGATGCTATCGCTGGAAGGTCATGCTTCAACATTATCCATCTCGATACAATGCTAAAAATTGATGTCTTTGTCTCCGGCAACGCGGCTTACGATGCAGAAGCTTTTAGAAGACGAAGAAACGACACATTGGACGAAAACCATGAAGATGTCAAATTTTACCTTGCGTCTCCCGAGGATATCATTCTCAGCAAATTGGTATGGTATCGACTTGGCGGAGAGGTTTCTGATCGTCAATGGACTGATCTTCTTGGCGTTATGAAAGTTCAGAAGAATTGTCTTGATGTCAGATATTTAAACCGTTGGGCATCTGATCAAAGAGTAGATGATTTACTGAAGAAAGCTTTTAATGATGCCGGTTATGATGCCGCATCAGGGAGTTGGACTGAGTTTTCAGAATGAACGGGAACAGAAGCTACAGATCAGAACTGGAACAAATTTACAGGATCAGAGACACCATATCCGGTGTCCACCCTTTTCTTTCACATCTTTATCCTCTTGCAATTGTTGAGAATGGTGAGTTTCTCATATTCGATACAGACGAATCAGAAGAGTGCTATCTGCCTGCAAAACGCGCTCCCGTGCCAATGCCCATACCCGTTGGTGTTCGAGCCGCATTCGACCTTGAGTGCCTTGACGGCCGGATGGCCTGTGTGGTTTCAGGCGAGGTGTTTGATTCTCTGGAAGGCTATGCAACAATATTTCACGAATTCATTCACTGCCGGCAGGCAGAAACTTGTGAGCCTCAGTTAAAGAAGAGGCTTCGGATTGCAGTGGAAGCAGCTGACCGGGGAGACTTCATGTGGGAATTGAACTATCCATTTCCATACGAGAGCCCGGAATTCACCCGCCTCTACCGATTGTTTCTGAAAGGGCTGCAACCGGGTGATTTGGAGACTGTCCGGCAGTGTCGGCAGGAATTGTCAGAGCTGCTGTCTGATAATGACTATGAGTATTTAGTCTGGCAGGAGTGGAAAGAGGGCTTTGCTCGCTACATCGAGAACCTTGTCAGGTGCAGGCTGGGTCTTTCTGTAATTCCAGGCAGGGAAGATGAGCAGCTGGATCGAAAGATCTTTTACCAGGGTGGAGCGGACTTCATTGAGTTTCTGGGGAAAAGAAATCCCTTCCTGACTGTGGAAATTGATAAGCTTTTCGATAGTATGTTCGTTCCGTTTTCTGCCAGTACGGACGAAGTGACTTCGATGGAAGAATTTGAGGAAATTATTTCACAAGCCAGACAAGCCGCAATTGAATCAGGAGTGGAACCAAAGA
The DNA here is from genome assembly GCA_023139045.1 of Candidatus Sabulitectum sp. GTDB lineage: Bacteria > Fermentibacterota > Fermentibacteria > Fermentibacterales > JCC-6 > Sabulitectum. Next base: position 15,938 of record JAGLOJ010000025.1, read on the forward strand.
ATATTGTTGACGCCATTAGAGAAATACGATCTGAGAAATGCAAGTTGTAGTTGATACCAATGTAATAATCTCAGCTGTCTTCTTCGGAGTAAACCAGAATTCATCTGCACTCCTTCAGCCTCCGGTTATTCTCCCAGCATAAGAACATATCGCAGCGCAAGTACTCTCAGTTCAGAGGGAGCATCCGGGTTCTCAAGAAGCCTCCTGACTATGTTTCCAGCTATTTCCCTTTCTCCGGTTACCGACCAGGCAATCCCCGCCGCAGCAAGAATCTCCGGCCTGGGAGATGTACCTATCAGCGCTTCTGAAAGATGCCTCAGGGCACCCTCTGTGTTGCCCTGACGCCATGCAATTCCCGCTAGAATGAGAGCAGGGGTGTTCTTGTGACACATCGGTCCGAGCAGCTCAAGTGCTTCATCGGTTTTGCCATCCTCAAGAAGCATAACCGTGATGTTGGTAACAGGCACAGACCACGATTTATCCTTGTTGTTCGCCTCTCTCAGAAGCCGCATACAACCATTGCGATCTGATTCCCGAATGTCAGTGGCTCTTCTAATAAGCCTTGCCGATTCCATTCTGTCTCGTGCTGCTTTTTCGTACTCTTCGGGAATGGGTATGGTTATTTCCGTACCGGAAGAGGGAAGAACCTCCGGCATGTAACCGGCAGTGATGGCAAGAACGGATGAAGAGGAAACATCATCCAGCAAAGCCCAGGCAAGAAACTCCCAGTAGTCTCCCGGCTGCCAGGTGTAGCTGCACTGTGCGCCGGCAGCTTCTGTCTGTATGACATACCGGGAGTGAACAACTCTGGTCTTCGTACAACCTGCAGGAAGTACTGCAAGCAATGCCAGAGTGAATGCTGTTACTCTCAAATGTCCTCCACGGGTGTGTGCATTGCAATATCCGCTTCTCTGGCAACAATGTCCACCTCTGCCAGTGACTCTGTTCCCACAGCCCTTCTTCGCATGTCAGCCGCTCCGTAAAAGCCCCTGAAATACTGCACAAGATGCCCTCTGAAGATATGAAAAACCTGAGGAGACGGTATACTCTCCATCATCATGTTCAGCTGCTCCATAATTGTGCTGTGAAGCTCACCTGGTTCAGGATGCGGGTTTCCACCGGATATGCCTCTGAATATCCACGGGTTGCCCCAGGCGCCCCGGCCGATAAGCAACCCGGTTGAGCCTGTGTCATCCCTGAGCTTCAGAGCAGCCTCCACCGATGTGGAATCACCGTTGGCAATCACAGGAACAGGAGACAGCTCTGCTATGCGCCTGATTCCCTCTTTGTTAACATCACCGGAAAAAAAGTCAGACCTGAACCGGCCGTGTACCGCGATGGCGCAAGCCCCTGCACCGGCAACAAGTTCACCAATGTTGTCCGGAACAGGGTTTTCACGGGTGAGACCCAGCCGGATCTTTACGGTAACTGGAAGGTCTGTGTTTTCCTTTGTTACCCTTATTATCTCAAGCAGTCTTGGAATATCTCCGAGCAGCGAGCTGCCGCTGCCGCTTCTAAGAACTCTTTTTACAGGGCACCCGGCATTGATATCAATGAATTTGAAGCCAAGGGGTGTTACAAGGTCTGACGCCCTGGCGAAATCCTCTGGTTTTGCTCCGAAAAGCTGAACACCGATAGGTTGCTCGTCAGGGTGGTACCGTAGCATCTTTTTTGTTTTCACACTTTTCCGCGACAAACCGGCAGCCGTAACCATCTCGGTGACCAGACAGGTTGCACCGAGTTTCATGCAGATCCTCCTGAATGCCGAATCTGTTACACCGGCCATGGGCGCCATGGTGATACCATGTGTGTAAAAGGGGATCGGATTCTGTTCTTTGGTCATTTGCTCTCCGCAAGCAGATCTGCGTGGAAGGAACTTCTTACAAGAGCACCACTTGCTACTCCTGCAAAACCTATTTCCAATGCTGTTTTCTCCCAGTTTTCAAATTCCACGGGTTCAACATACCTTACGGCAGGCATGTGCTTTGAAGTTGGCTGCAGATACTGACCAATTGTCAGCAGTGACACACCGCTGTTTTTCAGATCAATGAGGGTTTCCTCAATATCATCCGCATTCTCTCCGAGACCCACCATGATTCCGCTCTTTACAGGAATGTCAGGTGCTATTTTAGAAAACCTCTTGAGAACATCAAGAGACTGGTCATACGACGCTATCGGTCGCAGTGCCGGGAACAATCTTCTGACAGTTTCAAGATTGTGGTTGAATACATCCGGCCTGCATTCCGCTATTGTTCTCAGGGCGGATTCATCACCGTTGAAGTCTGGCGTGAGAACCTCAACTCTGACTGCACTGATTGTGTTCCTCAACTCGGTTACTGTTTCTGCGAAATGTCCGGCGCCACCGTCGGGCAGATCATCTCTGGTGACGGATGTCAGAACTACATACTTGAGATTCATTGAGGATGAAGCTTCCGCGATTCTCCGCGGCTCATCCGGATCGGGCGGGGGAAGGGAAGTTGCATTTTTCTCTATTGCACAGTATGCACAGTTTCGTGTACACACGGAACCGAGAATAAGAAAAGTTGCAGTACCCCTTTCGTAGCAGTGCCCCCTGTTCGGACATCTGGCCTCATTGCAGACAGTGTTCAGATTCATGGTTGACAGAATTCTTCGAACCTCACCTGCCGACCGGTTACCTATTGTCGGCATTTTCAACCAGTCGGGTTTCCTGTTAATTTTCAATAATCTGTCGCCTTTCATCAATCATTTCCTCAAGACATGGAAGGTTACAGGACAGAAATGAAGCCGGGGTTCCACCGCACTGGATGGCAAACTGCTCGTGCAGATTCTCCGCCAGAATCTCAGGTGTAATATCCGGATTGTATTCAAGGACCGATCCAACGCCCCTGGTGAGCAATTCACGCATCTTTGCCTTCAGAGTAGTGGAAGCTGCTCCCGGAAGATAATCCACGGTCTTTGTCTGCTGGTTGGTAAAGATGATTGATCCGTGTTCAATGAATACCCCGCGGCTTCTGGCCTGGGCACTACCCACCAGTTTCCTGCGGTCTTCTGTCATGATCTCTGATCTGCCGTGTGATGTAAAGCAGGGATTAAACTCGCGGCCTGCTGCGGAAAGCTCTCTGCTGCCGGGGTTCAAAACGGCCGGAATGCCGGATTTCTTTAAACCTTCTGTAAGAATTGAGGCCACTTTCTCAAGGCTTTCAGCTATGGAACCGCTCACAAGGGGATGATCTTCCATGGCAACCAGCGAGTATGTAAGCTCGTGTCCGTGCCACACAGCTCTGCCGCCTGTGGGTCTTCTGACAATATGATAACCGTCATCAAGAAGTTTCTTAACATCCGCTTCCTTTTCAGGTTTCTGAAAACGGCCTATGGAAAGGCAATGGGGTGCCCACATATAGGTACGGAATATGGCCTGGGCATTTCCGCTCTGTACAAGCTTCATGGAGCAGAGATCAACCGCCATATTCACAAAACCGGATTGATGAGAATCACGGATGGCCAGGGTTTTCATTATCTTTATCCTTTCGTGGGAACGGGTAATATAATTCCCTCTTCTGATTATGTCCGATGTTTACAGAGGGAACCTTGAACCATATTTCGTGTATAGGGGTTTGTATGAAAAAAACACTTATGATACTTATGATACTCGCCGGACTTTCTGCAGCGGGTGTTTACAGAGACGCAGGGCTGGGTCTTTTCCCGTTCCTGAAAATGGATGTGGGTGCCAGAATCGCGGCTCTTGGCGGTACCGGCGCTGTAAACGGCGATGAACTTGCCATTTTCTCTAATCCGGCGCTTCTTGCAGGCCGCGAAGCTTCCATTTCCGCCGGTCACAATCAGTGGTATGGAACAACCTCTCAGAACTATCTGGCCGCGGTTTCCGGGCTTGGAAGTGTTTTTACCGGATCACTAGCCTTGAGATCTGTATCAACCACAGGAATTGAGTACAGAGAAACCCCCTCTTCCGATCCGGTCGATACATTCAACGCCACTGATTTATCCGTGAACGGTGCCGTTGCAGCAAGGCTGGGCCGTTTTGATGCGGGCGTGGGCTTTAAGATAATACATGAAAAGATATGGCTGGAATCTTCAAACGGCTGGGCTGTTGATGTGGGTTTCAACTACCATCCGCGTCCCTCACTCATGTTTACCGCAGTTTACCTTCATTCAGGACCGTCTGTTACAATGGATGATAAAGAGTTCAGATTTCCCCGTACATGGGTTTTTGCCTCGAAGTGGGACGGACATATTCCTTTTGGCGATCTCTCCGTTTCGGCTCAGGTGATGCGCCCTCTCGATAACCGGACCAACGCCGGTTTCGGAATTGAATTAAGTCCGGTACACTGGGCATCTCTCCGGGGTGGCTGGAAAATCAATGACGACAGCGGAGACCTTACTGCCGGTGCCGGTCTCTCTGCAAAAAACTGGACTCTGGACTACGCATTTGTTCCAGGTAACTTCTCCCTGGGAACAACACACCGGTTCTCACTTTCCCGATCGCTCTGAGCCATGAAAATACTTCTTGTGAACGACGACGGGTTCGATGAACCCGGCTTGAAGGCCCTTGAGAATGCTCTGTCCCACTATGAAACCCTGACGGTAGCTCCATTTCACCACCACAGCGGAGCGAGTATGTCTCTCAATTTATATTCTCCTCTTGCTTTAAGAGAACATGGTTCCGGGAGATACTCTGTAGAGGGAACTCCTGTAGACTGTGTTAAGCTCGCTCTCAGTGAGCTCATCACAGGTGACCCTCCCGATCTTGTTATTTCCGGGATTAATCCCGGGGCAAATGTGGCCAACAACACCTGGTACTCCGGTACGGTAGCTGCTGCCACCGAAGCAGCATTCTGGCACATACCTGCCATCGCAATCAGCCAGGAATACACTTCCTCACCTGATTTTGAGCTTTCCACAAAGGTTATTAAGAAAGTTGTTGACACTGAGTTGTACAAGATGATTGAACCTGGAATGCTGCTTAACATAAATGTTCCTTCCGGGGCTCACGGCGGCTACAGAATGACAACCATAGGAAGTTTTGCCAGGGAAATTCCCTTCACCCGTACAGAGAACAGTGAATCCTACAGATACGGACCTTATGAGATACAGTCGGTTAGAGAACAGTCGGGAACTGATGTGCATGCTTTGCAGGACGGGCATATAAGCTTTACCCTGCTCTCTTCCACACGCCCGGCCGTACCGGCAAGCGATCTGAGACACTGGTGTTCGCAGCAGTCCTGACACTGTTTCTGCTGCTGGGGTCGCCTGATGCCGTACATCTTCTGCACACGGTTACGGTTACATTTGAAGAAGACGGATCAATCACGGAACAGACAAAAGCAGTGATAATTCCCCTGACCGGCAGGGGTGTTCAGCGTTTTTCCACTATGAGCGTTGCTTTCAGAAGCGGCATGGAAGAAGTGGAAATAGTTCAGGCGGATGTGGGCCACTGGCGGGGTGGCAGAGGAAGTGCCACTGCTTCAATATCGACCGGTCCTCACAGGATTCTTTCCAGAACCAACAGGCTGGAATCTTCTCTTCGTGAAATTATTATGCTTATGCCAGGCCTGGAGGTGGGGGATACGGTCAAGGTGGATATTGTAAGAACAATACATTCTCTTCCCCTTTCGGATGTATACAGTTATTCATTCTCGCCGTCACTCCGGGACAGTGTGGCGCGGTCCGTTTTTCAACTGCAGAATGATTCTCATATTCAGCTTTTCACCAGTGAGCCCGGTAACCGGTGGGAATTCCGGAATCTTTCTCCGGTACCGTCACATACACTGGCGGCGTATGATCCTCACACTATATCCATCTCCACCGGCAGCCCGGAGAGGCTCTCTGCGGAGGCTTCCAGTGCTCTGGATGTACCACGGCATTCCGAATGCGTCAGGCTTGATGAAATAGTAAGACTGACCGATTCCGATCCCGGCGTGCTCAGGGTATGGGTTGCGGAAAATATCAACTACACAGGAGCAGACACCGGGATATGGCCGGGCTGGTCTCCCAGATCTCCGGAGGAAACTCTTGAGGATGGCTCCGGAGTATGCAGAGACAGAGCTGTTCTGCTTACATGGCTGCTTCGGAAGGCGGGATACGATGCCTACCCCGCACTGGCCAGCACTGTTGGAGAAACTGCCCCTGTGGTTGATGCAAGAAGCTTTGACCACATGATTACCGTATACAGAAACCCTTTTGATAATTCCTGGATGGTTCTTGATCCAACGCCAAGGGGCATCCCTCTCAACGCAGGTGCCAGTTTCGGCCTCCGCGGGAGTACGTTTCTACCGATTATTCCCGGGGGAACCGGTCTCCAGACCATCCCGCTGAACGGCTGGAATGACACTTTACGTATCCTTGTTACCGGTGAACTTGATCTGAATGAGAATCTAATTACCGGAAGACTCCGGGCGGTAAGCAACGGGGCACCTCTGGAACTGATAACAACACTTTTCACTCAGTCCGGACCTTCTGCTAAAAAAGAAATGTTCAGACGATTCTTTGGAGCACTGCGGTGTGATTCAGTTTCTTTTGATGGGGAAGAGGTGATAGTTGAAGGACAGTGGAAAGTTTTGCAGAACGGTGAACATCTTCTTCTTCCCGGTCTAAGAGAAATATCTCTTCACGGTTCCCGGATTGCCTCAATGCTTTTACCCTGTCCTCCTGATTCCTTCATTATTGATGCCCCCGCAATCGAGATTCTCACCGTTTCTTTATCGGTACAGAATACAGAAACCCGGCTTCCCGTATCTGTAAATATCCCGGGGTATTCCTGTGAAATGAACTATGAATCCGGCAGACTGGTCTATACGGAAACTGCTGATATCACAAATTCGAATGCAGCCATTCTTGAAACTCTTCTTATGCGCTCAGGCACATCTGCCAGAATTGTGAGATTGCAATGACAATCACCTCTGTTTTGCTTATTGCGGGAATACTGGCCACTCCATCAAGATACACATCTGTCGATGTTGAAATAGACTGGGACGGATCGGTAAAGGAAACCACGGTCAACTACAGAGCAATTGCCGGTGACGACGGCAGGTTCCTCAGAGTAACACGTGATTTTGATCCCGAGTACATGGAGGTTGAAGTATTGAACTCAACCTATGGCTTCCCCGGACACCCCAGGGATGTTCCCGAGTGGGCTGTAGACACACTTACAGGAAGTGAAGGCTGGCCACTTGCTCTTGTGATTGCTTTCCCCGGCCTGCGCCCTGGAATGACCATGGAATGGACATTTCGTGTGCAGGACAGCGGGCAGCTTGCAGGAAGCGGTTTGTTTTACACCTACATCGCAGATGAGGAACCGGACACCATCAATGTGACCTGCCGGGATGTTGATAATCTGGAAGCGGGATTCATCGGATTTACAGAGACAACACGAAGGAACAGAAGAATATTTTCATCAATCGACCAGGATTACAAGGAACTCTGGCTTTCAACTGCTTCGGACTGGGGTGAAGTACAGGACATTCTTCTGGAATCATCCAGAACTTCTTCCCTGGAAACTCCACCTGATCTCAGAGAGGCTGCCATAGAAGCGGGAGCTGCCGGTGCCCTGCCCAGAATGAGGGTTTCCCGGGGGCGTGTTCTTATTACAGAGTCATTGCAACTGCTTCCATTTCCAGGTGGAGACGCCGGTTTTACCGTCCGTTCTCTGCAGGAAATACTTGATTCCAGAAGGGCTACACCCATAGAGGCTGCCACTCTGCTTTCTGCCATGTGCAGGGTAATGAGCATAAAAGCCCCGGTTATTCAGGCCACAGATATTCTTCCCCTTGTACCATCGCCTCTGGGTTTCTACAGATCTTTCATTCTTGTAAACGGGGAACTTGAAGAGCCCTCTGAATACCTTTCGCCTGCCGGCTGGGTGGATACCCCGGATACACTGTGGCTTCTCCTTCCGGGAGGAGTACTCGGTGAAATGCCACCACCTGAGGAATCTGAGCGTGGTATTGAAATATGGGATATTTCTCCTTCCAGTGGTGAGTTTACACTTACTATCCAGACTGAAGGCGGGTTTGATCGCGAACTCAGACGAAAACTTGCGGGTATGGATGCAGAAGATGTTCTACTTGCAATTTCAGAGTGGTTTCGTTCTTCAGCCATCTATTTCTATCCGGAGTCAGTACAGCTTTCTGATCTCTTTGACCTCACGGAGCCTGCATGGATTATTGTTAATGGAATTATCCCTCCTGTCGGCGAGAACTGGATAGAAACCGCCCCGTCTCTCAACTGGAGTCGGGAAGGTGTTATCACCCGGGACTATGTAAATGTTCAGTACGGAAACGGCATCATCAGCAGATGAAGAGAGAGCATGCGATATTTTTAGCGTTCTTCGTCTTGGGCATTGCCGCAAGGCTTATCTCTCTGGGTGAGCTGGAGTGGTTTTTCGGATCAAACCTGCATGTGGATGAAATCACCTATGTCACAGGGGATTCTCCGCCTTATGAAAGACCTCCCGGCACCTATCTGCTTGCCGGTCTTCCGCTGGAAACAACTGTTCTTCGATTGATTTTCAGCGCTATCTCGATGATTCCGGCTCTTGCATTGTTTCTTTTCCGTAAAAAGAGCAGAAATAACGCCATTCTTGCCGGGGTTCTCGCCATTGAACCAACCCTTGCCTTTTCCGGGCTTCAGATACTGCCGTCAGCACCGGCAGCGGCTTTTCTTGCACTGGCACTTACAGCAGGCAGGAACCGTCCTCTGTTGCTTGGCTGGCTTGTCGGCTGTGCTGCATTGTTCAGGGGAGAGGTGCTTCTTTTTCTGCCTGTTTCAATCTTTTTCATTCATCCCTTCAGGAAATACATAAGCACAGCCGGTGGAGTATTGATTGCTGTTCTTCCGGTTCTTATTATCAACCTTGTTTCCGGGGGGCCATTCGCACTGGGAGAGAACGGACCGCTCAACCTCTGGCTGGGGTCTTCATGGGAATTGCTTGAAACGCCTCCGGGGATCGAATTTGAAGAACTGATGGGCGACAGTTCCTTTGCGGATAATGCTTTGCATTCAATAAGAGATGATTTCCCCGGCTGGCTTGGCAGAGGAGCAGTAAAAACGGCGGCATTTCTCTCTATTCCCGGATCCGGTCGAAATATCGAAGCCCCGGAGCTGCTTGGTTCAACAGTTCTCAAGTACCTGCTTCCGCTTACTTTTCTGATAATTGCCATGGGAATCTCCGGTTCCGGAAGAAACCCCGGAACTGCGCTGATTGTCACAGGGTTGGCAGCAGCCTTTCTCTTCTTTCCTTCAATCAGACACAGAGCTGTTTTTCTACCGGCTGTGGCAATCTCAGTATCACATTTCAGGTGGAAGATAGCGGCACCGGTTGCGCTGGTAATTCTGCTATTCTCTGTCTTTCTGCATTACCCGGCCGGGGTACGCCCCGGGCTTACACATGTGCAGTCGGCGCAGAACCAGCTTGAATCAGGAAACTGTGAAGCGGCTCTTGTCAGTCTTGAAAAAGCGGAGGAAGAAGGGTTCGAGGGGGCCGACATTCATTCTATAAGAGGAGCATGTATTGCGTCTTCCGGTGGCGACTTCCGCATAGCAGCCCGTGAATTCGGAAGGGCTCTTGAGATGGCTCCGGAATCACCAACCGCATGGAAAAACATGGCTGCTTTACTCTGGAATTACGGATACCGTGAAGACGCTGTTATTGCTGCTGAGAAAGCTGTTTCCCTGAATCCGGCATTGGGAGAAGAGCTCAGTCCAATTCTTTCCTGTCAGCGTTGATGTACGGTTTGATGTCCAGAAGCGGTGTTTCGTCCAGAACACTGAGGCCCGAAGTATAAACCCTGTTCCCGTCTATTCGAAGCAACCTGGCAACATCCATACCTATGGTATTGGGTCGATTGGGCGATCTGGAAGCAAAAAGACCGGTTGAACCGCCATTCATGCCTGGAGGGTGCGCGATGTTGGAACCATTGTAACCCCTGGCCCTGTCAATATGAAACAGGACGATTACGTATTTGTGCTTTTCCAGATCCTTGAGCCCTGATGCATATCTCTCATCAAGCTCGAGTACAAACGGTCCGTTCTCATCGCCCTCAACTGCTTGAAAAGGCGCCATATCAATGTACGGTGTGTGAATGACGCCGATGGAATTGTAGACTATTTCCACTACAGAGTTCTCATGCTTATTCTGAAATTTCTTTCATAAGGTCTTCGACGGTTCCTCTTCTGACCTCTCCTCGATCGTATTCTTCTCGTGCTTCGAAGATATTGTCACTGAGAATTTCGCGCCTGCGCTCAATCAGGTCTTCCTGCTGATATTCAGGTAAAGACTCAACTGCATCCAGAGCATTCTGGAAGGTGATTGCATGAGTTGACATTTACCGCCTCCTCCTTGATGTGGGCTTCACAGAATATAACCGACCTGCTTAAACATTTCCAGTTACAAATCTTTTTTCAGGAATATCCTGTATCCCGCGAAGAAGAGCACTGCTGCCCATACAACAGGATAGATGATTTCCCAGAGGGGCAGGTCTCCGCCGAAGCCCAGAAATGCCAGTGCTTCTTCGATCATGCTTGCTTTGGGCAGCAAACCCATCTGAACGCACCTGTAGCCTCTTTCGAAGGGCAGAACAAATGTGAAAACTCTGGCTACTGTGTAGAATGTGGATTCATGCAGCTCGGGAACACCCTTTGCAAGCTCGACCATGTTGCCCATCCCCACAGTAAAGCCTTCAAGAATGAAGGTGATGAGCATTGCTGGTATCTTTCCAACTATCATGGAGAACAAAATGACAAATGCCCAGGTCGCGGAGAGCCAGACAGGCATGCTGAATATCGCAAGAGGGATACTGGATGGTGTAAACGGGGCATAGAATGATGTGATCAGTGCCGTGAGCCCGAAGAGCAGGTACCCGACAATCACAGAGACCAGCAGAGGTGCAAGGGTAGTTGAGGTATACACTCTGAATCTTGACTGGGGCAGGGCAGCCCAGATAGACATTCTCCCTGCTTCCATCTCATCAGGCAGAATGCTGGCTCCAAGTATTATCGTAAGCCCCCATACCATGACGGAAAGCATAGATCCGGCAATGGAAAGCGCAGCATAGGCCATGTCGGCATTTGAAGCCGGGATGCCACTCTCTGTTCGCAGTGACTGCAGGTCTGCCGAGGCTATTCCACGCCAGAAGAGAAGAAGGTAACACAAGGACAGAATTCCAACGATGAGAATCAATTTCCTGCGAGTCATGTGCTCGAGTGCATTAAGAAACATCTGTTTCTCCTTCCATGATCCGCATGAATATGTCCTCAAGGGATTCCCTGTGCAGTTGTATTCCTGTGAACTGCACACCGCTTTGTGCAATTTTCTCTGTTAATTCTGCAAATCCATCTTCTTCCGCCAGGGGATAAGCCAGAGATTTACCCTTCACAGTTCCGGCGCCGCCCAGAAAGCGCTTCATGTTCTCAGGGTCAACTGTTTCAATAAGAACGCTTCCCTTGAATCGGGAGAGGTTTTCAAGCATGTCGTGGGCAACAAGAGCTCCTTCATGGATAAAAGCTGCCCAGTTGCATACCTTTTCCACTTCACCGAGGAGATGACTGTTAAGTACTACTGTGGAACCCCGATCCACAAGTTCAGCTACGGTACTTCTCACCAGCATTCTTCCGGCTGGATCGAGTCCGGAGGACGGTTCATCAAGAAAAACCGTTTTAGGGCTGCCGCAGGTCATGAGAGCAACAGCGATGCGCTGCCTTTGACCCTTGGACATTTTGCCCAGCTTTCTGTTCAAGAGGTCTCCGCAGCCCAGGTTATCCGCCCTGTGGATAAAGTCTATTTCTCTGCCCTCTTTGCGTACTCTTTCAAATTGACGATACATCTGAAGCGGAGTTGCCCACTTGGGAAAGGATATCCGTTCCGGAAGGAATCTTACTCCTATTCTTGAACGGGGATCGGCAGGGGGAAGGCCATACAAACTGATGCTTCCACTGTCTGGAACGGCAAGCCCGAGCACCGCACGCATCAGAGTTGTTTTTCCGGCCCCGTTTGCGCCAAGTATTGCAAGAGATTGCCCCTTCATGACCTCAATGCTGAAATTCTCGGCCAGGGCCTGAGTTCTTCCGAAACGCTTTGAGATACCTTCAACGCTTATTGCTGTGTTCGTCATATCCTATATTACCTCCTGCATTCATTTAGGAGGAATATTTGACCAAACACGGGCGCAATGCAAGGATGATCGCTTTACTTATTGTGGGGGCGTTACTTACATATTATCTTCTGTCGCGATCAGGATCTCTGGAATCCACTGTCTCCAATATTTTTACCGCACTGGGCAGAGCGGATACACTGTGGCTTCTGATTTCTCTTCTTCTGTTCGCAATAACGCAGCTTCTTAGAGCCTGGCGGTGGCAGATTCTCTCGTGGAATCATGACATTGAGCTGAGACAATCCCTTCCTCTTACGGCTGTGCATGTCGGGCTTGCTCACCTGCTTCCGGTGCGTCTTTCAGATGTGGCCCTTGTAGGACTTTTCAAAAAGTATGCATCTGTTCCGCTGGGAAACGGTGCGGCGACTGTAATACTGGCCAAAATTATGGATGTGATCGCAATGGGTTTTGTTGTGGCTTGCAGTTTCGTCGCGGGTCTTTCAGGCCCTGTTGTTTATGTGGCTGCTTCAGCTTCCGCTATTGGCCTTTTATCCCTTTTCTTTCTTCCATTTATTCTCTCTCTTCTTATTAAGCCGATCAAGACAATCTTCGGTACGGGAAGGTTTGCTTCCAGCTGGCTGGAACTTGCAGAGGCAACTGAGATTACATCAGGCCGAAAGTCTCGTGTTACCCTTGCCATGGGCCTCAGCATTGCAGGATGGGCAGTTAAGCTTTTCATGTTCTATGCGTTACTGCGTTCCGTGGGAGTACACGGCCTTCCAATGTGGCAGATATTTACTGCCAGTGCCATTACCGATCTGATCATGGCTCTGCCTGTTCACGGTCTTCTCAGTCTTGGAACTGTTGAGGCTGGATGGGTGGCTGGATTCAAGCTTACAGGAGTATCCGGGATTCTTCCTGGAGGGCTTTCTGTGATTGAAGCGGGATTCAGCGTACACCTGCTATGGCTTTCAATGGCAGTTTTGCTAATGTTAGGCGGAACTGCAGCTCTGCTGCTTTCCGGAAGAAAGGGAACCATTTGAAAACTGTCATAGTTGGAGCGGGTCTCTCAGGCCTTACCCTTGCTGAGCGGATTTTGTCATCCGATACCGGGGAGCAGGTTACTGTTCTCGAGAGGGAAGATGCACCCGGCGGACTGGCAAGAAGTTTCCATGTTGACGGTTTTGACTTCGACATCGGTCCGCACCGTTTTCACACTTTCAATACAGAAGTAGATTCGTATCTCCGTGAGATACTTGCCGATTGTTTTATCCGGATCAGCCGCAAAAGCAGTGTCCATATGGCCGGTAAATACAGAAACTGGCCGCTTACTCTCGCTTCCGTTGCCGGGTTGCCGTTTCCAGTGCTCTGGAAAAGTTTTCTCGATCTCTTCAGCAAACCTGACATTCCGGATATTAAGAGTTTTGCGGATTTTATAAGATCAAGATACGGTGACAATCTCTACAACTTCTTCTTCTCCGGATACACCAGAAAATTTACGGGTATTGATGCAGAGAAGCTTCATGTCGACTGGGCTCAGGCCGGAGTGAACAGAGCAGTTATAGATAATCGTGTCAAAGCCGATTCATTGTTGTCTCTTGTTAAGGGAATGCTGCTCCCGAAGCCTGTTGAGACAAAATTCTATTACCCGTCTCACGGCGGCATACAGACCTTCTGCAACCTTCAGTGTGAAAGAATACAGGCCGCCGGCGGCGAACTTCATCTGAGTACCCGTGTTAAGGGAATATCAGTTGAAAACCATTCTGTTTCCGGCGTTGTTCTTGATAACGGCAAAACTGTTCATGCAGACAGGGTCTTCTGGACTGCACCGATCACTATCCTGTACCCTGAAACAGAACTTACCTTTATAAACACTCTTGTTGCCAATGTGGCTCTGCACTCGGAAGTTTCACGGAATGATTACCAGTGGTGCTATTTCGGCCATGAGGATCTGATTTTCAGCAGACTTACGATACCCAGAAATTTCAGGGCAGACTGTGTACCCGCCGGTCGCGACAGCGTGATTGCCGAAATTACCTGCAATTCAGAATCTGAATTCTGGAAAGATCCGAAGATTGTAAGAGAGCGTCTTACAAAAGATCTGAAAAGCGTCGGAGCCATAAAAGGAGATGATATAATCTTCATTGACTGGCAGCGAATCCCGGAGACATATCCTGTGTATTCTCTTGATTACAAGAAAAGGCTGTCATCAATCAATGTTCCTCAGGGCCTTTTCCTCACAGGAAGATCAGGGTCATTCTGGTACAACAACATGGATCATTCCATCGCCCAGGCGCTTTCAATTGTGCAGGGATCCGAGTTCAGGCAGGACTTCTGGAACGAAAGATAATTTCCTGTTCATCCTTCAGAGATACTTGACAGTTTTCTTTCATTCTCCATATTCCAATGTTCGTTGGATCGTAGTTGTCGCGAGAGGAGATTGTCATGGAACGGATTCGTTTTTACGAATGTCTTTCAAGAATAGGAAAACTTGTGGAGTCCCCTGAAAGGATTCGCATTGTTGACGCATTGTGTCAGGCAGAGAGATCTGTGGAATCCCTTTCTGAAGTAACAGGCCTTCCTGTGAGGACGGTTTCTCACCATCTCCAGAAGTTGAAAAGAGACAGCTTCGTGGTTTCCGAGAAGAGGGGGAGGTTTGCAATCTACTCTATTGCAGGAGAGAATATTGTATCCTTTCTTGAGCAGATGAAGTATCTGTCAGAGAATATCTACCCCGAGATTGCACTCTCTCTGAAAGACCTCCGCGAGAAGAGAACTCTTCTCAATGAATCTGCCCTCTCCGTGAACCCGATGCTGATAGATGTAAGACCCGTTGAGGAGTACAATCAGGCACACATTCCAGGTGCAGTCAGTGTACCTTTTCAGAATTTTAAAGAGAACATGAAATCTATCCCTCGGGGAACACCTGTAATAGCCTACTGTCGTGACAGATACTGTGATATTGCAGACCGGGCTGTGGAAATGTTAAAACAAAATGGATACAGTGCATGGAGAATAGAAGACAGTGTCTCTGCCAGACTGGCTGAGGCAAGACCTCTGATAAATGGAAAGGGAAAATAATGGACAGGAAGGCCATCATTACAGGACTGAGCGGCGTATTCCTGGAGCAATCCTTATGGGAGTATTCGGCTTCCTGAGTGCCCCTTCTGTCATGGTAACAGAATCAGACAGTAATTTCCCGCACGATGATACTGTTGAGCTTATTATTGAGACCGCCGAGGAAATGGGCTGGAAAATACCAGCCACCCACGAAATACACAACTCAGTAGCCCGTGGTGGCTGGGATGTGGAAAAAGTAACAGTTATTGAGCTCTGCAATGTTGACCTTGCCGGTGACATTCTTACAGGTGATCAGAACAGAATAGTTTCATCTATGATGCCCTGCAGAGTCGCCGTTTACGAGACATCCGACGGCAGAGTAATTGTCTCCAGAATGAACACAGGTCTTATGAGCAGCGTATTCGGCGGCAAGGTTCAGGAAGTCATGGCCATGGCCACAGACCAGACAGAAATTATTCTTGGTTCAGTAATCAACTGATCCGGTTATTGAATCTGAAGGGGTTCTTCTCAATCGCAATAGAGAAGACCCCTTTTTTCAGAATATCAGCAAGCGAAACCGGTTCTCTGTTCATCGCTGCGGCCCGTCAAGAGTTATTCTGATATATATTAGAGATGCCGCAGGCACAGGAAGAACGGTGAAAATCCGTCACGGTAGCGCCACTGTAACCGGAACATCTCCGGGAGTCAGACACTGTGCTGCGCATCATACCATGGGTGTTTCGCATAAATTCGGCCATGGTTGCAGGATGTCCTGCGGCTTTCACTCTTTCCGTGAAAGGCGGGAATTTTGCTTTTTCTTATCCTTGCTTCCGCAGGATTTTTTGTTCAACAGACTAACGGTTATCCTCTTCCCGGTGCCTGGGTGGGAAACGGAGGGTCGTGGTTTGGTTTCACAGATAATCTGGGCTATTACAGCTTTCACGGAACAGAACCTGATACTCTTTCTGTACATGCTACAGGATTTGACGACTGGACAGGCCCCAGACCCGGGGACGGCGAGATAGTAAAACTCCATGAGGCTGTGTTTGATACAGGTGAGTACATCCTTGTGAGAGCCTCCAGAGGATCATTGATGAAAACCATACCTTCCACTGCGCTGCTCACAGGAGATGAGATTGCAGATCTTTCAACAGGCGGTATGAGCTGCCTCAATGGAAAAGTTCCGGGGGTAAGCATAAGGGAATATGGCGGCTCCATGCCGGTAGTATCTGTATCAATACGAGGTGGAGACCCGTCTCAGGTTGATCATATGATAGACGGCAACTCGATCGTTTCTGCCAGAGACGGTATGCCAACAGGTATTTTTGACCCTTCTGTGTTTACATCCGTGGAAATCGCCAGGGGAGGAGCTGCCACTGGAGGAAGCGGGTCAGGAAGTACCGGTGCAATCAATTATCTGCCGCCTCTTTCATCACAGCCACTCTCATTTTCCATATCTGCACTTTCAAATGGAGGGGCCTGTTTCACAGGCAAGTACCAGGGTTCTGCAGTTTCCATTAGACGCAATATTGGCAATGAAGGCACTGTAGGGTACGGCACAACTCTCCTTACTACCGGCAAATACAGTGATCTCAGGGTTGGATTTATTGGCGCATGGGCTTCTGGGGATATTGAGGGACCCAGCTGGTCAATCAAGAGCAATGGCCACCGGAAACAGGCGCAGGTTGAGGGTTGGACAACCCTCGTTCATGGAAATTTTGAAATGGATCTCGGCGCCGGGGGAGGGCTGATGGATTACCGTCAGACAGAACCATTTGCTGTTGATGATACCCATAAAGACTTTACCGCTCGAACTTCTCTGCTGTGGAATGGACCTCTCGTTATCAGAGGCGGTTTCAACAGCACATGGCTTAAGAGCACTGCCACTGATAATCATGCCATGCAGTTTGCAGTTGTTAATATTACAAAAACACACAGCTTCCTGCATGCAGACCTGGGTTGCCGGTTTGGATCAGATCAAAGTGTTCATTTCTCCGGCAGAGCGACAGTGGAACAGCAGCAGAACCGTCTGACACTTCACTCCTCTGTATTCTCTGATTACAGGATACCAACTGTTAATGACCTTTACTGGCCATCAGACGGGTATACATCCGGTAACCCTGACCTGAAGAGCGAGCGCTCAACAGGTGCAGAAGCGGGCGGAGCGTGGACTGGTAACTGTTTCTCCGGTGAGATATGCTGGTTTCTGGCAAAATCAGATGATCTGATAATCTGGCTTCCGGATGAAGGTGGAATATGGGCTCCTTCCAATATCTCTTCCTCTCTTTCAAAAGGGGTAGAGTTATCAAGCGGTTTTGACATGGGCTCCACGGCTGTTTCCGGTACATTCACCTGGAACATTGCCACTGATGAAACAGAGAATACCCCAAGAGAAGGAATGCTTCTTCCATACAGACCGGAGTACACATGGGGCCTCTCTACTGATATTGGAGTACCTCCGGGCATTGTTGTTGAAATGGATCTCAGCGGTACGGGGAAGCGGTTTACAAACAGAACACAAAGTGAATGTCTCGACGAATACTGGCTTGCCGATTGTGCTGTGAATCTACAGTTTTCTCCGCTGATGAAAGTAGAAGTGGGAATAGGGAATATTTTCGATACCAGCTATGAAGAGACAAACGGATACACCGGTAGACGAAGAACTCTTCGCCTGACATTTGAGTATACAGGAGAGTAACATGAAAAAAATAACTGTCGGTATTTTTCTGATACTTGCGCTTGCATCATGCAGAGATGTGGTTGGTCCGGCAACTGGTGACACTCCTGAAGGCTCCTGTATCGTCTGGTTCAACGGGCTTTCAGCAAATGCAAGTGCCTATTTCGAAAAGAGTGATTCCCTTGTCACCAACGCATGGAGTACAGGAAGTGCTCCCAATCAGATTGTCGGCCTGGGTAATAATGAATTTGCTGTTCTTTCTTCCCTTTCCGCAGAAATCAGATTCTTTTCCAGCGGGAATACAGGATCAACAATCGGCTCAGTTTTATTTCCCGAAGGAAGTAATCCATGGAGTTTTTCTGTTTCAGACGGGGCTGGCTATGCGGCTCTGCTGCTTACAGACTGCGTAGCAGTGTTTGACGCTGCATCGTTTCAATTTACAGGAACTATCCCCACAAGCCCCAATCCAAGCGGAATAGCTTGCAGTGGAAACAGACTTTTCGTAGGACACGCCAACTGGCCTGAATCTTCATCTTCCGGGGGTGTTTCTGTGATCAGTATCGATTCAGGTGAGCTTATCAACTGGATTGATACCGGTGTTAACACACACTGGCTGAAACTTCAACCCTCTGGAATGCTCCACTGCTACTCCACGACCTATCCGGACAAGGATGGAAGAATTACCATCATCAATCCGGAATCCTTGAGTATTGAGGCTGTTATTCTCTGCGATGGAGCTCCCGGTGAGGGTGTTCCTGCAGGTAATGCATTTCTCAGCCCGGACGGATGGGGCAACGGAGGACTGATTAAATACAGTGAATCCGGAGACTTCAGCAGGATAGATCTTTCTTTTGCACCAACCGGCCTTGCCTTACGGGAAAATACCATTTACGCAACATCTTTCGGCGCAAACAAGGTGTATATGCTGGATGCTGAATCATTTTCTCTTCTTGATTCTCTTCAGGCGGGGGGAGAAGGTCCACAGGGGATAATTGCTATTGATCCCACTAACTGAGTATCTTCCTTTCTCAGCAATTGAAGGGAATCTGCATATAATGAAGAATACAAAGTGCGATCTGCATGTCCATTCCTCTGCCTCCAGGCAGTCTGCACGGTGGATACTCCGAACTCTCAAGGCACCGGAGAGTTTTACCCCACCAGAGCTGATTTATCACCTTGCAAAAAAGAGGGGAATGAATTTTGTCACCCTGACTGATGTTAACACTATCGAGGGTGTTCTCAAGATCAAGGATCTTCCCGGTGTTTTTCTCAGCGAAGAGATCAGCACCCTGCTTCCCGAATCGAAAAAACCTGTTCATATCCTTGCATACGATATCACTGCCGGGCAGCATGAAGAGATATCCCGCCTTCGAGATAACACCTTCCAACTGCTTGAGTATCTGGCCGATCGGGGTATAGTCAACTCATTGGCTCATCCATTCTACTTTGCAGGGGAAGATCTTACACCTGGAGAGTGGAAAGACCTCATGTCCAGGGTTATGCTTATTGAAGGGCGAAACGGCTCTCGGGCAGTCTGGGAAAATCAGGCCTCATTACAGATGGCGAAACTGATCAGGGGTAAAGATTTTCAAGGATTTACAGCAGGAAGTGATGATCACTGCGGGCGATTCATTGCCAGAACATGGACGCAGGTTCTTTCAGATGGCACCTGCAAGGGCTTCCTGAAGAATGTTTCGGCGGGTCATGGTCAGCTTCAGGGAGATCATGGAAGCGCTGTGAAATCAGCCTATGCCGTGTATTCCATTGCATATTCTTTCTACAGAGACCGTCTGATGTCGAAGAGTGTTCCCACGGCGGCAACGATTGCCGTAGACAATTTCCTCAGCCCGATCTCACAGGATGAACCCGAAGAACCCACACTCTGGCACAAGGCGGATTTCCTGTTTCACCATCTTCTGAAGAAAGCCAGGGGAAACAGCTCAGACTTTGAAAATTTCCTTGCCGACGAGTTGATTGAGATAGGAAAAGATCTCAACCTTCGCAAAGGCAGCCCGGAAATGGAAAAGGAGGGTATTGAAGAAAGAACCTATGAAATTCTTAACCGACTTACCAACAGCCTCCTCAGACGCTCCTCTGAACTTCTGGCAGCAAGATTGAGCAACGGGAAAGTTATTGAAGCTCTTGAAGCCTTCACTGCCATGATTCCAATTCTTCTTCTAAACATTCCCTTTCCTGTCACCTACATGGACCGCAGAAGGGGAAGGGATCAGGTTAACAGGATATGTTCTGAACTTGGTGCTGACTCTCCGGCAGCAAGAAGATCCGGCAAAAGAGCATGGGTAACAGATACCATTACAGATCTTAACGGAGTATCGAGAACTATTCAGAAATTCGGAATGCTTTCACTTGAATCAAACCACGAACTGGCCATTCTTGCCTGCCAGGAAAAAGCTGTTTCATTCCCCGGCTGGGTGGTAAACTTCAAACCAATTAAAGAATTCTGCCTTCCCGATTACCCGACAAAAAAATTCTCCGTACCTCCTTTCCTGGAAATGTTAAGGTTCTTTGAAGAGAATGATTTTGAGCTGATCTATCTGTCAACTCCCGGCCCTCTGGGCTTTGCTGCCCTTGGCATTGCAAAATTGCTGGGAATACCCACCGTCTCGGTATACCACACCGACTGGCCAAGACATGCCAATGATATTGTTGAAGACTCGCGCATAGCGGAAATGATCAGTGCTGCAACAGGCTGGGTTTACTCTCTCTCAGAATTGGTCATGGTTCCAAGCAGGTTCTACATGGATGATCTTGAAGCTCTGGGAGTATCCAGATCGAAAATGGTTAATTTTCCCAGAGGTACTGACCATCAGGCATTTTCTCCCGCGTGGAGAACTGAAAACTTCATGTCTTCTTTCGGTGGAAGCAGCGATTCGCTTAAACTTCTTTATACTGGAAGAATATCCAGAGAAAAAGATCTTGATGTTCTTGCAGAAGCATTCCTTGAGGTACGCAGGGAGTTTCCCGGAGTTGAGCTCTTCCTGGCTGGAGACGGACCTTACATTCGGGAACTTGGCAAAGATATCCTTGGGAAAGGCGGTTTCTTCTGCGGAATCCTTTCAGGAGAAGATTTCTCCAGAGTTTGCGCATCCTGCGACATCTTCGTGTTTCCGTCAACCAAAGACACCTACGGTAACTCGGTTCTTGAAGCTCAGGCTTCAGGTATTCCCTGTGTTGTTACTGATAAGGGTGGTCCTCAGGAAATCATTATTCCAGGTGAAACAGGAATTGTGTGTAAGGGTCTGGATTCTTCAAGCCTTGCAGAAGCAATACTGCTTCTTCTGAGAGACGATGAGCTAAGAAAATCTATGGGGGAGAAGGCAAGGCTGAGAGGGCTTGAACACGACTGGAATCAAGCTTTTGAAAACATCTGGAGCGAAGGAAACAAATTGCTTATATAAAGGTCTGCCTTCAGTTAAAGAGAAGAGTGCTTATGCTGAAGTTAGAACTATGGAATTTGTGGGATTTCACAAGGGCTGATATTGATTCTCAGTACATTGTATTTGTTATCATGCCTGACGCTTCTGGAAAATCAACCTCTCATAGCATCTCTTCAAAAAGAATATTTGTCGTTATCGTTAATTAGGAATGAGAGAACAGTCAATGAAACTTATTCGGTATGTTGAAATTGAAAATTTCAAAGGTCTTAAGGCTCCTGTCAAAATTGATCTTGAGCATCCTGCTGTACTTATTGGTCCTAATAATGCAGGGAAAACAAGTGTTATTCAGGCACTAGCTCTCTGGAGCCGAGGTATAAATACCTGGTATGAACGCAACAATGCACCAAAACAAAAGGAATCTTCTTCAAACTTTCCAGCAAGAATCAATCGACTGAATATTCTTGAAGTGCCTGTTGCAAAAGCACGACTCCTCTGGAGTGATACACACACGCGCAGAGGGAAGAATATCCGGATTAAAATAAATATTTGTGTTGGAATTGAGTATGAAGGTAAGGTGATGCCGTGTCGACTGGAGTTCACATGTCGAGACAATGAAGTAATTCACTGCAAGCCATGTCCGGATACCATAAACCAGGCTGGTCTTATTGAATACGCCACAGGAATTAAATATCATCTTCTTTACCCGATGTCTGGTATTGAGACGGAAGAACCTCTTATACGGGAAGGGCGAATTAATGTTCTTCTAGGGCAGGGGCAGACTGCTCAGGTGCTCAGAAACCTGTGCTATAGTGTGCTTGAACGCGACAGAGCAAATGGCTCTGATGACTGGCAGAGGATTGTTGAATTGACCGACAAATTATTTGGTATCGGGTTGTCGGAACCGTTGCTCAACGAAAATCGTGGAACTCTGGAGCTTCAGTACACACAACCTGGTATTGACCGTGAACTGGATATTTCTGTTGCAGGGCGTGGACTTCAGCAGATGCTTCTTATTCTGGCATACATGTACTCGCATAAGAATTCTGTTTTAATGGTTGATGAACCTGATGCTCATCTGGAAGTTCTCAGGCAAAAACAAGTTTTTGAAATCCTTAAAGACATTGCAGATGAAAATGGATGTCAGGTTATTGTTGCAACACATTCTGAAGTTATTCTTGATGATGCAATAGAGACCAATCTTACATTGCTGATCAATGGCATATCCAGCGACCTGGCAAAGCGACAGGACATTCAAGATGCATTAAAAAAGTTTTCTATAGACCATTACTACAAGGCTAGTATTTGCCCACGAATACTTTACATAGAAGGCTCAACGGATTTTGACATTTTACGCTCTCTAGCTGCAATTCTTGATCATCCAGCACATGATGTACTTACGGAGCGGCTCAATTATTATTACACTCGCAATATTCATCCCGATAATGATCTTCACAACAGATTGGAGCAAATGGGGGGCGGCTGTGGCGAAAACATAAAAAGACACTTTTTCTCTATGAAGAGAATTGTACCTGAATTCCGAGGACTGGCAATTCTGGACAGTGATGGTAGAACGAATAAGGACGAAAAAGAAAACGATCTGCTGACTACATACTGGAAACACTATGAAATAGAGAACTATTTCATTTCACCGGACTCACTTATCAGATTTATTGAACATCATTTCAATGATGAAGGAGGGCTGTTTACATCATCCAGCAAAGATGCAATGCAGGTCATTCTGGATACATACCTACTTCGTGAAGTATTTAATTCCGATGAAGACCAATTACTGGAATTCAGCAAAGCAAGTCGCAGTTTGAAAAATACATTGCTCAAGCATCTAAAAATGAGTGCGCTTGCTGAGTATGCTTTTGAGGAATTCGCAAACCAGTTTAATCAGCCACTTCTTTTAAGAAAAGGGGAGTATTACAAGCTTGTCAAGTTCTGTAAAGTAGAAGACTTATCAGACGAGGTAACAGAGAAGCTGGATATGATCGTTGAAAGGCTTAAGAGCCCCCCGCTTCTGGTGTAGAGCCCAGAAATAAAGGTGGTCGGGGCGACTGGATTCGAACCAGCGACCCCTTGGTCCCAAACCAAGTGCGCTACCGAGCTGCGCCACGCCCCGACCGCAGCTCGATTCTACTAAATTGATACCCCCCATGGCAAGGTTGACCTTCTCGACTGTCTGAACCATAGTTGCATATCCTCGTATGCATAGATGTAATGAATCCCGAAGGGAAGCAAAGTGAAATTTATTATTTTATTGCTTGTTCTTGGAGCTTCTGCTGCAATGGCTGGCTGGAACTCGGTTATTGTTCCGAATGTTACCCGAATTGATATTGAATACTTTCACAGTAACGGCTACGATATTGAAGGGGTATTTGGAACCAGAGTCAGACTTTATGTGAATGAGCAGCAGGAAATAACTCTCCGCAACATGGGTTACAGACCGATTGTGGAGGAAATTCCAGCTCCACTTGTTGCCTATCCAACCATTGCAGAAATCAATGCCACCATGAGTGCAGTTGTTGCAGCACACCCGGATATTGCCAGAATAGAGCAGATCGGTACCTCTGTTCAGGGCAGGGAGATCTATGCGGTAATAGTCAGTGATAATGTGAATGATGATGAGGCTGAACCTGAGATAAGAATTACCGGTAACATCCATGGAGATGAAAAGAGTTCGGGAATGTCCTGCCTTAACTTCCTTGAAGTACTCACAGATAACTACGGAACCAGCGATGTGTGCACTTATGTCGTGGACAACTCTGAACTCTGGATAATCAGCATACTCAACCCCGACGGCTATGTAAATAACACCCGCTACAATGCCAACAACATTGATCTCAACAGGAACTGCAGCTACATGGGTCCTGGCGGAGGAGGAGGATCAACAGCTTTCTCTGAACCGGAGACCGCTGCAATGAGAGATATAACAATGCAGGACTGGCCTGCTCAAACAAATTATACCCATCCGTTTGCCACAGGTCTTTCTTTCCACAGTGGAGCTGAGTGTGTAAACTGTGTCTGGAACTTCAGCTCAACAGAGCCCATACAGGATCTTGATTTTGTAACAGCGCAGGCCAATGCCTATGCCAACCACCCGGATATCGCCGCATACTATGGTGCCGGATCCTGGATTATCTGGATTCCAGGTGCACGCTGGTATGCTACAAATGGTGATGTGAACGACTGGTCTTACGGCGAAGTAGGCACCGTTGACCATACGATAGAGGTTTCAGATATCAAGTCACCCGAAGACTGGCCAGGTATTGCAGATGCCAATTACATGCCTATGCTTGAATTTTGCGTAACCAGCATTTACGGTGTTTACGGCACAGTGAAAGACGGTTTTGGAGATCCTCTTGATGCACTTATCGAGGTAGAGAAAACCGATGGCACCGACTCTTCTCCTTTGCGGTTCTGCAGAACCGATGTAGTTGACGGAGGTTACTCCAAGGCTCTTGTCCCGGGAACTTACAACATTGTTGTCACTGTGGCAGGGCTTGGTTCCCAGAGCAGTAATGCTGTTGCAGTAGGGGTAGAGGAGATGGTTCCCGTGAATTTTGTCTTCAGTACGGGCATAGACCCCTCTGAAGACATTTTCATACGCATGAGCGTGGCACCCAATCCGGTGACTGCAGCATGCATTTTCGCACTTCCGGACACAGGCATTGCTGGAAACCTCATAATTTATGATATTTCCGGCAGAACTGTGTACGAGAAAAATATATCTGCCGGTGTTGCAGCGCACTCGTTCAACGCCGGTTCGGCACTTCCTGCGGGGGTGTATCATGTGAGATACGTTTCCAGCGGGCGTTCTGCATCCACCAGGATGGTTGTTGCAGACTGATACAGAAGTAGATAGAAAGGCAGTGATATGGCACATAAAAAATCATCCTCCAGTTCCAGGAATGGAAGAGATACCGCCGGACGAAGGCTTGGAGTTAAGGCTCCTTCCGGACAGTACGTCAGTGGCGGAACAATAATTATTCGTCAGAGGGGTACAAGGATACATCCAGGTCTCAATGTGGGCAAAGGAAGTGATGACACTCTGTTCGCCAAGATTGAAGGTCGTGTCAAATTCCACCGCATGGGAGCCAGGAAGGTTGCTTCCATAATTCCAGAAGCCTAGACACCAGGTGAAAGTAAGAACCGACTTTGTTCTGAAGGATATCGGGCAGCTTCTTACCATGGGTGGCAGTGATACTGATAGTGCGGGAATTGCCCTTCTTGAAGACGCCGCTCTTGCTGTCAGTGATGGCAGAGTGGTATGGGTGGGGTCTTGCGAAGCACTGGAAGTAAATTGTGCCTTACCGGATAGTACTGAAATTGTATCAGCCGGGGGAAATGTTGTTACCCCCGGCTTTGTTGATTCTCATACTCACCCTCTTTTCGGAGCAACCCGCCAGGACGAATTCGCCATGCGTGCGGCAGGTGCCGACTACGAAGAAATTGCTTCCGCCGGTGGTGGCATTCTTAACAGTGTGAGAAAGACAAGATCAGCTTCCGATGATACCCTCCGTGAAAACATGCTGCATCATCTTTCCATTATGCTGTCAAACGGAACAACCACTGTAGAGGTAAAAAGCGGTTATGGTCTTGATCTAACCACTGAACTCAGATGCCTTGAGATTGCCGGCAAAGCTGCCGGTGAAGTTCCTCAGACCATTGTTCCCACCTTCATGGGAGCGCATGAAGTTCCCGAGGAATTCAAAGACAGATCTGACGAGTACATCGACTATCTCATTAACAAGGTAAACCCTGAGATCAGAGAGCAGGGAATTGCTGAATTTGTAGATATTTTCTGCGAGAAGGGCGTATTCACAGCAGAGCAGGCAACTCGCTACCTTGCTGCTTCTTCCGAACAGGGCTTTTCTCTTAAGATACATGCTGATGAGTTCTACGATACGGGGGGAGCCGCTGTTGCTGTCAGGGCAGGTGCTGCCAGTGCTGATCATCTGCTTTCAATATCTGACGAAAATATTGAACTCATTGCAGACAGTAATACTGTTGCCACGCTTCTTCCAGGAACAGCTCTTTTTCTTAAAAAACCGTTTCCTCCAGGGCGCAAACTGCTTGATGCTGGTGCTACGGTCGCCCTCGCCACAGATTTTAACCCGGGTAGCTGTTTCTGTGATTCCATGCCCCTGATTGTGAGCCTTGCAGTGTGTCAGTGCGGATTCTCTGTTGAGGAAGCACTCTTTTCCGCCACCGCAAGCGGTGCTGCTGCACTGCGACTGGAAAGACGCAAAGGAAAGCTTCTGCCGGGATTTGATGCTGATTTTGTAATATGGAATTGTAGAGATTTTAGAACTATACCCTACCATCTGGGTAACCCGGATATAGCGGTGGTGTACTGCGCCGGTCGAAAGGTATATAGTACCTAGAATGCGTGCAAAAACGGGGGGCTGATGGGAATGACGGAAAATGTCACTTCACTAAAGAAAAAAGCTCATGACCTTGTCCAGAAGGGCCGGCTTGATAGTGCTCTTAAAATATTTAATCTTGTTGTAGAGGAGGATCCCGAAGACGCTTCCGTTCACAATAAAGTAGGCGATATTCTTCTAAAACTCAAACAGGATGATAATGCCAGAGAGCATTTTCTGACATCAGCGAAACTGTACAGCGATGAAGGCCTTCAGATGGTCTCCTTATCAATCTGCAGAAAGATCATAAGAGCATTCCCCACAGAGATTGAAGCCAATCTGATAATGGGAAACTGCTTTTTACAACAGAACAAGAATGAGCAGGCCAAAAAAGAATATATAACCTATCTTAAGGGCAAACCTTCACTTGATTCCCCGGATGTGGCTATTGCCCTGAAGGCTCTTACTGTTCTTGAGCCCGATGCTGCAAAATGGGTAAGCAACCTGGCGAAGGTTGCCTACAAGCAGGAGAACGAAGCTTTTCTTGACCATGCAGTCTCTATTTCCATGGAAAGAAATCTCTCAGATCTTGATAAAATTGCACATTTGCTGAAAAAACTTCGAACAAAACTGCACCCTCCCCCAAAAAAGAAACCAGCACACAAGGCAAAAAATCAAAAAAGTACTGAACCTGATTTAGACAGCAGTGCGTTGCTAACCAATCTTTCTTTTGATCAGGATGATCTGCTTCAGGGCGATAGCGAATCCTCCAAGGGTCTTCAGACTGAAACCCTGACTGATTTCAGAGAAGGGCCTTCCGCAGATTCCGAAATTAAAAAATCAACTCAGCACAGGATCCACCAGAAAGCTGAAAGATATCCGGATGGTCGAACTGAAAAGAAAAATCTTTCTTTCGACAAGAGCGACATTCTGCAGGGCAGAAACGAGTCTTCTGAAGACATTCTGAGTGATATCACCAGTGGCGACGGGGAAGACTGGAGCATTGCAGAGCTGGAGAATACCGGACCCCAGAGAATTGGGGAATACTTCGTGGCCTGTGGCCTTCTGAAGGCCGGGGATGTTCTTAGAGCTCTTGAACAGCAATCCACAGAACCCGAAGACGCAAGACTTGGCGATGTGCTTGTATCAATGAATCTTGTATCTGTCAGGCAGGTTCGGGAGGCATTGTCCAAACAGGTAGCCGGCATGCGTAACCGTCTTGACAGGAACCCTGGAGATGCTCTCGGATACATAGAAATGGCAAACCTTCTTCTTGATGTTGGCGATTTTTACGGAGCAGTAGGTGCCTACCTCAGGGCAGCAGAGATCTACCGTAATGATGAGAGGGACTACATGGTCTTTGAACTCCTTGAAGGAATTCTTGACATCTGTCCGGAATCTCTGTCCGCTGCCAAGGAAATTGTCAGAATCAGACACACAATTGACAAAGAAGGTCAGTCCAGAGCATTTTACAGACTGGCGGTTGCCTATCTTCTCAATGACAGTCAATACGAAGCGATTGCTTCTCTTGAGGCGGCAGTTGAAGTCTGTCCGGATTACAAAGATGCTCAGGAGCTTATGAATGGATTACGACCGGAAGAACACAGAGAATCCGGCGTAACAGGTGTAGCTGATATTCTTGATGATATCGACAATCTAAAAATTGACACCTCTAAGAAAGCCCTTGCAGACATTATTATGGAATTCAAAAGCGGTGTGGATTCAAGCATTTCCAAAGAGGATTATGCAACTCACTTCGATCTGGGTATAGCCTACAGGGAAATGGGGCTTTTCCGAGAGGCAATTCAGGAATTCGAAAGAGTTCTTATCAGCCCCGATCAGAGAATCAAAGCAAGAGAGATGCTGGGTCGGTGCACATTCGATATGAAGAGATATGACGAAGCGGAAGATCACTTCCGAAAAGGACTTGTGCTTGCCACTACTCAGGGAAACAGAAGTGCCATTGTCGGTTTCCACGTCAATCTGTGCAGAGTTTATGATTTCACTGGAAGAAGCGGTCACGCCGAAGCCGAGAAGAAACTCGCTCTTGAGCTGGATCCGGTTATGGCAAAGGCGCTTCAGCTGGAATAAATGGCTTTCTCCGGTACATCAATTCTGAAAGTTAAACCTGCATCACCCGCCTCCAGGGCTGGTCTCAGGCCTGGAGACAGGATATTGTCATGTAACAATTCACAGGTGAGAGACTGGGTGGATCTTCTGGCATTGTCATACTCGCCTACTATTACTCTATCCATCAGCCGAGGCCCTCTGCGCAGGAAGGTGAGTTTAAAGCGAAGACCAGGGGTCCAGTGGGGAATTGAGCTGGTTGGCTCTCAAGTCAGGGGGTGCAGAAACAAATGTGTTTTCTGCTTCATCGACCAGCAACCCCCCGGACTCAGAGCTTCGCTTTCTGTCAAAGATGATGATGTGAGATATTCTTTTTTAAATGGCACATATATCACACTAACCTCGCAGCAGGCTGACGAGGCCATATCCAGAGGGTTCTCTTCTCTTCATGTTTCTGTACACACAACCGATCCTGTTCTCCGGGGCAAAATGCTGGGGTTGCCGGGGCCTCTTGAAATTCTTCCCCAGATTGACAAACTTGCAGATAATGGAATTGAAATACAGGCCCAGATAGTTGAAATACCCGACTGGAACAATGGCAGAATGCTGGAAAACACCATTGCCGACCTTTACAAACGTCGGAATGTAACCATTCTGGGAATTGTTCCAGTTGGTTTAACCAGATGGAGAGCGGGTCTTACACCACTGGTCGGACCAACCGCGAAACAGGCTGAACAAACTCTCGGAACTGTTAAAAGGTGGCAGCGAAAAGCACTGAAGGAAAAAGGAAAACCCTGGGTATATCCTGCTGATGAATACTATGCAATTACCGGTGAGAAGATTCCTCCTGAGAGTTTCTATAAAGAGAGTTCTCTTGCTGCCAATGGAATTGGTCTTCTTGCGGAAATGATAAGCAGATGCAGCGGAAGGAGCTATTCCGGAGATGGCATAATTGTTACGGGAACAATGGCGGCTCCGTTTATCACAGAAATTGTAGCAGACTCTGACTATCGTGTTGTTCCTGTTGAAAATACCTTGATGGGTTCTCAGGTAAGTGTTGCCGGGCTTTTGTCTGGAGAAGATGTCATTAAAACTCTGCTGCAACACCGTACCCGTGATGAAGCAGTATTCCTTCCCTCTTTGATGTTTAATCACAACGGTGTTACGCTGGATGAATACTCCATAAAGGCAATTAGCGATGAAGCCGGTGCTGAAGCAGTTTCTGTAAATTCGATTGGAGAGCTACTGTAATGCCTCTTTCCCTGGCTGCAGGCCTTTTCACGGTACTGATAATCAGCATTGGTGTCATCTATTACAAACTTGATAAACGGGTAAGGACGGTAAAGAAGCTTGAAAAGCTCCTGAAAGATTCAAGCCGTGAACTGGCTTCTCTTGAAATTCTGAAATCACGGTTTCTCAGCCGTATAGGTGATGTCCTGGCAACTCCGTTGCGGGCCATTGAGGCATCGTCCAGCAGGTTGACCAGTGTCGATGCTGGAATTCCCGAGAACATTCTCAATGATTTGCAAAACCTCTCCGATGAGGTCAGATCACTGATCAGGATTATGGGTGTTTTTAAAGAAATTTCAGCAAAAGATGATGATTCCGCCGAGGAAACAGATTCTCACATTGAAGCAGAGATTGTTCAAATGGACGATATTGTTTCAGAAGCAGCCATGGATATTTCAGAGGACGCGGCAGTCAAGATGGTCTCTCTCTCTGTAGCAATTTGTGGAAGAGTAGAGGTTGCCGGTAAAAAAACACAGCTTTTTGAAACGGTTTCCTCGATTCTGAGAGAAGCTCTTAAAAGGGCAGACCCCGGCACTGTTATGAGCGTTGAGTTGAGAATTGAAAACAATATGGAGCTGGAAACCGGTTGGAGCAGTACGGAACAACAGTTGTCGGAAGAGCAGGATCTTCTTGGTGCAGGATTTATCAGGCTCGTGGCATCCTCACACGGAGGCTGGCTGAGCATAGACAAGGAACATGGGCGTATCACATTGATTCTGCCCCTTGCAGGAGAAAATCGATGAACAAGGAAATTTTCAGGAAATACGACATTCGAGGTGTCGCAGGTAGAGATCTTGATAACGATACCGTATCAAAGCTGGGCTTTGTTCTTGGAGAAATGGCTGTCGGCGGCCGGCTTGCCATCGGAAGGGATTGCAGGCCCAGTGGAATCAGACTCAGAAATCATCTTGCCCGGGGAGCTGCAGCAGCTGGTTGCAGAGTGGTGGATCTGGGCGAACAGACAACACCAATGACTTACTTTGCCGCATACACTCTGAAGCCTGACATTACAGTAATGATCACTGGAAGTCACAACCCGGCGGAATACAATGGTTTCAAGACCATGAAAGGTCTGCACACACTCTGGGGAGATGACATAGCAGACATCCAGGCAAGGATGAAAACCGCATCGGCAGTGAATGGCTTGATACCTCCCATGGAAAAGGTTTGTGTCCGGAAAGCTTACATGGACAGGCTCAGATCAGAGTTTGCCCCTCCGGTTTCTCTGAAGATAGCGGTGGATGCAGGGAATGGAACCGGTGGAGACTGCGCTGTTGATCTGCTCACGCAGCTTGGCCACAGAGTAGTTCCGCTTTTCTGCACTCCCGACGGCACTTTTCCCAACCACCACCCTGATCCCACGGTAATCGATAATCTGAAGGCTCTTCGGGAAACAGTTGTTCGCGAGAAGTGCAATCTGGGGATCGCCTTTGACGGTGATGCCGATCGACTTGGTATTGTTGATGAAAATGGTGATGTAATCTTTGGTGACAGAATTCTCTGCGTACTGGCGGGTGCATTACTTATCGATAACCCGGGAGCAACTGTAATCAGCGAGGTAAAGGCTTCCAGCGTGTTTTTCTCCGATGTGGAAGCCAGGGGCGGCAGGGCACTCATGCTTCCCACCGGCCATTCAATAATCAAGGAGGGAATGCTCAGGGAGGATGCCCTTCTGGCCGGAGAAATGAGTGGTCATATATTCTTCCGTGACAGATATTACGGATATGATGATGCACTCTATGCAACCTTGAGATTCCTTGAGATTGCGGAAAAAGCAGATGGTCCCGTTTCTTCCCTCACATCACATCTGCCACCGGTGATGGCTACTCCCGAGATCCGGGAGGATTGTGACGATTCTATAAAATTCGCCCTTGTTGAGAAGGTGAAGCAGATATTGAAGAAGCAGAACTGCACAGTTAACGCTATTGACGGTGTAAGAGTTGAATTCCAGAACGGATGGGGTTTGCTGAGAGCTTCCAATACCCAGCCTGTACTGGTAATGCGTTTCGAGGCTGGAACTCTTGATCAGCTGAAAGAGTACGAAGAAAAAATGAGAACCATACTTCAGACAGCCCGGGAGGAATTGTGATGGCCAGAGAAAGAGTTGAACAGATAGAGAAAGAGGTTGCTGAAGCTTCCGGCATGCTTGAAGAGATAAGAAAGCAGTTCTCATCGGTTATTGTAGGGCAGGAAGAATTCAGGATCGGCCTGATGACAGCCCTGCTTTCAGATGGACATGTACTTATCGAGGGTGTCCCGGGTCTTGCCAAAACCCTTGCCGCGAGCACCCTTTCAAAATGTCTTAATGCAGAATTCAGCCGCATTCAGTTCACGCCGGACATTCTCCCTGCTGATATTACGGGCACCATGATCTACCAGCCCGCCAAAGGTACATTTGTAGAGAGAATGGGGCCGATTTTTGCTCAGATGATACTGGCAGATGAGATTAACAGAGCTCCGGCAAAGGTTCAGAGTGCCCTTCTGGAAGCAATGGAGGAGAGGCAGGTTACTTTTGGAGGTGTCACACATCCACTTCCCAGACCCTTCTTTGTAATGGCCACACAGAACCCGATTGAGCAGGAGGGAACATACCCTCTCCCGGAGGCCCAGATAGATCGATTCATGATGAAGTTGATCATTACCTACCCCACTCCTGACGAGGAAATTGAGATTCTGATACGCATGGGCGGTACTGACAGGCCATCGGCATCACCGGTTCTCACATCTGAGAAGCTTTGTGAACTGCAGAATCTTTCAAAGAGAATACTTGTGGAAAATGACATTCTGGATTATGTGGTCCGGCTGGTTGACGCTACAAGACACCCGAAGCTGCACAAGCTTCGCGACCTTGAGGATCTTATTACAGTTGGTGCCAGC
This sequence comes from Candidatus Sabulitectum sp., assembly GCA_023139045.1. Taxonomy (GTDB): domain Bacteria; phylum Fermentibacterota; class Fermentibacteria; order Fermentibacterales; family JCC-6; genus Sabulitectum. The sequence continues at coordinate 48,762 of JAGLOJ010000025.1, forward strand.
CCGCGAGGTTCCCTTTCGATTCTCGCAGCAGCCAGATCAAGAGCACTGCTTACAGGACAGGCATTTGTAACACCTGATCTGGTGAAGGAAGTGGCCATGGATGTGCTTCGACACAGGATTATGAGATCATTTGAAGCAGAAGCTGAAGAAGTTACTGTTGAGGAAATGCTCACAAGCATCCTTGACAAGGTTCCTGTAACAAAAAGGTAACTTCAATGGAAACTACTCACAGTCTCTTTCGCCGTGTTCAGAGAATTGAAATACACACCAGAAAGCTTGTCGATCAGCTTGCCGGTGGAGATTACCGCTCTGTTTTTCGCGGACAGGGCATGGAGTTCAGCGACTACAGACCCTATGTGGAAGGGGACGATCCCAGGCTCATCGACTGGAATGTAACAGCCCGGTCCAACACTCCATTTGTAAAGATTCTTACCGAGGAGCGAGAACTGCTTGTTATGCTTGTTGTGGATGTCTCCGGCAGTCTCAACTTCGGTTCCGTAAATCTCACCAAAGCCGACCGGGTTGCCGAAACAGCCGCTGTGCTTGCTCTTTCTGCGGCAAGAAGCAATGACAGGGTTGGCCTCCTCACCTATGGTGATAAGGTTCACGATTACATGCCGCCGGACAAGGGCAGAGGTCACTCTCTGGCAATAATCCGAAGGGTGCTTGAAGCCAGTGACCACGAGGAAAAGGCTGATGTAGAAAATGCCCTCAGGTTTCTGGGAAGAGTTTTGAAGAAACGGGCTCTTATCTTCCTTGTGAGTGATTTCAGGTTCGGTTCAAAAGGGGAGAGGCAGCTGAAAGTATTCTCCCGCAAACACGATATGGTTGGAATTCATGTTTTTGATCCACGAGAGCTGCGGATGCCGGATGTTGGTAAAATCAGATTCAGAGATCCGGAATCAGGGAAGGAATCTGTGGTCAACACGTCCTCGCCAGCCTGGCAGAGAGCTTTTACCGCAAAAGTACAGGAACAGACCGCAAAGAGGGAAAAACTCTGCAAGCGTACCAGACTCGATGTCATGAGCATTTCAACGGCTGACGACCTTATTCTTCCACTGAGAAGATTCTTTCATCTCAGGAAGAAAAGGAGAGCCCACTGATGCTTTTTCCCATGCTTATTCTTTCTACTGTTGCAAATGCACATCCGGGTATTCCTCTTGAAGTTGATTATGCAGTTCCAGGGGGCTATTCCTGCGAAGAACTCAGACAAGGTGAACTTTTTTCTGTTCTTGAAACAGATAATGACAATGGACTCTTCGTTATTGTACCGGTGGCCCTCAGCGACACTCTGCCTCTTCCGGTTCTCACTGCCTGGAACGATGATGGGGACACTCTCCAGATAGAGCCGCCTTTGACAGCTGTAACAGGCTGGTTCCCGGATTCTCTTATGGTTCCTTCTTTTCCTCCTTTTCCCGGTTACATGAACATCCCGCCAGGGCTTCCGGAAGACTATGCAAGAAATGTATCCTTCTGGCTTGTCTGGGGTGCACCCCCGGGATTCCCATGGATTCTGGTAATCGGAGTACTTGTGCTTGCAGTCGTTCTTTTCCTCTTCATTTTGAAGCGAAGGAAAAACAGTAACAGTGTCCATACGGAAGAGAACACAGTTCATATCCCAAAAGGAAAAGCAGCGGAAAACGAAGCACTTGCATTGCTTGAATCGGAATATTTCATACATGGTCACTGGCCTGAATTGTATTCCGAGGTAGATCTGCAGTTAAGAGCAACTGTAGCCGGAAAGTTCGGCGTTGTTAACAGAGCACTGACTCTTGGTCAGATATCGAGGGCTCTTGCATCAACAGGAAATGGACGCAAGTTCCTTGAGCAGGCATCACCGGTCATCAAAGAGACAACCCTTCAGCGATATGCCGACTGGGGCAGTTCCCGGGAACGGGCAGCAGGTTTTATACGAAAGCTGGCAAAGCTGAGAGGGGATTGGTCCAGATGATAAGATTCGCCTTATGGCCGGTTCTCTTTCTCTATCCTGTGATTGTCTTTATTTCTGCGATAATCAGGAAAAACGCTTCCCATGGGAAAAGAGGAGCAGTGTTTACAGGGCCATTCACAGGCACTCCTACAGTGACTTCAGGAAGGTTCTTCACGGTATTTATTCCATGGACCGGTCTCCTTTTTCTGATCATTGCGCTTGCAAGACCTCAAAGCGGGTTCGAAAGGCTCCCCGATGCAGGAGAGGGAGTTGATATTGTTATAGCACTGGATGTTTCTACAAGCATGCTGGCCGAAGACTACAATCCCAACAGACTTGAGGTTGCCAAGGACGCAGCTCTCGAGTTCATAGAAAACCGACCCAACGACAGAATTGGTCTGGTTCTCTATGCGGCGGAACCGATCACAATCTGCCCTCCCACATTTGATCATTTCACCCTCACCAGATTCATAACCAACGCTGAACTTGGCTTTCTCGCTGACGGAACCGCCATCGGGTCGGGACTGGCCACTGCTGCCTGCGGGCTTGGCTCTTCCAGTACAGACAGGCGTGTTATTGTTCTTCTCTCCGACGGCGTGGAAACAGCGGGTGTTGTGGATCCCGTAACAGTAGCAGAAGCAGTGAGCATCCTTCATGGAGACAGCATTGCTGTTTACACTGTTGCTATCGGCACAGAGAGCAGCGGGTACGAGGTTGACAGGGAAACCCTTTCCTCCATCGCAGAGCTCAACAACGGCAGACTTTTCAACGTTTACAACAAAGATGATCTTGAAAGCGTATACGCTTCCATAGACTCTCTGGAAGCATCAACTCTTCCCGAGAAAGGTCTTTTTGTTTACAAAGATCACTACCTGGGCTGGTTGATCTGGGCACTCCTTCTGCTTGGTGCGGGTGAGTATTTCAGATGGAAAGCGTTCCGCATCACTGGAGGTGGGCAGTAATGGAATTCCAGAGACCATGGATGATTATCTTTGCTCTCGCAGGCCCGTTGTACTGGTGGTTGAGACTGCGCTGGCTCAGAGACGATGAAAAACGCCTTCGCCGATTCGTCCGACCTGTACTATGGGAGAGAATGGGTATCATTCCTCCTGCGCAGCACAGGGCTTCCCGTCTGCTGATTTCAGTTGCAATCATGCTTCTCTCTCTTTCCGCTGCCGGTCCCGTATGGGGGGTTTCTGCTGCCTGCATTCCAAGTGGGGGCGAGAATGTGGTGATTGCCCTGGATGTATCCCGATCCATGTGGAGCGACGACGAGGCTCCAACCCGCCTGGGAAGGTCAGCCATTGAAATAAAACGGCTCATCCGATCAATGCCCGGCACCAGGTTCAGTCTTGTTCTTTTCAGCGGTCATGCCAGGCTTGCTGTACCAATCACACTTGACAACGATTTCATACTGGACAGAATACCCTCCGGTCCGGCAGATGAAGTTTCCCTTCCACAGGGAACTGCACTGAGCAATCTGGTTGATGTGATGGCCGCAGCCCTGCCGGATATGGATATGGAGGGGCAGGTTGGAATAATCTTCTCAGATGGAGGATTTCACGACTATACCCTGAATGATGCAATCAATGAGGCACTCAGCCGCCGGATGGCTCTTGTTACAGTAGGAACGGGGGGAGACTCTCCCGTAACTGTCCCCGGTGACAACGGCCCGCTTGTCTGGCAGGGGGACACTGTAAAAACGGTTCTTGAGGAGGAATGGCTGCAGAAACTTGCAGTGGAAACCGGTGGCTTCTACACCAGAGTATCAGAAGCCGGAGACCTTTCCCGACCGGTAAACGAACTTCTGCACCGCAGTTTCGCTCAGGCAGACGCAGAAATAGCCGGAGCCGCCGGCGCAAGAAGATACCAGTATTTCCTTGGAGCAGCCCTTCTTTTAATGGTGATTGCTGCCGGTATTGAAAGGAGAGAGTCATGACCTTCCTGGCTGTACTGATAATGACCATTCTTTCCACGCCTGACCGAACACCTCTTCTCGACCTCTATCTTGAAGCAACCGAGCTCGTTGGGGAAGGCAGATTTGAGGAATCCACTGTTCTCTTCAATGAAATTTTCACAAGAATGCCTGACAACCGGAGGGCCGTTTACAACCATGCAGTCTCAAGCTTTGCAATGGGTGATTTTTTCACTGCGGACAGTTTGTTTTCCATTTTTCCCGAACATGTATTCCAGGAAGACACCCTTCTTGAAGCCCGTTCCTCCGCAAGACTTGGCAACGCCATGAACAACGAAGATCATGCCGGTGTACAGAGCGTACTTGAAATGCTTCTTCCGGAGTTATCCGCCGGAGAATCCTCAGAACGCCTTCGCCAGAACTACGAAGTCGCACTGAAATGGTTGACGCAGAACGAGCCCCCTCCTCCTGAGGACCAGGAGGAACCCGAAGACAACGAGGACCAGGAGGAGCCTGAAGACAACGAAAATCAGGAAGAGTCCGAGAACAACGAGGATCAGGAAGAACCCGGAGACAATGAGGATCTGGAAGAACCTGAGGATGATGAAGAAAATCAGCCTCAGCCTCCCGGGGAGTCAGAAATGACCCCAGAGGTTGCACAGATGATTCTTGACATGGTTGAAGAAGCAGAGGCCGAGACAGCAGATGGCGGTACCGGTGGAGCGATTGGAGTTCCCAATTGGTAGGACTTCTCATTCTTCTTCTCTTTGGATCCGGTGAACCGTTTGACTGGGAATGCCCTCTTTCAGTGGAAGCGGGCGAAACATTCTCCTTGCGTGTAATCTGTTCCGAACCGGGATGTTCCGGTATTTCTGCCGGTAGAATTACTTCGTCACCCGGTATTTCTTTGCTGGGCAGTTCCACCTCAACCAGCATTTCAACTGTAACAACACCCGGTGGGCGGCAGCTCACCCAGGTGGTTGTGCTGGAAATAATATTTTTCGCCTCCAACGCCGGAGGAGGGGGAAGTGATCAAACCATAGGCCCCCTGCAACTCAATCTCCACGGTATCGGCTCATACACTCTTGACGAAATCACCATAACAGTAGATGGATCTGTTGCAGCAGGCACCTCCCGGGGGAGCAGAGCAGATAATGTCCCCATGCCAACGGAAGACGTCTGGCTGGCTGGAATTCTCCATGATCCACGGGGACGCATTTATCCGGGAACCAGACTTTTCATAGACTACTATGTATACAGCCGGGTTGGTGTTGAGAACATCACCTACTGGTGGGGGGCACCTGAACTGGGTGTGATCATAGATGTGGAGACTATTTCAGACAGCAACTGGGAGAGTGCAGACGCAAAGCACGGCAATACCAGTCGCAGTCTTCTTGCTGAAGTAGAGATGGCTCCGGCGGCAGCCGGCAGCCTTCAGGCACCGGGATTCCGGGCGGATATCACCGGAACAGACTATGATCGATGGGGAAAGATTTCCCAGTGGACAGTAGAAAGCGCACCAATTGTGCTTCCTGTCTTTCCTTTCCCTGAAAATCCACCTGACCGCTGGGATGAAACTCTTCTGGACAGTGTAGCTGTGCGAATTGAACAGCTTCCAGCCCCCCCGGGCCAGGGGGGAGAGCTTTCAGTTAGAGTTACCTGTACCGGCCCCGGCAGCGTTTACATGAATGAACCACCAACCCTCACCCTTCTGGGAAATGCAAGTCTGCTGCTGCTAAACAACGGGTCTGCCAGCAACAAGAAATGGTGGAACTACATCCTTGAACCGGAGGAAACAGGATATTGCATTCTGGGTCCGGATTCTGTTGTGTGGTTGAACCGCAGGAATTACACTTACCGGACAGTGTTTATCGAGCCGTGTTCGTTACACGTAACAGTTATCCCGTGGTCAGACAGGGCAATTGAGCTCGATGCCGTAAATAGCGGAAATTCACCGCTTTACTGGATCACTATAGGCGTACTTGGCGTTGTCACTCTGACAGTATTACTGGGAGTAGCAGCAAGACGAAGAGATAAGAGACTTGGCTCGGTAACCAGTGCCAGCGATATAGATGAGCTTCTTTCCGGACTGGAGAGTGAGTTATCGAGAATGCTCACCGGTAAAAAGGAATACCTGGGCTACGAAGAGCTTGATGATTTCCTCAACCAATGCAACACAGACACCTTCCTGGCCAGGCGGATAATGCGATTCTGGAAAGACCTGGAACAATCGCTGTCAGACAGGGAGATAACAGGACCAGCCTTCGAGAAACTGAAAACAACCGCGGATGAACTTCTTGAGAAGCTCCGCAACGACCTTAATTCAAACAATGAAAAGGAATAATCCATGAGCGGAATATTTGAATGGTATTTGAGAACGGTTACAAGCTATCCTTTCCATGCAGCATTTATTCAGTTTGCAATACTTGGAATGGTAGGAGACTGGATAGCATCAGCTGTAATGCGCAAGAAATTCAAATACACACCCTTCAAGTTCATCCTGAAGATGCTTGGCTGGGGAATTCTGGGACTTATCATAAAAGTCGGCTTCATCGGAATGCACGGCTTCACCGCTGCTGTCTTCGCTAAATTTCACTGGCCAACTACAAACGCTCTTCTTCTTGCCTTCTGCATGAGCACATTCACCAACCTCCTTTTTGGTCCCCAGATGATGCTCTTCCACCGCTGGGAAGACAATCTTCTACAGGGCACAAAGGGCTACAAGGGAATGGATATCGCCATTAAAAGCCTTATCTGGTTCTGGATTCCGGCCCACACTCTTACCTTCAGCATCGCAAACCATGATGTTCAGGTTGGTCTGGCTGCTGCATGGTCTCTTGTACTTGGCCTTATCCTTGGAATAGCAAATCGGAAAAATTAATAGAGCAGCAATGAAGCTTCCAATAATCTCTCTCTGCCTGGCTGCAGGCCTGGTGCTCTTTTCAAGCTGTGCTGATTCGACCGCAGAGAAATCCCTGGAGATCTCTGCAATTCCCGAATACGAAATTACACTCGTAGATTCTTTCGGAGTTGAGATGGGAGATTCCCTGACCATGCTCGGTTTCATACGTGATTTCTGCTACCACTCGAATGGTTCAGTTCTTATTCTTGACGGCAGAAGAAAAAACATTCTGGTTCTCCCGGCATCCGGTTCTCCATATCGTATAAGCAGACCTGGTAGTGGTCCCGGTGAATTTCAGATGTGCGAGTCTATCTGCGTACTGACTGATGGAAGAATTCTTGCCGGTGATGACGGAAAACATGAAGTGATGATCTTTGATATTTCAGGCGAGTACCTGGGAACATTCTTTAATACTGAATGGTATGTCCCCTTCAAAATGTACCCGGTTGACTCTCAGGCTGTAATAGCAAATCTGCTTGATTTCGCCATGGGTGAGAATGGTTTCTCAACCAGTTATGTCATAGGAAAATTTCAACGGAGTCCGGAGGCGGATCCCTGCTTCCTGAGCCGTAACTGGGAACTTGTCCCGGCAGAAACAATGACGCGGACTCTGCTGACCGATTTTTGCGCAGACCGCGAAGGCAATGTTTTCATTACCGGGAACAACACCATTTATAGTGTTTCCATTTTCAATTCCGCAGGAGAGATCATCGGAACAATTGAAAGAGGCGACATTGCCCGGCTGCAAAAGACAGACGAGCTGTTTGATGAAGAAACTCGTCTGCATGAGCAGCAGCCCATGCAGGATTACAGATACAACGAGCCATACGCGTTCCATAAACTTATTGCACTGGCGGGAATAGATTCTGAGGGGAATCTCTGGGTTACAAGATTCGATTCAATGCCCGACTGCCTGTTTGACATCTGGAGTCCATCCGGTGAACTGCTCTACACTGCAAGACTCCAGCGAACAGAAGAATCACCTGAACTTGTTATCATAAAGGTGGATCGGGGCGGCATCCTGGCATCCACCTCAGGCTCGGCAGATGTTGAAAGAATCTATTTTCTTGAATGCAATAGAAACATATGAAAGCGGAATCTGCAAGCAGGCATTCTGATGCAGAAGCAGTTGTCGAATACTACAGACTGCAGGCAAAAGATTATCACAACAAGTATTACACCGGCAATTCTCAATCTGATATGGCAGTAAAACCCGAAATTGAACTCCTTCAAAACACATTCAGAGGTCTTGATGTTCTGGAAATTGCCTGCGGTACAGGTTTCTGGACTGAGATCGTGGCTGAAAGCGCGAACTCGATACTGGCTACAGATGCCAATCCTTCAATGATTGCAGAAGCAGAGAAAAGGCTGTTCCATTTATCAAATGTCTCCTTCAGCGATGCTGACGCATACAGTCTGTCTGATGTAACCGGAAAATTCACAGGAGCATTTGCCGTACTGTTCTGGTGCCATATACCCAGGCAACGAATACGGGAATTTCTTATCGCTCTTCACGACAAACTGGCTCCCGGATCATCTGTTGTTTTTATCGATCAGCTCGAAGACTCAGATGTAAAAACACATCAAAGAGATAAACACGGCAATATGATCGCAGGAAGAAAGGCAGCTGGTAAAGAATTTTGTGTTGTGAAAAACATCCCGGAGAAACAGCAGCTTCTTGATGATCTTCATGAATTTGCTGATGACATTCACTACAAAATACATTCCAGTGGTTACTGGAGTGTTTCCTGGAAAACCGGGAAGCTGTAGAAGCCTCTTTGTCACCTGGCCGGGGCTTGCAGAACACTTTGCGGAAAACCTTGCCCACCTGATCATCAAGGGAGAAATTGTTATCACTCAGACAGAGGGAAGAGTGATCAACGGGGAAAGGATCCCTGTCACTGAGAAGTTGTTTCCATATTCGAATCCCATACTGATGGAAAGTAAAACGAGATTGAAGAAATAGTGCCTGAATGCATTGGCGCTCATACACTACATTGACGGACGAAGCTCCCAGAAACATGTTATGGATCGGATCGTTTGGAAAAAACAGTTTGAATCTAAAATTATGACAGGGATTTCTGAATGTTTGACCGGGGAATCACTAGAGAGTAACATATTTGAAACCTACCTTGATACCCGATTCAAAGAACCGTTCGATTGCAGCCTTGCTGATCTGCGTTACTATAATGCTTTTTGCCGCAACATTCTCTGGTGTACCTCTTAACCACGATTGCGCGCTTCTGCTTCAGTGCGGAAGGCTTATATCCGAAGGAAGCATTCCCTTCGTGAATCATGTTGAGACAAATTTACATATGTCACAATACATCCATGTACCACCGGTTTTGCTGTCAAATATCCTTGGTATAAATGTACCTCTTGTGTTCATCGCAGGAGTTATCCTTTTCACTTGCTTCACCTGTTTCGCAGTGTTACTCCTGATGCGAAGGTCTGGTCTGTTCTACACTTGGACAGGAGTCGTTCTTGTATCTTCCTCGATACTTATTCTGTCGCTCAAGGCATACAGCTTGGGAAACTTCGGACAAAGGGAGCATTTGTTTATGCTTGCATGGCTTCCGTTTGTTCTCGTCAGATATTCCAGAATGCAGGATGTTGGTGTTAGCACTGCAATGGCAGTGTTAACAGGCTCTCTCGCAGGTATCATGATGCTGTGTAAGCCATCCTTCTTTGCTCTGGCAGTTCTGATAGAAGTCTGGATGGGATTCCGCATGAGAGGGAAAAGAACATATTGCACCCCGGAAATGCTCGCCGTATACTTCATTGCACTTGCCTTTGCTGTTAATCTGCTTCTGTTACCAGGCTCCATACACTCTCCTTTTTTCACCAGATGGATACCTTTCATTGCCGCCGGTTACCATTCATACAATGTATCAATTCTCGGAATTATCGGGGAACAACAGCAAAATTGGTTTCTGTTTCTTGGAAGTGCAATGCTTTCTATTTTTGTCATGTTTAAAAGCAGGCATGCAATCAGGCATCTCCTCGAATTACTGCTTGTTGCATCTATTATCGCAACCGGCTTGTTTCTGCTTCAGCACAAAGGTTGGCCTTACCATTTGTTTCCGGCATTCGGACTAATAGTAGTACTTATAACCGTCTCCATCGCAGCCATATACGAAAAGTACAAATCAAACGGAATTAATGCGAAATTAATAAATATTGTTCTTTTGCTAACCCCGGTTGCCGCCTGTTTGATACTAAGCGGAAACTCATTCCGGTACTCGGATTCCGCATACTCAAGCATGGAAGGGTTCCTGAAGATAATTGAGATATACTCAGATCCCGGCGAGCGGATTTCTTTCATTTCTACTTCTGTCTATCCAAAATATCCGACACTCCTTTATGCCGACAGGCTACCTGGAACAAGATTCATGTCAGCTTTTCCTATCGCGCTGATTTACAGTGATGCAGAAATTTCCAACTCTCGAGATTTCTGTTACAGGCCATCACCGGACATGGCAGATGAAGAAATGCAGTTCCTTATGGAACTGGGAACAGATATTCGAACCCACAGACCAGCACTCGTATTCGTCAACGAGCAAGTACCATGTCAGGGATGCCCGGTCGGATTCAGCATCTACGATTATCTCTGCAACTCTGGATGGGTGGATGAATACTTGAATGATTACAAGTTTCTCCGCATCTACAGCGGATTCAGAACCTACCGTTTGGACTGAGTTCCCCGAAAACATCTAGTACTCTGTCAGGTATTAAGTGTCGGTATAATGCGCCGCTATTCTGAGTTCCATACTAACGTTTGGGACGCATTCGGTTGCTGACTCTGCTGCTTTCC
>JAGLOJ010000026.1 GCA_023139045.1 Candidatus Sabulitectum sp.
AGGCCATCTGACCAGTAAACAGGTTCCCGTCAGACTTATCCCGGGTTAACACCTTCCCCCCAGTTTTGACCTCATCCTATTTCTTTCGACACTTCATCAGTGGTTCACTTGCGTTCGCCTCCTTGAAACTCACCTGACAGAATCAAGTTCTGCCTTTTCCGTAACGCTCACCACCCCGGCTCTTTACCGACGCAGCTTACGGTGGTTTGAAGCCTCCTCCTGTAAGGCGGCTTCGAGGGGCCCTCCCTCATCTTCTGTGCAGCATAGTAATGCCAATATTAATTCATTAGCACTTCCTTTCGTGGCACACGGGCATCAGAAATCCTTGAAAACCTGAATTTCAGCATACCTCTCGCGCAGGTCTATCATTCCAGGTTATGGAGCATCTTCGGGGAATATCTTGCTGTGGGGGGAATGCCTGAGGTTGTAGACTGCTACAGGAGCCTTAGAAAACATAGTACTCTTGAAGCAATGTCTGAAGTACATTTGATTTTAAGTAATCTTATTACCGGCTATCTGGGAGATATTGCAAAGCATTCCGGCAATGAAAATTCAATGCATATTGCTGAAATCCTCAAAAATATCCCTGCGCAGCTTGGCAGAGAGCTTGATGGGAATTCAACACGATTCAGGTTTAAAGGAGTGATTCCAAAAAGGAAGGGATACAGTGAACTTGCAGGGGCAATAAACTGGCTTGAGGCAAGCTGTATCGTTTTAAAGGTACCTTTGGCAAACAGGGGTGAACAGCCTCTTTCTGCATGGGAATCTCCCAGCAGATTTAAATTGTATCTGCATGATATCGGAATCCTTTCACATCTGGCAGAAATACCACTATTGAAAAGGGAAGTTTTCCTTCCGGGATTCTATAAGGGTTGGGTAGCTGAAAACTTTGTTGCCCAGGAGCTGACAGCATCAGGGATGCACCAGTTGCACGCCTGGCGGGAGAATAAAGCCGAAGTTGAATTCGTTATTCAATCAGAAGGAATCTCAATTCCAATAGAAGTGAAAGCAGGAAAAAGAGCACAAGCCAAGTCAGCTGGCATTTTCGCCGCCAAATACTCTTCACCCCTTGTAATCAAACTGGGTTTCTGGACAAATTCACTAACCGGCAAGAACAGGTCAACTCTCAAGCTGCCACTGTATGCTGCCGGTCTGCTTGCTGATAGACACAGAATCCAGAGTTGTTTCAACGGCACAAAGCAGTAGCAAAATGCATTCGCAATAATTATGTGTTCTGTCTGGTTGGGAACACTGAATCTTCATCAACTGTCATTGCTTTCAGAACAGGAGGCTATCAGGGAATAGGTTTCGCCATTCCTGTGAATACAATAAAGAATGTTCTGGATGACCTGCTTCAGTACGGTGAGGTACAAACTGTATCAGATGTAAACTACGATCTGAGCAGAACCGTTAGTGAAGCTCTTCTGTCTGGCGCAGAGGCAGAACTCTTTTCCCGGTGCTATAATACATCGAAACCCCTGTTTTGATGGTGCCATAAAAAAGCTAATTCTTTCAAGAAACTGGAGTACTTATTATGTGTATGGAGGAAGAAAGATACTGGAGCAAAGATTTTCCTCTTCAGCAGGAAGCTGAAGATTTTGCAGGGCGGATCAGAATATTCACAGTAGACTGCATTGAATTACCCATGGGCTACACCGTTCGTGCTGTGGAAAATAGCACGGATTACATGGGATACTTGTTTGAATCGTTTAGTGAAACAAGCCCGTATTCCGCACTTGGGAAAATCAGAGACAAAATAAGAAAGGCTCTTGCAACCCGGCACATAACAAAGTCAGACTATGGATACAACATGATGCACGATGAACTCCAAGGTAGAATTACCTGCGATGCTCAGGGCGAGCCAGCGCTGATCGTCGATGGAAGTCATCTCACTTTAGACGACCTCGGACACATTTTTTCTTCCAGTGAAGGGTTTGAGTTCTCGCTTAAAATTAAAGAATCACTTCTCTGAAGAACTGCAGAGAAACGTCATCTGGAAGGAAGGCACCGGTAATGTCTGCTATTCACAGCATTCTTAAAGAAACATTTGGATTCAATGAATTCAAACCCGGTCAGCAACAGGTGATTACCAACCTTGTGGCAGGCAATTCCAGCATTGCAATCTTCCCAACAGGTGCTGGTAAATCTTTGTGTTATCAACTACCTTCTCTTCTGGAGCCTGGAATGACCCTGGTAGTCTCTCCCCTTCTGTCTTTGATGAAAGATCAGCTTGATTTTCTGGAATCGAAAAATATCGCAGCAGCAAAACTTGATTCTGGAATGAGTTCTGATGATTACAAAAACACTCTTGAAGCTGCCAGACATGGGAACCTGAAAATTTTACTGATAGCCGTTGAGCGTTTTAAAAACGAGCGGTTCAGAACTCAACTGAAACAGATGAATGTATCTCTTCTGGTTGTAGATGAAGCTCATTGTATTTCGGAGTGGGGGCACAACTTCAGGCCGGATTATCTGAAAATACCCAAATTCGCTGAGGAATTCAGCATTTCAAAAGTATTGCTGTTAACCGCCACAGCCACTGCAAATGTAGTAACCGACATGTGCAGCAAATTTGACATTCCCGGGAAGAGTGTTTTTCAAACAGGCTTCTATCGGAAAAACCTGTTTCTCCGTGTTCATCCTGTGGTTCATGAAGATAAAGATGCGCACCTCCTGGAAGTTCTGGCGGGTAAACCGCATGGATCGGCAATAGTCTATGTGACACAGCAGAAAACTGCCGAGTATGTTGCTGGAATGCTGAACGAGAATGGTGTAACCGCTGAACCGTACCATGCTGGAATGGAAAAAGAATTAAGAGACTCTATTCAGAACCTGTTCATGTCCGGCAATACAGATACAGTTGTGGCCACAATCGCCTTTGGAATGGGAATCGATAAAAGGAATATTCGCAAAGTAATTCATTATGACCTGCCAAAATCCATTGAAAGCTACAGCCAGGAAATCGGCCGGGCAGGCAGAGACGGAGAACCTTCTCTATGCTGTCTTATGGGCAACAAAGACGGCGTACCTGTTCTGGAAAACTTCACCTACGGAGACACTCCTGAATACAGTAACATTCGACAAGTTCTGGAATTAATAGCATCCACTGAAGAAAACACCTTTGAGGTTCATCCATACAGGTTGAGTAAAATATCGGATATTCGATTACTTACATTAAAAACTCTGCTTGTGTATCTGGAACTGGCAAAGATCATCAGCCCGCTTTATACCTTCTTTGAATCTTACACCTTAAAATTCATAACTTCTGCTGAAGATATCCTTTCAAACTTCACTAACGAGAGGAAAGAATTTGTAAAGACCATTCTAAACAACTGCAAAACCGCCAGAATATGGACTACCGTGGATATTGACCAGATCGTTAATGAATTCGGATCAAATCGTCAGCGAGTTCTAACTGCTCTGGAGTACTTCGATGAAAAGGAATGGATCAGCCTTCATCCGAAAACCTCTGTGGATGTATTTGAGATTCTTCACAGGGAATTCGACATTGATTCAACTGCCCGGGAGCTGGCAGGTCTCTTCTCTCAAAAGGAAGAGAAGGATATTTCCCGCATTAAATTAATGATAGAGTTCTTCGAGAAGGATCAATGCCTGGCCAGAAATCTGTCTGCCTACTTCGGAGAGAATCTTGCAGAGAACTGCAACCGCTGCTCCGTCTGTTTGAATAAATCACCGACTCACTTACCGTTTACAAAACTTCCAACTCTCGAACAATATGATTTTGAAACTCTTGTTCAACCACTGATTGATGCGGCGGATTCTCCACTATCAGTTAATCAGATAACACGCTATTTCTGCGGAATACCAACGCCGAGGCTTGTTCAGTACAAAGCCAGACAGATGGCGGGTTTCAGCCAGCTTGCGGCGTACAACTACAAAGCCGTAAAAGAATGGGTTCAATCACACAAGAACAATTAGTCATATTCTTCGTTTGCAGATTTGCTGTCTTCTATCATTCAGAAAAGTATTATGACCATGGTCCTGCAGGTGGCCAGGTAGTTAATCCCGAGTCTGCTGATGATACCGGCGTTAGAAAGTGTTGTATGCTTCTCACAACGCTTTGAAATGAGGTTGGTACATGTTCCTGCTTTGAACGATTGCAAAATGCTGTCCATTGAATTTGCTTTGAATTCATAAAGGCTTCATCAAATAGATCAGATGCAGAGATTAGTGTTGTTCCTCTATTCTGAAAAGTCAGTCTTATGGCTTCTAAAAGTTGTGCCCTGTCGAAGCTGAACTGCCGGGATAGTAACCATATATCGTAAAAATCCTTCATGCGGCTGTTTAGCAGTCCCAATTTCACCATTATCTCGTATTTCTCAGCAATAACACTCTGACGACTATAGCAGAGAAGATGTGGAGTCGGGAAATTGAGTAGAGTTGGAAGATCTGCTTTTTCCGGTATCGGATAAACAATGTCTCCAAAACCGATATCAATCTGCATATGCACTCTTGCTGTACCCAGATATGCCAGGAATCTGGTTCTAATTCCATTGTAATCAGCATTTTGAATAATCGATTCCGTTTGAATTGATTCCGGATCAAATGCAAGCCCATCAGGTTCAACTTCATAAGCAATAATATCCAGAATCTGAGATACTATGTTCTCTTCTTCATTACTGGCTATTCCAAGCAAATCAATATCCATGGTTGGTCTGAATTCCGGAGAGCGCCATACCCTCAGCATCAATGCTCCTTTTAGAATGAAGCTATGAGCGTGGATTGATTTAGAGAGACGGTACAAAAAACGCTCCATAGCGTAGTATTGGAGCAGCTCGTTAAATGGGCGATGCTCCAATCTTGACTTGTTTAGAAGCTGCTGCCTGACAGACGCGGATACATTCCTCACAGGCCAGCCTCCAGATAGGGCAGCATCACTTTTTTAACACGACAGATCTCTCCATACTCAAGGAGTTTTTTGTAATCTGTTTTCAGACGGTTTCTGTAAAGTTTGAGTGCTTCAAGTACTATATCCATACCGATTTTATTTCGGAACTTGAAGCAGTCCGCTATGGTTTTCTCAGGGCTGTATATTTTGATTGACATTCCATCAAGTTGATGTTCTTCAACTCCAGCACTGTAGCTGGCTCTGGAAAACTTATGGACCTGGATAGGCGGGAAATCAAGTACGGGTGCTTTAGAACCAGCAGGCAGAGCAATAAATATTCTGTGAGGAATCTGTGTTGTAATCTCATGGAATGCCAGTGCTGATACAAGACAAATAACAGCCTTTGGGATTTTTACTGCAACTGCAAGCAGATCAGGATTGGAGCTCTCACCATTCTCTGCAAGCCTGTAAACGCCCCTGGCAAGCTGTTCGAGTTTACCACTGCCTAGGAGTTGGTAAATGGTTCGAGGGTGTATCCCTGCTTGAACAGCAACGCCAGTGCGAATAACTCCACCATGCTCAATAATAATGCGTATGGCCCTGTCCGAAACTGTACAGGGTACTCTGTTTTTCGTCATGGATAGACTCCTCCCTACATATCAACAAGTAGGGTATATATTAACCATTTACTCTATTTGTGCAAGCTGCCCCGTACAACCAGCAGAGCAGATAACTCTTGAAACCTCGTACACGATCCGCTTCTTCCTGATAAATTAGATCCACAGCGATTCAGAATGGGTTCAATCACACAAGAGCAATTAGTCATTTCTCTCTGCAGTGATAAGGTTTTCCACAGAGCCGATCTCAACAAAGGAAACGCCCTTGCTTCTTCCGAAGTTACCCCCTACAACAACAACCATATCCGTGAGCTGCAGAACATTCTTCTCTTTGAGTAAACCAAGAACCTTGCCAACAAACTCATGGGTTATCTGCTCAGGCTCCATGAACCTCGCTGACACACCGTATGAAAGAGCAAGATGCCTGACGGTTTCCCGGCTGTAGCACTGGGCAAGAATCGGGCACTTCCCCCTGTAGGCGGAGAGGCTTCTGATAGTTCTTCCCGAGGTGGTATCGGCTATGATGGCCCGGGCATTCAGTTCCACCGCGCCCTCTACAGCAGACTTTATCAGGAATGCTGATATATCGTTGTTTATAACGACAATGGGAATATCGATCATAGATTCTTTATCTTTTTCAACTTCCCGAGCTATTGCAGCCATGGTTTGCACAGCTTCCAGAGGGTATGCGCCAATCGCTGTCTCGCCACTGAGCATCATTGCATCGGTCTGGTTGTATATGGCGCTTGCAACATCATTGACCTCGGCACGGGTCGGCCGCGGGTTCTCAATCATGCTGTGCAGCATCTGAGTGGCAATGATCACCGGTTTTCTGCGTTCAATGCACTTGTTGATCAGCATCTTTTGAATGCCCGGTACCTTTTCAAAGGGTATCTCTATGGCCAGATCTCCCCGTGCAACCATTATGCCATACGTCACATCAAGAATCTCGTCGATGTTCTCAACACCGTTCTGGTTCTCTATCTTGGCGATCACCTTGATAGTGCTTCCCCGCCGGCTGAGAATTTCCTGAACAGCCTCAACATCGGTACGATCTCGAACAAATGAATGCGCAATGAAGTCCAACCCGTTATCAATGGCAAAATCGATGTACAATAGGTCTCTTGAACTCAACGACGGCAACCCAATGTGTACATTGGGAACATTCACACTTTTCTTTCTCTTTATCTCACCACCATTCATCACTCTGCACAGCAGACAATCCCCATCCACTTCAACAGCCAGCAGCTCAATCTCGCCGTCATCAATAAGCACCCTGCTTCCCAGAGGCACATCCCTGGCAAAACCGGGATGAGTAACAGGAATGCAAACCCCGGAAGTGGAATCACAACTCCCGCACAAACCGACAATCTGCCCGGCCTCAACAACAAAAGGTTCATCAAAGGAACCGGTCCTGATTTCAGGCCCCTTGGTATCCATCAGCAGAGCGATCCGGGAAGAAACGGTCCGAACCGTATTAACGATCTTTAGTGCCCCGGAAAGCGACTGATGAGCAGAGTTAAGCCGAACAACATTCATGCCATTCTCATAAAGCGAACGAATAAACTCTTCCGAGCAGTTCAGATCTGAAATGGTTGCAACTATCTTGGTTCTCTTCATCAGCTTCTCCTCGAAAGCAAGTTTCCAAAAGTACACTCATTACCGTACAACTATAACCTGAAAAATAACATCAGGCGCCTGCGCTTAAAGCATAGTGAAATGACCCAACAGAAACTGGTGGACCTGGCCCGTGTCACCAGACAGACAATCGCAGCCCTGGAATCATTCAGGTACAATCCCTCTCTCGTGCTTGCAATGAGAATTGCAAAAGTGTTTGGTGTGTCTGTTGAAGATGTGTTTGATCTGGATGAGTGAAGCAGAAAACCAAAGTGATCACTGCATAGAAAAGCGTCTTCAGCTCTACTCCGTCAGGCAATAGCGGCGTATTGCATCGACACCTGTTATCTGACAGGGTATCCCCAGTTCTGTGCAAATCCAAAGCACAATTTGATATTTACACATAACAGACATACTATGGAACTGTGAAAGTCCAACGAATTATTCAGAATGAACTGCTTGACTGTGCGGCAGAGTATCCGGTTGTTACTGTTCCCGGCCCCCGGCAGTCGGGGAAAACAACACTGGCACGAATGGCTTCCCAAAAAAAAGAAATCTCGTCTTCTTGAAGATCCGGATGTACGTCGTCTGGCTGCTGAAGATCCGCGGGGTTTCTTTGAAGATTGTCTCAGTGTAGCAGTTATTGATGAGGCGCAGAGAGTACCGGAGCCGTGGAACATTCCCTATTGGCCCTTTAAAGGAACCATGCCTGGCAGCGCGTGAAATTGATACCCGGCAGAATTGTTTTCAGATATTGTCCCTGTATGAGCCCAGGCAACCAGTCATTTGCACTGAACACAGAAAAGAGTATGATTAAGCAACAGGCTAAGACATTGTAGAATAGGGAGGCTGCGGTGAATTCAAACCATTCGGAAGAAGTCTCGATTTCAGGTGCGGGTAATCTGCAAACACTGTTCAACAATCTTCTTGTTGGGGTGGTGGTTCATTCCAGTGACTCGACCATTATAGAAAGTAATCAGGCAGCCGCTGAAATTCTAGGGCTTTCCGCTGAACAGATGAGAGGAAAGCAGGCAAAAGACCCTGCGTGGAAATTTGTTCACGAAGATTTATCTACAATGAATATTGAGAACTACCCGGTTAACAGAGTGATATCATCAGGTGATTCTTTAAGCGATTATTTACTGGGCGTCAAAAGACCTGACAGAAATTACATCACCTGGATAATTGTTAATGCCATACCGATTTTCACTCAGGATGACTCGCTGAACAAGATCATTATCAGTTTTTCTGATATCACCAAGCAAAAGCAGACAGAAGAGAAGTTGTTAAAAAAAGAAAGAACAAGCCGGCTATGGCTTGGTAACTCACCAATCTGCACAAAAATTCTGGATTTGGATTTTAACCTTCAATACATGAGTGCAGCAGGAATTCGTGCTTTACACATAGACGATATCACGGAATTCTACGGTAAACCATATCCTTCCCCTTTTTATCCGGATTCCTTCAGGAATCAGATGACCGGTAATCTGAAAACGGTTAAAGAAACAGGCAAAACTATCATACAGGAATCTTTTGTAGTTGACACAGAGGGGAACAAACTCTGGTACAATTCATCGCTGGTTCCCTTCTTTGAAGAGAATGGCAAACTTGATTGCATCATGGTTGTATCATTGGATATAACAAAGCGCAAGCTTGCTGAAGAAGAACTTAAAATCAGTGTGGAAAAATTTCGATCAATGTATGACAATTCCCCTCTTTGTTATCAATCACTTGATATCAATGGTTGTTTTCTTGATGTAAATCCCACCTGGCTGAGAACACTGGGATATACACAACAAGAAGTAGCAGGAAAGAATTTTGCAGACTTTCTGCATCCTGATTGGAAACCCCACTTCAAGAAGAATTTCCCAGCATTCAAAGAAAGAGGACACGTTAGTGATGTTCAGTTAAGAATAAGGCACAAGGACACTCACTATCTGTTCATCAGTTTCGAAGGCTCTGTTACATACAATTCGGATGGAAGTTTCAAGCAAACCCACTGCGTTTTCCAGGATATCACTGAAAAAATGAAAGCAGAAGAAGCTCTTCGCGCCAGTGAGAATCAACTGAGGAATATCCTTGAGAACAGTACAAACCTCTATTATTCGCATACTCCCGAGCACATCATTACATACATGAGCCCTCAGGTTAATGAGATGCTTGGCTATACCATGGAAGAAATGCTGGTAAAATGGATCGAAGTTGCCTCTGATAATCCAATAAATGAGATCGGGTTTGACAACACAGTAAGGGCTATTGAAACCGGTGAATCACAACCCCCTTATGAGCTTGAACTGGTAAGGAAAGATGGAAGAAAAATCTGGGTGGAGGTACGGGAATTTCCTCTGGTAGAAAATGGAGAAACCACTGCTATTCTGGGGTCACTGACAGAAATTACCGAGCGCAAACAGGTAGAGGAGACTCTGAAAAAAAGCGAAGAAAAATTCAGAATCATTTTCGAAAACAAGGGGACACCAACAGGGCTTTTTGATGAAAACGGTATTATCAAAGACTGTAACCATGTATTTGTGGAATTTTGCGGATATTCCAAATCTGATATCATCGACAAGATGAGATGGTCGGATTTCATAGTGAAGGAAGACCTGGAAAGACTGCAGAAATATCATTCGGAACGGTCGCGAGAAGACGCCTCTCCTCCTTCCCAGTACGAATGCAGACTGATTGATAAAACAGGCAGGTTCTACGATGTGATCGTGAATATTGCTCTGATGGGAAACACAAGAATAGTATCTTTGATTGATATCACTGAACACAAAAAAGCGGAGCAGGAAATTCAGCGGATGCAGAAACTTGAGGGGCTGGGGACCATTGCCGGAGGAATTGCACACGACTTCAATAATCTCCTAACCAGTGTTTTTGGGAATCTGGAAATGGCGAAACTGGACCTTCCCTCAAACTCTCCTTCCTGGCGGTACCTGAATGATGCTCACAATGCCATCCAGAGCGCAAGACGACTCACCGGGCAACTCCTGACATTTTCAAAGGGAGGTGCCCCTGTCTTCAAGACGGTAGAAACTGCTGAGTTGCTGCAGGGAACAGTGGAATTCAATCTTCACGGCAGCAATGTAAAACCTGAGATCGAACTGCCTGATGCCCTGTGGTCCATCAAAGCAGACAGGGGGCAGATTGAGCAGGTAATAGCGAACCTGACCATCAACTCCAAACAGGCCATGCCCAGGGGAGGAACTCTTCATATTGAAGCTAAGAACATTCCGTTTCCCATGGTTGGAAACGATTCCGACCTGACCTGTGATTCAGTTCAATTAACTTTCCGGGATGAGGGAACAGGCATTCCGCCGGAGATCATTGATAACATCTTTGATCCATACTTCAGCACCAAAGACTCCGGTCACGGGCTTGGCCTGGCAGTAGTACACAGCATAATCAAGCAGCATAACGGGCACATCCGTGTATCTTCCACGCCGAATGCAGGCACTACCTTCACCGTCACCCTGCCTGTGGTTTCCGGGACAGAGTCGGAGGATGCTGAGAAATCTTTAATGGCAGATAGTGCGCCTGATACAAAACTGAATCTGCATGTTCTGATAATGGATGATGAGCAGATTGTCAGAAGCATCGCAGGGCAACTGCTGGAGCGTCTGGGACACACCGTAGGTACTTCAGTTGACGGTGACGAAGCGCTGAGAAAGTACACAGAAGCCATGGAAAATGGTAATCCATTTGATCTGGTAATTATGGATCTGACAATTCGAGGGGGCAAAGGTGGTAAAGAAACTATCACCGAGATGCTTGAAATTGACCCTCATGCGAAAGTTATTGTCTCCAGCGGTTACGCCTCGGGAACGATCATGTCCGACTACAGCATGTTCGGTTTCTCCGGCAAACTTGCCAAACCATTTGTATTAGCTGATTTGAAAACGGTAATTTCCAGGGTAATCAACAGTTGTTGATCCCTGATTTCAACTGCTTTTTTCGATCTTATTCCCAGAAAGTTTGCACTTGAAGTTAAAACACCATTTCCTGATTAGAAAATAGAATGCTCTTTCACTGTATACCTCATTAAGCAGAAGAACATGTAACTTGCAATGTAACACCTAATTTTGAACTTCGTTAAAACAAAAGAGCATCTCACAACAGCAATTGGCATGGCAGATACAGACCTTACCGAACTTGAAGCTGACAAACAGATGGAAGATGTAGACAGCTCAACAAAAAGACAATTACTGGGACTGAGAGATGTTGAGCGCCTTGGAAACCCCGATATTGACAGAGCAGTCGCCCTGAAAGAAGCTGATCTTTAAAAACAGGAAAACCTTCTCAATTCGGGATTCCAGAACCATCATGCAAAATTTCAAAGAGACAAAAACGATTACTGAGCTTAAGCCACACCCCGATTTGTACAATTAAAGTAAAACTTGGCATTTGCACACGACAGGTGTATCATGGAACCATGTAAATCCAAGGAATTTCCGGAATAAGCAGTTTGGAGAGTCTCCGGTTGTTGCTGTTCTCGGGCAGGTCGGGGCACAGCCATAGTGGAAACAACATACTGACTCCAGTTTCCACGGTGATCGGGCTTTCTAAATAAACAAAGGATGAACAATGTCATCAATTCATGAGTCCTTGAAAGAAGTATTCGGGTTTCAGGAATTCAAGCCCGGACAGCAGCAGGTAATTGAAACCCTGATTGCAGGGAATTCAGCTGCCTCAATTTTCCCAACAGGAGCAGGGAAATCTCTCTGCTATCAGTTGCCGGCCCTGCACGAGCAGGGAATGACACTTGTAATATCTCCGCTTCTTTCTCTGATGAAAGATCAGATTGATTTCTTGAAATCAAAGAACATCACCGCTGCAAAGCTCGATTCCGGAATGAGTGCTGAAGATTACCGATCTACTCTTGAAGCTGCCAGAGCCGGGCAGCTGAAGATCCTGTTGATTGCCGTTGAGCGTTTCAAGAACGAACGATTCAGAACTCAGCTTCAACAGATGAATGTATCGCTGCTTGTGGTTGATGAGGCACACTGTATCTCTGAGTGGGGGCATAACTTCAGGCCTGATTATCTGAAAATTCCCATATTTGCAGAAGAATTCCATATTGAAAAGGTATTGCTGCTCACTGCTACAGCAACCTCAATGGTTATTGCAGACATGTGTGCAAAATTCAACATCCACGAAAAGAATGTTGTGCAAACAGGCTTTTACCGGGAAAACCTTTTTCTGCGCATACAGCCCATTACTGAACAGAAAAAGGATTCAGAACTTCAAAATATTCTGGCAGGCAAGCCCCATGGTTCAGCAGTTGTATACGTCACACAGCAGAAGACAGCCGAGCGGGTTGCCATGATGCTTAAAGAGAACGGAATGCCTGCTGAAGCGTATCATGCGGGAATGGACAATTCCCGTCGTGATCAAATTCAGAATCAATTCATGGCAGGGAAAACCGCCATTGTTGTGGCCACAATTGCTTTTGGAATGGGCATTGACAAGAAGGATCTCCGGAAGGTGATCCATTATGACCTGCCAAAATCCATTGAGAATTACAGCCAGGAAATCGGTCGAGCCGGCAGAGACGACAAACCATCTCTCTGCTGTCTGCTTGGCAATAAGAACGGAGTACCGGTACTGGAAAATTTTGTATACGGCGATACCCCGAGCTACAGCAATATCAGCCATGTATTGAACTGCATAGATCAAAATCAGGGTAATACCTTTGAAGTTCATCCTTACCGATTAAGCAGGGAGTCTGATGTCCGCCTGCTGCCTCTGAAAACCCTGCTGGTCTACCTGGAGATGGCAAAAATCATCTCACCTAAATACACTTATTTTGAATCATATGCTTTTCTCTATCTGACCACTCCTGAAGCAATCATCTCAAATTTCAACAACGAGAGAAAACACTTTGTAAAAACCATACTGGCACATTCAAAAACTGCGAAGAAGTGGACCACAGTAGACATAGATCACATCGTAGAGGAAACCGGTTCAGACCGGCAACGGGTCCTCACAGCTCTTGAATATTTCCACGAGAAGGGGTGGATAACGCTGCAGCCTAAATCTGCAGTGGAGGTATTTGAGATTCTTGCTCCGGAATTCGATATCAATTCAGTCGCCAGAGAGCTTGCAGATCTCTTTGCTCAAAAAGAACAGAAGGAGGTTGCCCGGATCCACTCCATGATACAGATGTTTGAAACAGATCAGTGTCTGGCAAAAAGCCTGTCTGCCTATTTCGGAGAAAATTTGAAGAATGATTGCAAAAGATGTTCCGTCTGCATAAACCATAAGCCGGTCCTTCTTCCGGAATCAAACCCTCCCTCTCTTGATAACCTGAGCTTCAGCAACCTTACACAACCACTGGCCCGAGCAGCCGCTTCCCCGCTGACAGTCAGCCAGGTTACCCGCTTCCTGTGCGGCATTTCCACACCCCGCCTGGTTCAGTATAAAGCCAAACAGATGCCCGGTTTCAAGCTGCTCCAATCCTCTCCGTACAAGTCTGTTGAGAAATGGGTACGACGGCACATGGAAAAACAGTAAAGAGGATTCCCAGGAACAATCACATTATGGAGAGGCTGGAAACGACTGGCTGATCTGACAGATGGTTGGCAATTGGCTCAAGGTGATACTTATAGGTAATGGAAAGGTGCTGTGGGAGGCGGCGGTAGCAGTACTACCGCCTACCCGATTTGTCATAATTCTCAAAATCAAACCATGTGTTGACATAAGGCACACATTGTAGTACGCGCATCTTATGGAACACTACAAATGGAGTAGCGCTAAAAGTGAGAAGCTGAAAGCTGAGCGCGGTGTTGGTTTTGAACAAGTAGTCATACAGATAGAGCATGGCAATGTGCACAATGTATATACTCATCCCAACCAGAAACAATATCCGAATCAGCAAATACTTATCATTGAAATTGATAACTATTGCTATATTGCTCCTTTTGTTGAAAATGAGAATGGCAGATTTTTGAAAACAATAATTCCAAGCCGTAAGGCTACGAAACGCTATTCAGGAGGTCATAATGAAAAAACTTAAGCTCGAAGAAGAAGAAAAGGAAATACTGGAATCCTTCGAGCGTGATGAATGGGAACCTGTCCCGGATTTGGATAAAGAAGTCAAGAGGCATCAGGTATATGCGCGCAATACTCTAAAGAAAGATAAGCGAATTAACATTCGCATATCCTCCAAGGATTTAGAAGAACTCCAGCTTTTTGCTGTAGAAGATGGGATCCCATATCAAACCCTTATCTCCAGCATCCTTCATCGATTCCTTTCTGGCAGGCTTATAGAAAAACCGCGACAGAACAGAATTAATCAGTCGCAGAGCCAGTAAGCGTAAGCATAAATTAACCTGCGCTGGTTATTCAGGATGTTCATACAAGAGGGGGCTGAACAATTTCAATCAGAGAGGATTCCCTGCTGATTCAGCAATAATCCACACATATTTCAACATCAATGCGGCCGGAGGAAAAAACCTGAGCGCTGGCAGGCCACTCTGTTCCCCACCGGATACTCAAACCTGAACAGAATCACTGGAGACTGGCGGAAGAGTGCATCACCAATGCAGGTGATCTCCGGAATGCCGGAGAAAGAGACAGTACACTTCGAAGCTCCCCCGGCTCACACCATGAACAAAGAAATAGCCACTTTTCTCAACTGGTTCAATTCACACAGTGATAAAATTGACGGCATTATCAGAGCAGCCCAGGCACATCTGTACTTTGTAACCATACACCCATTCAACGATGGTAACGGTCGGATTGCCAGAGCCGTGGCTGACATGGCACTTGCACAGGATGCAAAGAACAAACGTATGCTTTACAGCATATCAGCCCAGATAGAACACGCCGGTGAAAAAGCCAGCTTGTGGGAAAGTCTGTCAAATGTATCCCTGAACTCACGACAGAGAAAAAGCATAAACAAACTGTCTGAATCAGGCAGAAATGGCAAAAACCACACGGGAAACACCCAAAAGAGACCTCACAGACCTTGTGGCAAAAGGTGTTTTCAGGAAGAATCCAGGTGGCGGCAGAAACACCAGCTACAGCCTGATCTCGGGTCCCTTGGTATCCATCAGCAGAGCAATCCGGGAAGAAACGGCCCTGACGGCATTAACAATCTTAAGTGCCCCCTCAAGAGACTGGTGGGCAGAGTTAAGCCGTACAACATTCATGCCATTCTCATAAAGCGAACGAATAAATTCTTCCGAGCAGTTCAAATCTGAAATGGTTGCGACTATCTTGGTCTTTTTCATAAAGCTTCTCCCCGCGTGAAATTTTTCAAAAGACATCCCACCATGCTACAACTATAACCTGATACGGATATCACTCAACACAGAAGGCTGAATCTTTAAGTGTGCTTAATCGGCAAAGTTTCTCTCGGGCAATATATATTTGACATCATGCAAGAAATATATTACATTCGTTTTGACGTACAGTATTCTTGCAAAAACGGAGGTCTATGATGTTGAACAGACATGAAAAACTTGCTATCTTTAAGCTCTCTCTTGTAGTAGCTGGTGTTCTGCTTTTCCTACTGATCTGGCAAACTATGGGAATCACCAAGGCATATGCCGGGTTCGCAGTGTTTGGTTTCCTGGGCCTTGGCCATCTAATCTTCCTTCGAAAGAAAAGTCCTACGGAGGTGATAGAAGATGAGCGCGATACCTTAATCAAGCTGAAATCTTATTCAGGTGGTTATTACTCTGCAATGGCGTATTTCATTCTCACATCTATGGCAGTTTACTTCAGTCTCCCCGAAGGAGGGGTTATCTCCGTTGACCTGTTCCCTGTTTTTGTATGGGTTGGGTGGGCTGTATCTGTTCTGGCATCATCCATAATCATCCTGGTCCAATACAGAAAAGGCGCAAACTGTGGAATCTGCTAAACTTCAAAACAGTATCCGGCGCCTGCGTTTTGAACACGGTGAAATGACCCAGCAGAAGCTGGCTGATCTGGCCCGTGTTACCAGGCAGACCATTGCTGCTCTTGAAGCATCCAGATACAATCCCTCTCTGCTTCTAGCAATGAGGATAGCAAAAGCATTTGGAGTACCAGTGGAAAATGTGTTTCAATACGAGGAAGGGCCGAAGTAATTCTCTTTCCGCAGGTAGCGCGGGGGTCTGTATGCATCCGAGGTATCATTAGAACGAGTGGCACAATCATCACATAAGTCAAACGTCTTTTGTGCATATTCTCACATATCTCGTACGACTTTTGTGTTAACCCTGTCAATTCCTGCACCTGTATTGCCTGCCGAAGATTACTGACAAAGGGATTTTATTATCTGTGATAAGAATACGAGGTCAATCATAAATATATGTAACACTACATTTGACCGGAGACACCACTGCAGGGCGATTGTCCGGGAACACCTATTTCATCCGTCTACCCTTTCCGAAGTCAATCCGATCATCCTTACTGTCTTCAAATCGCCACATTCTAATTCCTCTCGTACCGAGAACCAGCGCAATTGAACCTAGTTCAATGTCATTTGTATCTCTGTCCGAAGTGAAGAAAATTCCCAATTCCCAGTCCTTTTTGTGTGCTTTTCCCGACTTGGCCACAGGATCAAGAGCCTCGCGGATGATCTCCTGAGCAACTCCATGCGGGAATGAGTGCTGTCCGCCACCGCCGACACTGGAGATAAGAGTAACTCTTGGTGAAACTCTTTCCATCAGTTCCAGATTCACACCCCGTTTTGAGCAGTGATGAGACACCTTCATTATATCGGAGTTCAGCAGATCCTTTCCCCGGGCCGCTTTAATCGCCTTGGCAGCCTCTGAGCCAGAAGCTGAAAGGTAAGGGAAGTCAGTGAGCAGATACGACCAGGACAATGTCTGCGAATCAGCACCAAGCAGCAACGACATCGTTTCCGGATTCTCAATTAGAGATCTCCCCCCATCTCTTTGAACAACCCTGGAGGCGGGAAATTCAATCCGGAGAGAAATAGATGAATCGTTGATATTCGTTCCATATGTATCGAATCGATTCCTTAACTGAATTGAAGGAGCCATTACAGTAAGAACAGCGTCACCGATCCACTTTCGGAAACCACTCGCAGGCTGAGCATACTGCAGGTATGGATTTCTTTCAACTTCCGCCATCACTTTCAGATATGACGATGTAGGCAAATAGTATCCCGGATCCCAATACTCTGAAATACGGTGACGGTTGCTGTGCAGGAGATACTCCATGCCCAGAATGTGATCCCGATGAGGATGAGTACCTATTACCAGAGGGATAGAAGTGTCAGGGTCAGGGTACTTGTCTTCATCGGGCTTGATTGCCGGTGGCAGCAAGCTGCTGGCTTCCAGGTCATCAATAAGCCAGGGGAGTTTGTCTTTTCTTGCGGCATCAACGATGATGGCCTGGCGCTTACCGTTAACCGGATTTTCCGGAAGGAGGATCAGCTGGGCATCTCCGTCACCCACATTGCACAGAAAATACACCATGTTCTCGGGTTTGATAGATGCAACAAAATCACCAATCGGGAAAAGATCGCTCGGAATACTGTGCATCTTGGGCATGCTCACACCTCCGGTTTCGCTTGAGACTCAAACTTGCCGGAAAATGGCTTTTTGAGATCTTTTTCTTTCCACTTGAGAAAGTGTTCCCCATCGGGAGTAAATTTCAACCTTCGACTTTCTTCCTCAACAGGGAGTTTCCTGGCAACAGCGCCGTACATCGCTATCTTCGCCTGTTCCCTGGCAAGTCTTGTAATATCAAGAATGGTAACATTTTCACTTGGTTCCAGGATTCTTTCATCAGGCTTGGTGCTGCTTCTTATCAGGAATGCATCCCCCACCCTGAGGTTCCGTTCAGGAGCGGGTTGTCTGTGAAGTGCCCTTGCTTCGTTAATGCTCTGCTGAATTTCGACAACAGACAAAGCCAGTTCAAAAGAATCACCGAATAGAAGTCGTCCGGCACGATCCAGAACGGGCCAACGGACCACCTCAAGAACAGCAAGTCTTTCATCAATGTCATCCACTACTGCATACCAGTCGCTTTCTCCAGGGTCACCAGCCAACCCACCCTCCAATTTCTGCTCCTTCAGTGGATTCCAGAATACCTTTTTTGCTGGCCTCCTGAACAATTCAGATTTTACAAATCGCTGTTTATGCATGATTACCTCCTTTTTGAGCCTAACATCAAGGCTGATCTAAACTTCCGCTTCAGGATATGGAAATCCATCAGGACTTTGGAGATCATCCCTGTAGAATTTTCGTATTGCGGCGTCACAGACTGCATATCCCCAGTTGATCAGGCGCTCCTGAGTCTGATCATCCAGTTTCTTAAGTCTGGTTGAAATGGCTGCAAGTTGTGCTGTGCCTGAATCCGAACACGGCAGAGCATCCTTCACCTTAAAATCGTCCATCCCGGAAGTTATGCTCCAGTATGCTCCCTCCCTTTCACTGCTCTTGTACTCGCCAATCAGTCCGGTTTTTCTGAGACTTCCAACCTGATTGTCAATGACCTGAAGAACTCTGTATGTCTGCAGCAACCAGTTGGGTGCAGGCTTCGCCTTATGTTCAAACTCTGCTCCCCCATCACTGACAAGAACAGTTTGGAAACGCTTTGCCGTTTCGAGACCAAGGTTGTCATAAACACCTGCATCTGTGAGAAATATTCTTTTCCTGTACCGGTCTGAAACAAGAAGATCTCCTTGATTCTCTTCATAATCCGATTGCTTCAGCTTCAGTACAGTTGGGGAAAGAAACGGTGGAAATGCTGAAGAGGCAGCAACTGCCTTTGCAATCTGAACGGAAGGTGACTTGACTTCCCCAACCTTCCAGTCTCTCATATACGGCTTCATGAATCGCCACAGCGCCCCGGACTGCAGGTTTGCCGAATTGATAACAAACCTTGGATGGTCCGGGAAATCCTGAAGCGTTGAACGCTTAAACAGATATTTTCTGTAAAAACCACTGATTCTGCTGCTGATTGAGCCGGGAAACAAAAAGCCCAGGAGAACAGCAGGAATATCAATAGTCCTGGAAGCAAGCGCCCGAATGGGATTGACAATCAGATCGGTGAAAGCATTATCCGACTCTAAATCCGATGTCACAAGCCTGCTCCATCTCAAGCCCAGCAGCCCTGCAAGGATTGAACCACCGGACACGCTGGATATGCGGTCGAGCTCAGGGAGTAATCCCATCTTGTAAAGCCGCCAGATCGAGCCGGTATGAAACAGCATCGCTCTGTACCCGCCTCCCGACAGACACAATGCAATTCCCGAATCTTTCTTTGCCTTACTGTTCTCAGAAAAGGTGGGAGCAATCGAATCCGATACTCCCTCTGATTCTTTTCCTGCCAGTTCCATGTTACCGCCTTTCCTGAAGTCGAGAGGAACCACGCTTCCGGCAAGGCTGTAATGATGAATGCCTCAGCATCCTCTTATTGGCTATAACTTCATGTCTGGGTCTATAATACGGTAGAGATATACATTCCGTCAAGCACATAGATGATGTATAAGCATCGGTATATACTATTCAGGATATACTACAAAATTCCAGCTACACGGTAGTCTCCATTTGCCAATTACGGTTCAATAAATAACTACATTGAAGTATCAAAGAACCATGAAAGAAGCATTCGGATTCCACAAAAAGAGGTACCGCTATGTGCTGCTCGGACAGATCAGTGCATCAGTCCCGTAAATCGTAGAGACGCAGATTTCCTTCAGAGTAATTTTTAACAACCAGTCGATTTCCCGGAAGCAGCGCAGTACTGCTAAGACTGGAATCAGGCAGGCAATAGGAATCCAGATAATTCCCGTCCCAGTCATACCTGTCAATTGCTGTTACCGGTGCAAAATCGGTGTTTTCAGGGTCGCTGAAAAATGAACCGTCTTCCATGTAACCGGGAAAGACAATATTCAGCATTCCCTCAGGACCCAGAAACGGATTTGCCCCCACTGTGAAGAACATTCTCTGTGTCTGCCCATTGGAATTGGTGAAGGAAACAGGTTCCTGCGGTAAAGCGGGATATTCTCTGCTTCCTCTGTAGAGACTTTCTTCCGTGGTCAGATCGTATATGGCAAGCAATCCCTCGTATCTGTTGAAAACCGCCAGCCTGTTATCGTTACTGAGACACAAAAGCATGAGATCCATCCTTGGCACATCTTTAAAGTGAATCATCTCGGCCTCACCAAATGATCTGACAATACCCTCTTCACAGTTGATAATATGAATACTTCCACCGGGCTCCCCGGTGGATGCCACTGCAAAGGTTGTGTCATCAATAGCAGCAATATCTTCAGCCCCGGCAAAGGTTAAACTGTGCGAGAATGAACCATCCCTGTTAAAGAATTCAATTCTTCCCAGATAGTAATTGGAAGCTGCCACATATCTGCGAGAAGCCGTCAAAGTCGATATGCGGGGAAAATGTCCCGGTGCCTCTCCCTCCCCGCCAGCTCTCCACAACAACTCCCCTGCACTGTTCAGTGCCACGATTTCCTGAGTTGCAGCATCGGTAACAAACACAGTGTCACCGGAGGTACACAGTGCATATGGTTTGTAAACAATCGGATCGAGTGCTTCAGGATCAGTCAGATTACCACTGTAAAAGCAACTTACCAAATGCTCCGCATTACCTTCCCAGAGCCCGTCATCACTGGACTGTATGTATTCCAGCCATTCAGCAGTAACTGAATCTACTTGTGAGATGGAACCAGTCTGCCCATCTGCAACATCAGCGCTGGAATCTTCGTTCCCTCCACCGCAGGCAAGAATTATCAGCAGAATCACAGAGATCAGACAGTATCTCATTATTCCTCCAGTGTGTTTGTGCGAACTCAACAGATTCGACAGCTCATTTCCTGAATCAACCTTCAGTTATTGCAAATTTCTGTCAAACCTGCCATAAATATTTTCTCTCAGTCCTCAGTTTTAACGCTACAAAAAGTGCTGCTGATTGAAGAAGTGAAATATGAGTCTCAGGTGGTTGCACCTACGATTCACTTATGGCACATACTATTTTTTTAAATGAGTGAATAGCGTAAAGTGGAATATTTATCAACCACTCCTCTTCCCTATATCCGGAAAGAGATGTTCGAAAGGCTTTGCTCGGTGAATATCGCAAATAGTAACTTTTCAAACTTTTCGCTTGCAGATTTTCTGCAGCCTTTACCTCAAGTGGCAGTACCATTCCATTCGTCTGAACAACAAAATCGACTTCACCGCTGGAACGGCTTGCACTCCAGTAAAAGGGGTTAATACCTGCGCTGGAGATGAGCTGCTGCAGAACAAACTGCTCAGTTAAAGCGCCTTTGAATTCTTCAAAGAGAATGTTGCCCTGCAAGATAGACTTTGGATCCAGCTGACTCATAGCACAAAGGAGCCCTACATCAAGCACATAAAGTTTGAATGCGGCACTGTCACGGTAAGCTGAAACGGGAATGCCGGGTTTAGTAATTCTATCCACCCTGTTAATTAGACCACAATCCAGAAGCCATTGAATTGCAAGCTCATACTCCCTGGCCCGAGCTCCCTTTCTTAAAAGACCGAAAATGAATTTCCTGTTTTCTCTGGCAAGTTGTGCCGGCAGACTGTTCCAGACAGCTCGGATTCTCTGCACAATTCTACCTGGTGCATGTTTTGAAAAATCCTGTTCGTATGCTGCAAGAAGTTGCTTTTGAATGTGTTGTACTTCCGCAAAATCACCGTTCTGAATAAAATTCTTCACTATCTCAGGCATACCTCCTACAACATAGTACTGCTTGAGAAGTTCGGTTAACTTTGTGGAGAAAACACTGAGCATTTCAAAGTCCAGCGATTCTATCATGGAATGCAATGATTCATTTCCAGTAGCCAGCAAGAATTCAGGAAAGGAAAGTGGAAACAGATTCAGAAACTCTACCTTACCTACAGGAAAAGAAACGCCTGGATGTATGGATACTCCCAGCATAGAACCCGCTGCTACGATATGATGCTCAGGAGCGTTCTCATAAAAATACTTCAATGATGCCAGTGCGTATGGCACTTCCTGAACCTCATCTAAAAGAATGAGGGTTTCACCTGGAATAATTGTGCATCCAGCCTCCACCTGAAGACCGAGTATTATTCTATCTGTATCAAAGTCACTATGAAACAGAGTTTTCATTCTAGGATTATTATCGAAATTGATGTAAGCATACTGTTCATAGCAAGTGTGCCCGAACTCTTTCATCAGCCATGTTTTACCTGTCTGTCTGGCTCCCTGAATAATAATGGGTTTTCTGTCAGCTTTTTCTTTCCAGTACTTTAATTCTTCAATGGCTTTTCTATACACAACAACCCCCTGTAATAGAAAACATAGCACAATCATCACATAAGTCAAACGTCTTTTGTGCATATTCTCACATATCTCGTACGACTTATGTGGCCTTTGCCGGCACTACTGAGAATGCACTACTTACCCAGATTTTGACAGCATTAATAGCACTGCTACTTTTGAAAGGCATTCCCTCTCACTGCCAATGGTATCCGCAGCAGCATTAACAGTGGAACACACTTTTTGAGCCTGAGCAGACACGGATCAATGAGGGGCTGCTGCGAAATAGACATCTTCGATCATCCGGACTTCACCAATTCCGACAGTTACTTCATAGCGTTTGTGGATTCATGTTACACAGCCTGTGTCGACAATGAAACCTATGACTCATTTGCTGAACACAGCACGATCTACTCTAATGGCGATGCCGTCGGTTATGTGGGTAATACCCGGGTTGGATTCAGTTCAACTGGAAAACGGTATGAGAAAGCGTTCTGGTCAGATCTTGCTCAGTACAAGGTGATAGGAATTACAGCTAATCTTGGAGCTGAGCTGGGTACTTATCTGTGGTACAGGTACACTCAGAACTTCTTGGGGGATCCTTCGATGAAGGTCTGGAGCAGAATTCCTCTCATTCCACAGATATCGCACCGCAGTGTAGTTCAGGCAGGAAGTGTTCTTAGAGTAGAGGGCAGCATCACCTTGAGATCCAGATTGACCGAGACGCCGAAGGTTACCCTTCTCGGTGGACGGCATGATGATGGCAGAAGACCAGATGTTCTGATTACGAAGGAGGTTACTTTAATAGAACAGGAACCACCCGGACCACCGAGTATGTATCCCACTTTCCAGGGATTCGTCTGCTTCGATGTTCCCCTGAGGTGTCCCAACGAATTAACCCTGACTGTCCACGGACTACCTTTCGTTCCCTATGTGGCAAGGATTGAGGTTATTTGCTGAAAAGAATGTGCCTCGTACCCTTTTCGATACACCTGATATAATCGAATATTTCAAGGAGATGGCTAAGGAATCCGACAGAGCCTGATGGACCTCTATCTGCTTGACTACTTGAATAACCATCGGAAACTCAAGATGGAATGAGCCCCAAGCTAATTGAATTCATTGGGTCACTGATTGTTCTTGTGTTCAACGACATTTGCTGGATGGTAGGGCAAATCGGGAAAATTGTATCGCTGCTGAGAAGAAACAGTAACCATTACTCGCTGTTGCTTCTATGAGTTTGCTTTCTGCTCCTGTAGTTTCTCTCTCAGGGTTGATCCTTCTCAAATTTCGGTAGAGAAGGATCGCCCGCTAGATCAAGAGTTTTATGAACAGAGCAGTCTTTACTCCGGAATCTTATCTGTGCTTTCTCCGGATCAGGTGATACAACCGGTTACCTCACAAGAACTGTTTTTTGGGTGTATACATTGTTTCCGGCTGTTACCCGCAGGAGGTAGCACCCCACAGGGAGATCCACGGTGTTCCACAGCAGTGCACCCCCGGTGGATGTTTCCTCTCTGGCTACCCTGCCCGTGTGGTCGAAAAGCATTGCGTAAAATGACTCATCTGCACCATTACCGTTCAGTTGCACTGAGAGTGCTTCCCGGAAAGGGTTGGGAAAGGCAGTAACAGAAATCGGATCAACGCTTGCCGTGTGTGTTCCAATGGAAGTAACATCGTCTTTGTCTACAAAGAGAATCACGGGATCAGGTTCGCTATCTGTGAAGTATGCCACCCAGTAGCCGTCCTGCGTGCTGCACACAGAAATGCTTCCGTTGAAGACACCGGGCACATTCTCTACAAGCACGTAAGTATAGTCATTCCAGCCGTTCTCGTAGTGACGGCATACGATGTCTGTGCCATTGCTCCATACCAGAAGCATTCCAGGGTCATCTGGGTCTGCAGAAATGCAGGCCCCTCCATAAGGACTAGGCGCTTGCCCGGCATAGGGCATGGTAGAAACGATTCCTGTTTCACAATCGTGAAGGGAATAGTACACAGTTTCAGTTGAGTCACTCCAGAGGAAGATTGCGTTTGAAGTACAGGAACCTGATGCGATCAGCTGGGGAGCCTCATTTTCATTGGTAGACCAGGTAAGGGTGTCAGCAGTGAGATAAACGGCAGACGCTGTTGTGTTGTGGCAGAGGGTAGCTATTCGCCAGGACGCGGGAGTGGGAGGCATAGACCCACCTGGAACAAACTGTCTTGTTGCCATAACAGGATATCCCGAAGCATTCATCACCGGATACACAGTGAATATGAAGTCACTCTTGTAATCTGATCCACTGACAGGGTAGGGATCCTCCAGTGTAAGGGAATCACCCATGGTGATTAATCCCGATTCCGAAACGGTGTACTCACTGGTCTGCCAGCTAAAGCTGGCTCCGCTGCTCATGTAAGTAACTCTGTACATTCCCAGCAGACCCAGAGCAGGGTTGGTGCTTCTTCGGAGAAGCCCTGTTCTGCAGAACTCAGACATGTATTCGAAAGGAATAGCATCTTCAATGACCATTGTTTCAGGATTCAAAGAAAACAGAGAGTCCCTTTTGGAAAACAACAGGTGAATACCGCCGGAAGGATCTTCAGTGATCGTTGATGATGCTCCGTCCTGGCAGTACGGAAAGACACGGCCGGTAACCATAGATACCCACGGGTAAACCCGT
>JAGLOJ010000027.1 GCA_023139045.1 Candidatus Sabulitectum sp.
GTTTTCATTAACGGGGCTGAATCGCCTTGGGGAAGTACGCCTCCCCTGCGGCCTACAGTGTTCTCTGTGTACGCTTCACCCATTTTGTTCACCGGCGCGTACACCGGTTCCGCCACAGGCGCAACACTCGATACGGGCTGCTGGTTAGGCTTTGCCCGATAGGGACTTGCTACTCCCAATGAGTAGCTCACTCTATAAGAAGCACCAAGCTGAGCTTGGCGCACTAACATCCTGAATAACCTGCACAAGTATCACTGAAGCCAACACCGAAGCGTTTGTGGCAGGTTCATTCAGTGGTTAAGTATTTATTGCTTTTTATAAGTTACATGTTTACCTTTGAGATGATAACACCTGAACAATCGAATCACAATGGGTTAATAACCAGTACCCCCTGGTATTTCTGGGGAATTTGCGGAGCGTACGCAGTATCATCGGAGCATCTTCCGGTATTCTAATCATTGAATTGCGAATCTCAAGCGGATTCAAGCCATTTTTCATGCCATGTGGGAGTTAATATTAATACTTTGCGAGTTGTTCTCGCGCGTGATAATCCCACTTGAAAATATCTTAACAATTTTACTGAAGCACACCCATAATACTATTTGTCTGATAGTCGGCACTTCTACTGGGAATTACTCAGATTTTCTGAGCACTTATATAGTCACATCACTAGGACTTTCCGTTTCCCAAATAGGTTTCTATATTCCTTGTAGTGTAGTTGTTGGTTTTGGATGTAATCTTGGAGAAAGGAAAGCTATGAGCATAAATACCTTGGTCATTCAGAAATTTATACTTACTTCAGTAATTTTGCTGGCATTCGTAAATATTGCCTCGGGTTCTGACCGTTATGTGAAGGACTTGGATGATATAATCACAGATACGGAGGCAGGTATTCAGTGGCAGGTTGGCCCTGACAGGGACACCAGCTGGAATGCAGCCGAAGAATGGGTCAACAGTTTGGGTGATGACTGGCGTATGCCTACCCGTGATGAGCTTCGTGCTCTTTATGATAGCGGTATCACATTTGATAACTGGGGGCCCTTTCACAATAGTGGTTACTGCATATGGACAGGGGAGCACGATTCTCATCATGCTTGGTACTGTTACTTCTGGGGTTATAATGAGACATGGGATCGACGCGTTTTTAAAGTTAGCAGGCGAGCATTTGCAATTCGTTCCCAATAGCATTATTGTGATCAACTACGACTAAAGTCAATTGAGAACCTCACTGACCATCTAGTTTGTTTTGGCTCAACAATGTTCTTCTCGTTCCGTTGAACTTGTTAGCAAAATCAAGAAACGGCTGCTTAAGTGGCGACTTTGGAGCTTGTCTGAAAAGCGTCTCATAGGAAACCCAATTAAGGTGTAGACTGCTAAGCCTCTCGTTGATATCTGGGAATGGCCTCCTAAAAGGCAGACATGATGTTGCCAAGTCTCTTACTAAATGTTTTGCCCCAGATTCTACATTTCTATACTCGGCATACTTATACTGATAGAAGCGTGAATTAGTCGGGGATGACTCAAATACTTCCGGTGTAATAAGCGTAACGTGTACGGTTTTTGGGAACCAATCACCTCTATTGAAATACAAGGCGTTTTCAATAACCCGGGCTAATTGGTTTCTCTGTCTGTCATGAGAAACATAGCCAGCTATGTCCGAGTACCATTTACATTCAACAAAACAGATCCAGCTGTT
The DNA here is from genome assembly GCA_023139045.1 of Candidatus Sabulitectum sp. GTDB lineage: Bacteria > Fermentibacterota > Fermentibacteria > Fermentibacterales > JCC-6 > Sabulitectum. The sequence continues at coordinate 1,697 of JAGLOJ010000027.1, forward strand.
CTCATTTCTTTCGAGTTTGATTCCGCTCTGCGTTCCACTCCTTTGAGAGATGGTACCAAATGCTAAATCGAGATGTGTGCTTCCCTCTCTCAATCTTAGGGGTAGGGGAAGCACCTCAAACCACGCTTTTGTAGGACTTGGTAGCTTGGTTTTTATAAGAGCTTGAGCTAGCGCATTTATGCCGTCCATGCCTTGTATTGCATAAATACACACGACGAGAAATGTCCAAACCTGTTCATCGGCGAAGTCTTCATGGCTGGATTCTTCTTGTGCTTCAATCCGGTTTAGTAAGCTATCCCAGTTTGCATACCCGATGTGGAGCACTTCGTTTATCCGACTCTTGTTTTGATTTATGCTATCTGCAAGCACTGTGATGTCGTACATCTCCTTAACAATGATTACTATTATCTCAGTTAGTCGCTAAGGGATGATAACAGCTCTTCAGGCCTCTCACAATAGAGCTTATGCCCTTTTCTGTTTTGCCTTTAACTACTTACGAAATATGCTGAGCGTACGCAGTTTCATCCGAACATTTGTCTGGATTTATCTTGAATAACTGAATCAGTAGGCTCGATGCGGAATGACTACTTAACTACTGTTTATATGGTTTCCAGATATGCCCGTTTTCTAGTCTAATGCCGTATAACATTCCATCACCCCTCCATAGTAATTGTATATAACTCAATGACATAGCACCACTATTAGTGATAGCTGGTATCTTATCAGTTTTCCGCATAATATGCGCGGTCTGTTCGTCACAAACTATCCAGTGGGTTTTTTACACCCCTGCCGCCCCTGTTCAGTACATGGGTGTAGATCATAGTGGTTCTTACATCTTTGTGACCAAGCAATTCCTGTACTGTACGAATGTCATAACCATTATCAAGCAGGTGAGTAGCAAAAGAATGGCGCAGCGTGTGGCATGTTGCATGTCTGGTAAAACCGGATCTGCAAACAGCTCGTTTGAAGGCCTTTTGCATTATGGATTGATCCATATGATGCCGTCCTTCTTCGTCGGTCTTCTGGTTCTTCCAGCGGCTTTTCTGCGGGAAAACCCACTGCCAGCGCCACTCCTCCGGGGCGTTGGTGTATTTGCGCTCGAGAGCATCGGGCAATAACACACGACCCCAGCCATCGACCAGGTCCTTTCTATGGATGGCTCTGACACTCTTGAGGTGTTCCTGGATGGATTTCCTGAGTGATTCAGGTAGCATAGAGACACGATCTTTGGCTCCTTTACCGTCACGGATATGTATCTCGTTGCGTGAAAAGTCTATATCCTGTACTCGGAGACTCATGCATTCAGTCAGGCGCACCCCTGTACCATACATAAGAGAGGCAATAAGCCACTTATCACCGACTAAATGCGTCAGTACAGATTTCACTTCCTCACGCGTCATTACAACGGGCAAACGCTTTGGTTTGCGCGCACGAATAATTCCATCAAGATCACCGACTTCGCGGCCAATGACATTTCGGTAAAGGAAGAGCAGGGCGGCAAGAGCCTGGTTCTGGGTCGAAGCACTGACATTCTCTTTAACTGCTAAATGCGTCAGAAAAGCATTTATTTCCGGCTCAGACATATCTCTGGGATGGCGAATATTATGGAAGTAGATAAATCGTTTTACCCAATTGCAATACGACCGCTCTGTGCGAGGACTGTAATGGCGTGAGCGTAGAGAATCATGCATTTGATCAAGAAGTCTGGGTTTGTTGAGATTTATTTGAGTGGCAACCGGTCTTCCGTGGTTGTTTTTATGGGGAACATGATTTGCCATCGATCGCATGCTTCATCCGCTCCTCACAGCAGTAAGGCCAAAACAATGTTATCATATTGCCGTGGTGATCCGGCTGGTTCTGTTGCCGGAATGCTGTATTCCATTCTTTGTCACATTGTCATATGATATTTTAATAACAACAAGTGATCATATGCTTGTGCAATGATGCAGTCAACCCGCCTAAATAGATTCTTCGACAGTGTTTCTGCTCGGAAACGGACTTATCAACAGTATTTCAAGAATTAATATCCGGCAACTTCAGAATCAGAATAGGAGATGTTCAACTCGATCAGTCGCAATGGTATTAGGTGACTTGAGTATCATGTTGACGGAGATGGATTCCTTCTGCTTTATCAGATCCTGTTTCAATACATGCTTCCGCGGTGTATTCAGTGACTATTGTAGATCTGGAAGATCTTTCTGAAGCATGCATCCCATGTGTAGTTCTCTGCGAAGTTTCTGAAATCGTCTCTTTTTTCTTTTTTTGTGGATGCGGCCTTCAGAATTGCTTCTGCTAGAGCTTTTCCGGAGTTCCAGGGGGAGTATGTTGAATTGCCGCCTGATTTTATGATTAATTCTGAGGCTGCTGCTTTGCTGCATGCGGCTACTGGTGTGCCACAGCTGAGGGCTTCAAGAGTGACCAGTGAAAAGGTTTCCAGCGGTCCCGCTGAGATGAAAGCGTCTGCACTTGCCATGAGCTTTGCAGCTTCAGCTCTGGTGGTTACCCGGTTTAGTATTTTCATTTTGTCTGGGTTCAGACCTGCCATCCGTTTCACCTCTTTATCCCAGTGGCCTCCTCCTGCGACAACCACAACCAGATCCTTCTGCTTGAACAGGTGGGTGCATGCTTTCAGGAGGACATGAATTCCCTTTTCAGGGGCAAGTCTGCCCATGTAGAGAATCATTTTCCCGTTGTTTTTGATTCCGAGGCTTTTTCTCAATTCTTCGGATCTTTTGTTTGGATGAAAAATGTCGGGGTTTGTGCCCAGGGGAACCTTGCTCAGCTTTGTCAATCCGGCATCCTGCAGTTTTTGTATTGAATAATCACTCGCACCGATCACCGCGTTCAGGGGCTTGTATGCTCTGCGCATGACTGGCATGGTCAGCTTTCTGAAGAGATACGGGAGAATGCCGCCTGTAATTCCGAGTGTGCTCAGGGGAAGTGTTTCAGGCCAGTTTGAATGGAAGTAGGCGAATGAAGGAATGCCGTTCAGTGCCCGGTGAACCATGCCCGGTACGACCATACCGCTGCCCAGTTCAACAACATCGGGATTGAACTCTTTCAATGCCTGTCTGATTGGCTCTCCCCTTGTGAAGAAATTGTAGCCGCTTCCGGCAAGCCGGGGTGATTTCAGACCCTTTACAGTACCGCCATGTACGGAGACTGTTGTGTTTTCGGAAGAGGGATAAAGAAGAAGGTTCTCAATACCGTTGGCCTTGCACCACTTGAGCTTTTCATGGTGATAGATGTGTATTCCGCCACCGGTGGGAGAGTACAGATTGTTGATATCGAGTACTTTCACTATAGGAACCTTCCAGCGGTGACATAACGGGCTGAGTAATAAGGGTGATTAAGAAGGTCTCTCACCACTCCCCTGCTGCTTGATGCGTGAACGAACTGGCCGTTGCCGAGATAAATGCCGCAGTGGGAGATTCCCGATCCCGATGTGTTGAAGAAGATGAGATCGCCGTACTTGAGACTGCTTCTGCTTACAGTCTGAGCTGCTGCGGATTGTCTGGATGCCCGTCTTGGAATCTCAATACCCACGGAACGGTAAACAGCCTGTGTAAAGCCCGAGCAGTCAACTCCTCTTTTGGAAACGCCGCCGTATACATAAGGAGTGCCCATCCAACTGTCTATCTCACCCTGCATTCTGTGTTCAACTGAGTTTGAAGGGTTCGGGGGAGCTGTTGCTGTCGTTGCTGTCGTTGCTGTTGTGCCGGTTGTGGTGGGCATTGGTCCCCGGCAGTTCACTCCGTCTCCGCGATAGACGGGTGCGGATGAACATCCCGCTATGATCATTGAAAGAAGAAGAAAATATTTTTTCATGTATTTCCTGCGTTATGCGTTACATGTTGATCTTCAGAACAGTATCCGTTTTAATATGTGATGTGTAGGGACAATCTATAAGGTAGTGAAGCCCCACACTCTCCCGGCGCTTGAGAGCACTCCTTACAATTACCCTGGCTACTGTTGTAAGGTTCCGAAGCTCAAGTTGATCAACCGTGGGGAGAAGAGTCCAGTAGTCTTCTTCCACTTCTTCCGCAAGTACATCGAGAAGTTTTAATGCCCTGCGAAGTCTCTTGTCGGTTTTCACAATTCCTACATAATCCCACATAACACTTCTAAGGCTGGCCCAGGAGTGATCCACAAGAACGCTTTCCTCAAGGGGCTCCGCCCTGCCGAAAGACCAGTCTCTCACTCCGAGTTCTGTTATCTGATTCGGCAGGTTACCGGTAAAAGACCTTGCACAGAGCAATCCCATGACACCGGCTTCAAGAAGACTGTTGCTGCCAAGACGGTTTGCTCCGTGAAATCCGGTGGATGCAGCTTCACCGATAACCCGGAGACCGGTCATCTCGGTTGAACCATCTGTTGCCGCTATCACACCGCCGACACAGTAGTGAGCTGCCGGCACGACAGGGATCGGGTCATTCCAGGGCTCGATTCCCACGGAAGTTACACCGGATGTCACTTCAGGAAAGTGTTCTTCAAGAAAACTTTTTGAAAGGTGTGTGGCATCAAGAAGCATGTGATCTGTTCCGAGACGCTTCATCTCGCTGTCTATTGCTCTGGCAACCACATCTCTCGGGGCAAGCTCCATCCGCTCGGGGTCATAGTACTTCATGAATCTCCTGCCGGCTTCATCTACAAGCCTGGCTCCCTCGCCTCTGAGAGATTCAGTTATAAGAAAGTTCCTTTTGTCCGGGTGATAGAGGCAGGTGGGATGGAACTGGTAAAACTCCATGTTTCTAACTGGAAGACCGGCCCTGAAAGCCATGGCGATACCGTCTCCCGTTGAAGAGTCCTGGTTGGATGTGTAACGGTATGTTTTTCCGGCACCTCCGGTAGCAAGTACTGTTTCTCTTGCAAGAAATGTTACTACATCTTTTCCAATAAGCACATAAGCACCCAGACATCTGTCACAGCCCTTCTGGAGAAGTGACAATGCCTCCCGGGAAGCTGGAATCAGGTTGATGGCAAAAGCATCCTCAATAATTGTGATGTTGCTTCGTTTCCTGCACTGTTCACCAAGGCGTTCAGAAATGAACCTGCCGGTCTTGTCGAAGTAGTGAAGCACTCTTCTGAATGAGTGCCCTCCTTCCATTCCTCCGCCGTCACCGTCTGATCCCTCAAGAGTAATGCCCCACCCGGAAAGTCTGCTCACCAGATCAGGTCCCAGGGAAATGATCTCCTGGGCTACCCTTGCGTCTACCATGCCCGCTCCGGCTTTCTGCGTGTCTTTGAGATGATTCTCAAAACTGTCATCCTCAGAGGTAACAGCCGCGAGCCCACCCTGTGCGAGATATGTGCTTCCGGTGGGAAGTTTGACCTTACTGAGAATTGTTACAGCATACTTCTCCGGTATCTCCAGCGCGCATGTAAGACCGGCCATTCCTCCGCCTATGATAAGTATGTCTGTTTTTCTGGTCATTGCCTGCCTCCAACTAACTCCAGAATGCTGCCCAGCAGTTCGTCCTCTGCCGACTGGTCTGACACGGAGAGCCTGATTGGAAGAACTCTCAAGTTCATTGTTTTTACCGGACCTGTACCCAGTCTTGCCGCGTCTTTTTCTGTGGTAATAAGATAATCGGCAGATGTCTGCTTAAGACTTTTCATCAGATGCTGCATATCAGTCTGTGTGTAGCGCCAGTGATCGGGGTAAATATGGAATTTTGCTATTTCAAATCCTGTTTTTTCAAGAGTGCGCTTGAATCCCTGTGGTTTTCCTATTCCACAGAAGGCGACAACTCTGCCGATTCTGTCTGAGGTTCCGTCATATTTCACGGGTTTTCTTGGAACCACACTGCTTGAAATAAAGGGGGATTTCCAGTTTCTTCCGGAAATGAGTCTTCTGGCAAGAGATAACTGAGCATCGGATGTTACACCGTTGATCCAGAGATAATCGGCATTGGCAAGAGCCGTTGAAGATTCCCGCAGAGTACCGACCGGAAGAACTCCCCCCTGACCGAAAGGGTGGTCGGCATTAAGAACAACAACATCTATATCGCGATGAAGTTTGTGATGCTGAAAACCGTCATCCACGATAACTACTTCGGGCTTCATTTCCCTGACTGCTCTTTCCACAGCGGCAGTTTTGTCACTGCCTGTGTAGACGGAGCATGTATTACCGAGGATTCTCCCCAGAAGAATAGCTTCATCACTGAGGGGGGGGCCGCCGGAGGTATTACCCTCCCTTACAGCTACTGGAGAACCGTGACCCGCGGAAAGCAGACCGCAGACAACTGAAGTATTGATGCCCATACCTGCAAGTTTGCTTGCAATTCTGATGGTTACGGGTGTCTTTCCCACACCACCCACTTCAATGTTGCCTATGCTTACTACAACTGTATCGAAAGACTGTTTCGAGAGGATACCTCTTGAGTAGAGCAGTCTATTGACCATAGCGCCGATGAGATACAGAAATGCCGCAGGCAGAAGCAGCCAGGCAGCCCAGAGCCACAAGCCTTCCCTGTTGGATAGTTTTCTGTGTATTTCATCAAGTCTCATGTAAAGATTTCCATTTTTTTCAGAAGAACCTTCATTCTTGATTGGAAAATACCGGTACTGAATTCGGCCTCATTGCTGCGGGTTTTCCCGTTTGAGGCCAGCAGTTCCAATGCGACAGCTGCGCCCTGGTCAACAGTGGTAAACACTCTGCAAATATTATCTTTTGAAGCCTTTGCAACAACATCGGTAAAATGATGATGCTCGGGACCAACGATCACAGGGACATTGTGCGCGAGGGGCTCAAGAATGTTGTGCCCTCCCACCGGAGCGATCGTTCCACCGACAAAGGCAATATCGGCAAGGCCGTACAGTGACGAGAGGATTCCTCTGACATTTACGATCAGGCATTTGGATTCAGTGGGATTGTCTGTCCAGAGATCAGGTTTGAAACCTGCTTTTTCCGCGATGCGGACAACTTCTTTTACCCGGTTTTCGTGCCTGGGAACAAGTACCGGAGTAAGCCCGGTGAGACGGGCAATTTCCAGAATTGTTTCTTCCTCGCCTTCCCGCGTGGATCCCGCGACAATAATACCTCTGGGTCCGGGTTTGATTTTTGCCTTCCAGAGCGGGTCCGGTTCCTGTGGTTTTACAGCAGCTTTTCCATCTCCGGCAACTTCCGTCTGCACTCCCAGTTCAAGAAATCTGTCTGAGTCACCCTGTGATCTGGTTAATATGCCCCTGAAGCATGAAAATATCTTGCTGAACAGTGGTCTGATCATTCTGTATCTGCCGGCACTTTTCTCTGAAAGCCGGGCATTTACCATTCCCGCTGTGATGCCTCTGGATACAGTTTCATGAAGAAGAACCGGCCAGAACTCTGTTTCCGCGAGAATCAAAGCCTTTGGTTGAAGCCTGTCCAGAAATCGACCCACTGCGGTTTGTGTATCTATCGGCTGATATGCGCCTTGTAGATTTTCCTTCTCAATAAATTCCCGTGCAGCGGGCGTTGAGCATGTGATGAACAATGGAGTATTCGCTGATTTTAAACTGTCAATTACCGGAAGCAGCCCTTTCAGTTCTCCGAGACTGGAGCCGTGGAGCCAGACGGGTCTGCCGGGGTTCCCTGGCACCAGACCTCTGCGTTCCTTCCTCTCTTCTGCTGGTCTGAAAAGAAGTATAAGCTCCGCCAGAGGGGTCAGTATCCAGGCGGCAGCTTTTATTATTGAGATTGTCAGAGATGCGATTGGGCTTGCAAGAAGCTGCGCACGGCTGGATTCTGAACGGACGGCGGCGGTCAGTGTTTCCTGATCGCAATGCTCCGGTGGAACGGGTTTGCCCTCGCTGATCACCAGTTTTGCGAATGGAAGGGGAATCATGAAACTGTCCCAGCTTTTCAGTCTGACTGCGGGAAAGGCACAAACTCCGTAGGGAACCACAGGAACCTCTGCCCGCTTCGAAATAAGAGACACGCCTTTCTTTACAATTTCCGGAGGTCCCTTTGGTCCGTCAGGAGTAATTGCAACGGCATTGCCTTTCCTGAGAGCGCCCACCAGTTGACGGGCTGCTGAAGCCCCTCCCCTGCTGGAAGAACCTCTGACAGTTTTGAAACCCATTTTCTCGCAGATAGCGGAAACCAGTGAGCCGTCTCTGCTTCGGCTGATTAATATCTGAATTCCCATTCCGCGATGAGTGAAAATGAGTGGAAGCTGTTCACCGTGCCAGAATGCATACAGAACGGAATTGCCCCTGATCCCCGTGGACGGTCGCAACCTGGAGACCCTCCAGGTTCTTCCCAGTATGCTCAGCAGAATTCTGCCTGCTGTTCCTGTTGTTTCAGCTTTCATCAGTTACTTCAAGGTATCGGATTATTTCCACTGCGGCATTTTCGGCAGGATCGCCATCACCCAGGGAATTCCTCACAAGTTCGAGTTTTTTTCGAGCCGTTTCCGCAACCGTGTTATCGGTAAAAAGAGGCTCCAGCAGGTTCTGCATGTTAATGGGGGTAACATCCTTCTGAATCAGCTCGGGAGCCACTTCTTCGCCCGCGATGATATTGGCGAGACCAATCTTCTTAATTCCTTTTACAAGATGCCTTGCAATGGTGTAGGTGAAACCGCTTGTTTTGTAGCATACAACAAAAGGAACACCGCACAGAGCAGTCTCCAGAGTGGCGGTGCCGGAGCAGACAAGAGCGGCTTTTGAGCCGGCCAGAACCTCTCTGGTTCCTTCTATAAGCTCAACACCGACGGTGTTTTCCGCTTCTCTGTATACATCTCTTTCCAGATGATCGGAAACCGCAAGAAGAGCTTTGTCCACAATGCCTTTGTCTCTCAGCAGGATGAAAGTCTGCAGCATTGCGGGTAGAAGCTTCTCCACTTCCTGGGCTCTGCTTCCGGGAAGCAGCCCGAGAGATTCCCCTTTCGCGATTTGAGGAGGGATCTGTTTCCTCAGCGGGTGACCTGTGAAAACAGCGTTGACTCCTCTGGCTCTGAAGAACGGTTCCTCAAAAGCAAAAAGAGTGAGAAGAATGTCTGTGCTTTTCCTCAGCTTCCGAACCCGCCATGCCCCCCATGCCCACATCTGCGGAGCAACATAATGAACCACCGGAATTCCCTTTTTCTTCGCCCATCTACCGAGGCGCATGTTGAATCCGGGGTAGTCCACAAGAAGAATGCAGTCGGGTTTTTCCCTGATACACAGGGCTTTGAGTTCCTTCTCCAGTTGGAGAAATTTACCAAGTGACAGAAGTATCTCACCAAAACCCATCACCGCGTAATCGCGAAGGTGATGGGTGACATTCATTCCCTCACCGGCAAGTCGGCCTCCTCCGAGACCGAAGGCTTCCAGATGGCCCGGATGTATCCTTTTCAACGCGGCAAGAACCTCGGCGCCTCTCTGGTCTCCTGAAGCTTCCCCTGCGGATATCAGCAGCTTCATGGGAGAGCGAGAAGGCTCTTCTCGGATTTTTCAAGAATCGTTGTTGCCGCTCTGAGGGCCTTCAGCCCTTCGCTGCCTGAAACCGCGACAGGTGTACCGTTGTTTACGGCACTGAGGAAACTGTTTATTTCAGCAGTCAGAGCATCACCGTCGGAAACATTCATTGGCACAGGTACGATCATGCCGTTATCAAGCTTCAGAGCTGTTACTTTTCTGTCTCCGAAGTCTACAGAAATGTAACCGTGCTTCTGGAAGAATCTTAGTTTTCTTTTTGGCTCTGCGGATATTCTGCTTGCTGTCAGATTGGCCACTGCGCCATTCTCAAAGAGGATTCGGGCATTGCAGATATCAACGGTTTCGGTGAGCACAGGAACACCGGACGCATGGATCTCGGCAACAGGTGACGCTGCCTTCCACAGCACAATGTCGATGTCGTGAATCATCAGATCCATCACAACCGATACATCTGTGCAGCGCACATTGAAACCGGCCATTCTGTGGCCCTCCATGAAAATGGGTTTATCTATTGTGCTGCTGGCAGCCATCATCGCCGGGTTGAACCGTTCGATGTGCCCCACGGCAAGAACCAGACCTTTTTCCTCTGCCAGCTCAACCATCTCTTCACCCTGCCGGGCGGTGGCCGCAATGGGTTTTTCCACAAGAACAGGTACATCGTTTTTAAGAGCCGCGATTACAACATCGTAGTGAGCGGATGTGGTGCACGCGACATCAAGGGCGTCCGCCCAGTCGACCAGTTCTTCAAGAGATCCCGCGGCACGGATTCCGAGTTCTTCGGAAACCTTCTTCAAACGGTCAGGGTCTGTATCGTGGATCATCACATCATCCACGAGAGTTTTCATAATTCTGGCATGGTGATAGCCAAGATGACCAACTCCGGTCACTCCTGCTTTCATCTAAATCTCCTTTTTTATTAGTTTTACTGCTTCATCAATACATTCGGAATCAAGTGAAAGATGCGTTACATAACGCACCGAACCGGCATCCAGCGCAAGAACCGAAAGACCCATAGCCTCAAGTCGGGATACCAGATCTTCCGCATGGCCGGATTCCGTTTTAAGGAAGACAATGTTGGTATCAATCGCCTCAATGTCAACTTCGAACCTGCCTGTTGACTTGAACGCCTCTGCAAGTCTTCCTGCATAGTCATGTGTAACCCGCAGTACGGGCAGGTTGTTATCGAGAGCGTAGTGGCAGGCTCCGCCAAGAATTCCCACCTGTCTCATTCCTCCGCCCATCCGTTTTCTGAACCACCTTGCTCTGCCGATCAGATCGGAAGGTCCGGCAACCATTGAGCCTACCGGCGCTCCGAGTGCTTTTGAAAAACAGACGGAGACCATATCAAACGGCTCGGTCAGCCGGTCGAGAGGAATTCCCGTCGCGGCATGGACATGCCACAACCGGGCACCGTCAAGATATGTTTTTACCCCTTTTGAACGGGCACAGGAGCAGGCTTCAATTACTTCATTCTGCGGCAGTATTCTTCCACCGAGAAGGTTGTGGGTGTTCTCAAGAGCAAGAACCGTTACCGGAGCACGGTGAATGTTTTCCTTTACATCAAGTACCCGTCTTATGTGATCAATCGGGATCATGCCGTCTGCCCGTTCATCAATGCGGTGCATCTGCAGACCGCAGTTCATGGCAAACTGATCTCCCTCGAAATTATAGATGTGGCTGTTTGTTCCGCAGAGTACTCTTTCCCCCGGTGAGGTCAGAGATCGTATCGCCAGCCCGTTGCCCATGGTTCCTGATGGTACAAAGAGCGCAGCTTCCTTACCGAGCAGATCAGCCACACGCCTTTCCAGAGAGTTTATCGTGGGATCCTCTCCGAAAACATCGTCCCCTACCGGGGCCTCAACCATGGCTGTTCTCATACCCCGGCAGGGCGTTGAGAATGTATCGCTTCTAAGTTCAAGCTTGCAGCTCATTTCACTCCTGACATAAGCCGTGTTCAACCCTTGAAACAGCTTCATCAAGAATAAAATTAAGCAGTTTTTCAGAATTCATTCCGGATGCCGCCCAGAGCTTGGGAAACATGCTGATGGTTGTAAAGCCGGGGATGGTATTTATCTCGTTGAGCCAGATTCCTTCAGAATTCATGAGGAAATCAACTCTGGCAAACCCCCTGCCGCCAAGAAGACGAAATGCACTCTCCGCCATCATCCGGATATCCTCCGTCTGCGATGCGGAGAGACCGGCGGGAATATCCAGTTTCGAATCATCACACTGATATTTTGCAGTGTAGTCGTACCAGTCTCTGCCGGGAAGAACTTCACCGGGTACGGAACTGAATATTTGAAAACCGTTACCGATCACACTGACCTCAATTTCCCTGGGAGAATCAACAGCCTTTTCAATAAGGATCATGTAGTCATATTTTTTTGCAGTTTGAATTGCTTCTTTGAGTTCTTCAGCAGTATCTGCCTTTCCGATACCGACACTGGAGCCAAGTCTTGAGGGTTTTACAAACAGCGGAAATCCCAGAGAAGCAATTTCCTCTTCAAGAGATTCAAGAGAGGTACTCCGGTTTTCATCCAGAAATACCCATGGCACTACGGGAATTGATGCCTGTGCGGCAAGTTTTTTAAGAGTGTGTTTCTCCATTGCTACAGAAGAACCCATCACCGGCACTCCGGCACACGGCCACCCCGCAGTGGCGCAGAGCCCCTGCACTGTTCCGTCTTCACCATAAGATCCATGAAGCACAGGGAAAACCACATCAAAAGGAATTGTATCTTCGCCGGAAAAAAGTTTCCACGGTACTGGACCGGTTTCGAAGGAAAGTTTCCGGGAAGAACCCGCCGGTACCCAGGATCCGTCCTGCTCTATGATTACATCAGTAACGCTGTGTCCGGCTGCTTCAAGCTCACCGGATACCCACTTCGCCGACAGGCGACTTATCTCCCGCTCGGCAGACCTTCCCCCTGACAGAACCAGAACTCTCATGGAAACCTCCTTGTTTGCCCGCAGGTGTGATTATAAAAGAGTGGAACATGAAAGGTCTATCTTTGTATATTCAAGTACGATGTAATTTATCCAAAACCCTTCATGGAGGTTGATAATTGAAGATCCTGATCACAGGCGGAGCGGGTTTTATCGGATCCAATATAGCTGATGCTCTCAATGAAGCCGGACACTCGGTACATGTGCTGGATGACCTTTCCACAGGGTTCCGCGAGAACATAAGTGAGGGCATCACTCTCCATGAACTTGATATCAGATCAGATGAAGCCGCAAGATTGATTGAGAACGGCGGTTTCGATATTCTCTGCCATCATGCTGCTCAGATGGATGTCCGCAGATCTGTTCGCGAGCCTCAGTTCGATGCTGATGTAAACATAAAAGGTACTCTCAATATTCTTGAAGCTGCGGTAAGGGGTAAGGTAAAAAGGGTAATTTACGCATCCACCGGCGGAGCAGTCTACGGCGAACCTCAGTACATTCCCGTCAGAGAAGATCACCCCATTAACCCCATCTGTCACTACGGTATAAGCAAACACACAGTAGAGCACTACCTCTATCTCTACAAGTACCTCTACAATCTTGGTTATGTGATTCTCCGTTATCCAAATGTCTATGGCCCGCGGCAGAATCCATTTGGAGAAGCCGGTGTTACCGCCATATTCACTGTGAAGTACTTGAACGGAGATGCTCCGGTGATCAACGGTGACGGCCAGCAGCTTCGTGACTACGTTCACGTGAAGGATATCGCCAGAGCCAATATGGCAGCCATGGATTTGAGCAGGTCAGATATTGAAGGAGAAATATTCAATATCGGCTGGGGTATCGGCAGCTCAGTAGAAGATCTGGACAGAATCATCCGCGGATATGTGGGTACAGATATTGAACCGTCCTATGGCCCTGCTCTTGCAGAGGAGATTTTGAAAGTAGCCCTTGACCCCGCCAAAGCAAATTCAATCCTTAACTGGAAGGCAGAGATTCCCTTTGAAGACGGGCTTGAAGATCTTGTGGAATACCACAGAAACAAAATTACAAAATGAAGCTGCCTGTATTTCTGGACCGTGACGGAGTGATCAACACCAACAGAGCAGACTATGTGAAAACCCCCTCTGAATGGATACCGATTCCCGGCGCCATTTCAGCAATTGCTGAACTTCACAGAGCAGGGCATCCTCTTGTAATTGTAACCAACCAGTCCGGCATAGGAAGGGGTTACTACACTGCTGAGGCTGTTGACCTGATTCATGAAGTAATGCTGTGCGCACTGGGAGCCGCCGGGGTTCCTCCCGTTCCGGTAATGTACTGCCCACACCATCCTGGTGAGGGATGCACCTGCAGAAAACCTGAAACCGGAATGATAGACCGGGCGAAGCTTGATCTGAATCTACCGGAAGGCGGATGGCTGGTTGGTGATGCCGACAGCGACATGGAACTTGGCAGAAGATCCGGTCTGGAAACAATTCTTGTTCTTTCCGGCAGAGGTGCAGATCAGCTTGAAATAATAAAGGCGGAGAACCGGGTCATGCCGGATCATGTTACCGACTCGCTGGTCTCCGCCATTGAAATAATACTTGCTCCTGCTCCTACTCCATAGCGAAGATGGTCACCAGATCAATGGTGGCCTTAATCCCTTCCTCATGCGTTCTCTCAATAGCGTGTGAGGTGTCTACTCCCGGCCCCACCAGTGCGTGCCTTGCATCAAGACCCATCTTCATTGCCGCTGCCGCATCGGAGCCGTAAAATGGAAATGTATCCACCACATAAGGGATGTTGTTCATCTCGGCAAGATTGATGAGATGCTTTGTCAGTTCGTAGTTGTATGGACCTGAGCTGTCAGCGGCACAAACGGTAACTTTCTTCTCGTCTGAAGTCTGGTCGGCTCCGCAGACCCCCATATCCACAGCCAGAAAGTCTGAAACATTATCGGGAAGCCACCCCGCCGCACCATGACCAACTTCTTCGTGAACGGTAAAAAGAAAATGAATATTCCTCTGCGGTTTAACTTTCATACTCACAAGATTTTCCGCTACAGCAATAAGCACTGCCACTCCGGCTTTGTCATCAATGTGCCGGCTTTTTACATACCCCGAGCTTAAATGAAGAGCCCTGGGTTCAAAGTGAATGTAGTTACCCACACTGATACCGAGTTCTTTTACGGCGTCAGACGAGTCTGCCCTATCATCAAGTCTTATGTACATTTCATCATGGCTTCTTTTAACACTGCTTTTTTCTCTGCCGTGGGCATGTACCGAAGTCTTTGAAAAGAGAATGGTTCCAGTGATCAATCTGCCCGTGAACGTTTCAACCTGACAGTACTCGCCCTCGATGCTGTTGGCGGTGAAACCTCCGACACAGTGATACTTCAGTGTGCCGTCCGATGTAATTCGTGACACAACAGCTCCCAGCGTGTCAATATGAGCACTGATCACTGCGGAATCATCTGTGGTGCCCTCCATGGTTGCTATCACAGAGCCCTTGTTGGTTACTTTGACTTCCAGACCGAGAGAATCCAGCCTGGCCCTGACAATTTCTGCTGCGAGATCCGTGTTTCCAGTCACACTCCGTGTTCTCAGAAGCTGCATAAGAAATTCCATTGTATTCTGCATAAATTTCCCCTCTGTTGTTCCACTGATTATATTCAGCAATACTATGGCAAGAAAAGGAAAAATCAAACAGCTGCTCCCGGTATTGCTTCCGATACTTCTTCCCGTCGCCCTTCTTTTGACCTATCTGGTCAAAGAGAGCCTCGGGCAGTTGAATGATCCGGTGCAGATTCTTGCATCCATAGATCCTTCCGGTGATGGAACCGCATACCTCTCCACAATTCTTCCGGATGGAGCTCAGGCAGTCTGGACGTGCAGCTCAGGTCAGTTTACTGACACAAATTCAGCGGAAGGTTACGGCAGAAGTGTCACATGGCAGGCTTCTCCCGGATACCTGGACAGTGTCACAGTGGTTGTAGTAACTCCATCTGCAACAGATACGGTAAGATTTCTGCCGGTGATTCTGGAAGTAACTCCGACCATTACCGTTTCCAGTGCTTATCACCTTGCAATTCTTGAGAGATCACGGTCTCTCTCTCTTCCCGCCGGCAGCTATACCATTATCGTTGAAGACGACAATCTTATGAACTACGATGGTCTAACCATCCTTATCGGACATTTTCCCGGTAATGTCCGGGATGCATGGCCACTTTTCCCCGGTGATACAATGAGTATCGACCTTCCACTGGGTGCTGAATTTGAAGCAGTCGGACTCGATAACCTTGAAAATGCTCTGAACAACACCGGATCTATCTTCATCAGGTTTATCAGGGATGAATCTGCCCCGGCTTCCTCCCCGAAACCTGTTGCAGAAGAGATTGATGAAGTCGAGGTGGAACCTGTTGAAGACTCGCTTGAGGTTGTAATACCCCGAGACACCCTGGCAGTTGACTCTATGGTAACAGTTGAGTCGACCCGGGAGATGATGGAAGACTCGCTTGCGCTTACACCGGAGATTGACGGCATTCCTGTCGATACCACATCTATCTGAATCTTCGATTGAATCCATTCCACCTGGAAAATACCCTTAATCCCAGCAGAAGAATACCCCACAATGGATACAGAACAAACTGCGGCAGACAAATGGGAGAATGGCTGAAAACCTCCAGAATATTCACCCATAAGCTGGAGATCGGGTGAAGTAGAACATTTGCCGCGTTGAGCCCCAGGGATGAGAGAAAACCCAGAGCCATCACAACCAGCATGAACGGCAGAGAAACCACCGTAGCCGTTGGGCCCAGCCACGAGAACCCGCCGTATATGGAGATCATCAATGGTGCAAGGGAGATGGTTACTACAACTCCCGCGTAAAATGGAGAGAGAACAGCAGAATGCCTTCCCTTGACATTCCGGCCAAAGAGTATGAGTGAAAGGACTGCTCCGTAAGACATTTGAGCTCCCCTGTCTGCCAGTGTTCCCGGCAGAAAGATCGAAGAGAGCAGCAGTGCGGTCCACCAGACTGTCAGCAGATGCAGTTTTCCCCCTCTGTGGCTCATCCACAACACAGCGAATGAGGCCATGATTCCTGCTCTTACAGTTGACGCCCTGCCACCGGATAATGCTACAAATAAAACTATTCCGGTAACCGCAAGCCAACCTGAGAAAACTCCCCTGCCAAACATTAATCTTGTCAGAAAAAGAAGCACCAGTGCGATGATCCCCGTATGGAGCCCGGAGAGAGCCAGCAGGTGCGATGTTCCTGACTGTTTGAAGGCATCTGCCGTATTCCCGGGTATCAGCCCCCTGAGCCCCATAAGAAGCCCCCCGGCAAGACCCCTGGCAGCCGGGTCGGGTATCGTTTCAAAAAGCCTGTCTCGATATTGCCTTCGCAGAGAGGAAAAAAGGGAGGAAGAAAGCTTCAATCTGATACTGAAAGGGGTAATGAACATTCCCCTGCTGTGGCCAAGCACTATCAGAGAATCGCCCTTGAGTGACAAAGCAGCCAGAGATTTATCTGAAATCCAGAAGTTTCCCCCGGCAGTATCGAGCATCCCTCCTTTGGCTGTAACAGTGGTCAGTTCACCACGCCAGACACCATGAGATGCTTCGCCATAAACATGTTCCTCTGCCCCGAATACCAGAAGAAGAGACAGAGTTGCAAGGAGAACCGCAATAACCGGGTTTGAAAGTTCCATACTGGGAATAACCGCTGAAACAGTCAGATTTCCAAACTCTTCACCGGCACCCAATCAAGTTTCAGCGGAACACAGGTCGAATACCCGGAGCCGCTGAATTAGTTGTAATCCTGTATGCCAACGATAGAGCTGTTAAGGAAAAAAGCTCTGATTGTGTTTGAATCCGGATCCAATGGAAAAATGAAGAAACCGGAATCATCAGGATCGGAATGCATTGTTTCCACTCTGCCAATAAATTCCTCTCCATCTTTGAAGGTAACAATGACTTTCTTCCCATAAGAAAGATCATTTTCGAAATAAAGTCTGGTTTTATGAAGAAAGTTACCATCAAATGATTTCACGAAGAAAATGGCTTTCAAATCCTTCAGCTGAACGGTCTGATTTATTCTGATGGTTCCATCTTCGCTGGAAAAGAGAAAAGAAGGCTTGTGTCTTGAAAAATCTCCTGTATAGCCCTTAATAATTTCGCCACCTGCGCTATGAACCACAACTTTGTTCATCAGAGTAACTCCCTCTCCCTTTTGTAAAAGTTGCTCACGAACCTGTTCAGACTTCCAGTTCTTGAAAACCACCGACCACTTCCCTGAAAGTTCCAGAGAATGGGCGTATAGAGCCATAAGCGTACGCGGCAATGCCATCACTGCACTACTACCATTTACCTAAACACCATCATTACAATTGTCAATGGTGAATTGAATTCCGTATACCATTTGTATGCTTATTGACCGGAAGAGTTGGGGTTGATAGAATTGGAACCATGTTCACCGAGAAATTTCCTCTGTTTGTTCTTGATTCCCTGAGAAGCGCCTTTAATGTGGGTTCTGTTTTCCGCACAGCGGAATCTATTTCCCCTTCAGGTGTGATTCTTGCTGGAATTTCGGCGCGCCCCGGTGGCAGGAAAGTGGGAAGAACCTCGCGGGGTACCCACGGGCTTGTCCCCTGGCGGTGGTTCCCTCTGGCAACTGAGGCAGTTCGCTATGCACAGAGCAGCAGGATGGTTGTAGCTCTGGAGAACACACCCGATGCTGTACCGCTGCACCTGGCTGATTTTCCGCTTGATGCTGCGTTTGTTCTGGGAAATGAAGCAGATGGTATTTCCAATGAAGTTCTTGAGATGTGTCAAATGAAGATAATAATACCCCAGTCGGGGTTGCGGCGCTGTATCAATGTTTCGAGCACAGCTGCAATGATCGCCTGGGAAATACAGAGAAGAAGACTGACAGGAGAAAAATATGCTTAAAATTATTGCTGTTGCGTTTCTGCTGCTTGCCCCCTTCAAGTGGATCTACGTTGTCGATAATGTGAAGTGCAACGGCTGCGGCAACTGCCTCTCATCATGTGCCCTGGGAGCAATAACCATGTCGGGCCCCGATGCCTGTATTGACCCGGAACTGTGTGACGGATGCGGGAACTGTGTAAACTACTGCCCCAGAAATGCCATCTACAAAGAATGGTACACCGGCATCGAAGAAGAAGAGACTGCTGATAATAATGAAACTCTCTCTTTTTCTCAGAATCCGGTGGTCGGCAACGGTGTTACACTGACTGGAGCAACACCGCAATCAGAGATAAAGGTCATTGATCGTTCCGGCAGAGTTGTTATTTGCGGCAGTGCAGATGAGCAGGGTCAACTGCTGCTGGACATGTCTGATGTGCCGGGAGGGGCGTATCTGGTAATTTCAGACGACAGAATTTCAGTCCTTACAACTATCTGATGTAGCCCAGATTCCTCAGTTCTCTACTGGCCGTTTCACTGTAATTCACAAGAGGCGCCTCCCCCATGGGTGGCGTTACCCAGTAGAATTCTGCAGCTTCAATCATTGAGAGATCGGGTTTGATCAGTTCCAGCTCCTGCGGATCGGCAGCCAGATTATATGCTTCTATGGAATCATCTTCCACCGACCATATAAGCTTGTTGTTGTTCGATACAATTGAAACCAGATCACCCTCGGGTCTCCAGAGCACACCACTTGCGGGAATATTACGAGCTGAATCAACAGTTCCGGCAAGATTTACCGCCGGCTCACAAGTGGTGAATTCAATTCCCGTAACTGCTGCAATTGTTCC
Source organism: Candidatus Sabulitectum sp. (assembly GCA_023139045.1). Lineage (GTDB taxonomy): Bacteria > Fermentibacterota > Fermentibacteria > Fermentibacterales > JCC-6 > Sabulitectum. The sequence goes on from JAGLOJ010000027.1 coordinate 20,808, forward strand.
TGCAATATCCAGCTGACCAACCGACCGGGAGATTACACGGCCCCCGTTGAAACCGGGGCCCGCAATAATCAGAGGAACATGTGTAGTTTCCTCATAAAGTGTGCGCCCATGCTCTATACCACCGTGTTCAAGAAATTCTTCTCCATGGTCACCCACCAGAATTATGAGAGTATTTTCCGCAAGTCCTCTGGATCTCAATTCGGCGAGCATTCTGCCAATCTCCGAATCAGTGTAAGCCAGTTCTCCGTCATAAAGAGCGATAAGATTTGCGATATCAGATGGCGCAGGTATAACCTCACCTGAATTGACATCCATCATCTCGGTGACTCCTTCTCCCCATGAATCACCGTATTCACCATTGTACCCGGGATCAGTGTAGAGTGATCTGAACGGTTCCGGAGCCTTGTAGGGGATATGCGGATCATAGAAATGTACCGCTGCGAAGAATGGTTCATTCTGATTGTCTGAATCAAGCCATTCAAGGAAATCGTCTACTGTCGGTCCGGCTTTTCTAAGGCTGTTTCCACTGGCTACCCCCTGGCAATCAAAATGCTGGAACCCTCTGTGAAATCCGAAATCTTCGTTCATGAACATGACATTGAAGAAAGCGGCTGTTCTGTACCCTTCCCTGTGAAAAGCAAGTGGCAGCCAGGGAACTTCAGGAGATATTCCGTGAAAGCCGGTACTGCTTCTTCCTGCTCCATGAACCACGGATGTTACACCTGACATGATTGTGGTCATTGTCGGGAGAGTCCATGAAGCCTGTCCCTGACACATTTCGGCAAGGGTTCCCGCCAGTGCAAGACTGTCAATGTGAGGAGTTGTATTTCTCTCGTATCCATAACAGCTCAGATGATCAGCTCTTACAGTATCAACAAGAATAAGCAGAACATTTACCTTCTTTTCAGTTCGGCAGGAACTGGTAAGAAGAACGGTTAACGAAAATAAAAGGAGAATGATTCTTTTCATAAATTCCCTAGTGGCCGGCTTCAAGCCAGTTGGAGCCGGAACCGGTTTCTACTGTTAGCGGAACCTCCAGGTGAAAGGCTTCCTGCATTTCTTCTTCAAGTATCGACCGGGCCCTCTGTTCGTCTTCTTCCGGGCAGGTCAGAACAAGTTCATCGTGTACCTGCAGTACCAGACCTGCACCGGGAAGTTCCACTGCCAGCCTGTTCTCCACTTTTATCATTGCAAGTTTTATTATGTCAGCAGCAGACCCCTGCACTGCGGAATTAACTGCGGCTCTTTCCATCTGTTTCCGACCGGCGCCCTTTGCAGCCTTCATTCCGGTAAACAATCGCTTCCGGCCAAGAATGGTTCGAATCTCGCCTGTTTCTTCAGCGGTTTTAACCATTTTCTTATAAAATTGTTGTACTTCAGGATATGTTTCGTAGTAACGGGCAATAATTCCTGCTGCTTCTCCCCTTGAGATGGAAAGCCTCCGGGCAAGGCCGAAGGCGCTGATACCGTAGATGATAGAGAAATTTACTTCCTTGGCCTTCCTTCTGTGGTCAGGGGCGGCATCACCAAAAAGAGCTTCTGCAGTGCGGGAGTGAATATCTGCATTCTCGTTGTATGCCTTCCGGAGAACTCCCTCACCGGCAAGATGCGCCAGAATTCTCAGTTCTATCTGGGAATAATCTGCAGTAACAAAAACATGCCCGTCAGCAGGCGGAATGAAGCACTTTCTGATCTCCCTTCCCCTGCTCGTTCTAATGGGAATGTTCTGCAGGTTCGGGTTGCTGGAGCTGAGTCTGCCTGTCGCAGTTACAGCCTGATTGTAATTTGTGTGTATCAATCCTGTAGCAGGATTCACATATTCCGGCAGTTTTTCAATATATGTATTCAGCAGTTTTGAAAGCTCTCTGAACTCAATGAGGGTCTCTACGAATGGATGTTCATTTCTTAGTTTTGCAAGAACGGTCATATCAGTTGATCTGGCACCTTTTGAAGTCTTTCTCACTGGATTCAGCCCCAGAGTATCAAAAAGTATTGATGCAACCTGCGCCGGACTGGCAAGGTTGACAGACCTCCCGGTCTGCTCTGAGGCAAGTCTCATAAGACTGAATATTTTTTTGCTGATCAGGTCACCCTCACGGCGGAGGGCATCCCGGTCGATGCCTATACCCCTAGTCTCCATACTGCCAAGCACTGATGACAGCGGAAGTTCCACTTTTCTGTAAAGCTTTTCCAAGTCAGGATCATTTGCAAATTCAAGTGACATCCTGTTGGCTAGAGCAAGAGTGGATGCCGAATCAGAGCAACAGTATTCAGCAACTGTTTCCACAGGAATTCCAATAAGCGATCCTGTGCCGCTGGAAACTTCATCAAATGTTCTCATGCTTTTCCCGAGCCAGACGGGAACAAGTTTCTTTAAAGAATGACTTCGGGCATCAGGTCTCAGAATGTAGTCTGCGAGGTAGGGGTCTTCTGATGGTGGTGGAAGGCTGATTCCGTACCTGTGAAGAACACGGCTGTCGTATTTTGCATTCTGAGCAACATACCCTCTACTGTTCAGAAGCGTTCCAAGGGAACTGAGTATCTGCTGCCTGTTGTCCAGGTCTGCAAATGGTACGTACCAGCTTTCACTCTGAATGGAGGTAACAGAAAATCCTATAAGCTCGGCTTTCAGGGGGTCAACAGAGGTTGTTTCCGTATCAATACATATCGGACCATTTCCCGGAAAATTAATGTCATCTATGCTGTTGACGATGTTCACCCTGCATACGAACTGCTCGGAAGAAGCAGATTGGTCATCTGTTTTTGTGAGTTCAAGCCCCAGGCGGTCTGCTATTTTTGAAAGTGTAAGCCGGTTAAGAATTGGCAGGGCCCTGTCTAAATCGGGTTTTCTCAGTGTAAGGTCAATTTTCTTGAGATCCGGTGGAAGCGGTTGATCAAGTTTTGTCAGCTTCAGACTCAATTCAACCATCTCACGGGAATCATTCAGTTTTTTTCTGATTGAATCAGACTTGACCTCAGAAAGATTTTTGTAAATGTCACCGATGCCGCCAAACTGCTGTATGAGCTTAACCGCACCCTTTGCGCCGATACCCCGCGCACCGGGGATGTTGTCGGAAGAGTCACCCATGAGAGCCAGAAGGTCTGCCACATATCTGGAGGGCACACCCATAATTTTCGTAACATCGCCATCTTCAACAAGTGTGGGAGACTGTCCGTATTTGCCCGGACGAAGGACAGATACATTGGTGCCTACCAACTGAAGAAGATCTTTATCGGGCGACAAGACAACAACAGGAATAGTGGATTCCAGAGCAAAGCCGGCGATGATGTCATCCGCTTCGAGCCCCTGTTTTTCAACAAAGGGTATACCCAGGAGGGGTATTAGCTCTCTGGCAATTTGTGTCTGAACTCTGAGATCATCAGGAGTCGGAGGTCTGTTGGCTTTGTATTCAGGAAACAGATCTCTGCGGAATGTGGGGCCGGGAGCATCGCTGATCGCTGCCACAAAACAGTCGGGGTTTGCGTCGATAAGCGCAAGCAGCTCATTGAGCAGAAAGTTCAGACCGCTTGTGACAGTGCCGTCTGTGCCTTTGAGAGGGCTCTTCATCATTGCATAATGGCCTCTGTAAAGAAGACTGAGTGTATCCACCAGAATGAGTTTTTGTACCGTTTTTTGCACCACTTCCGCTTCCTTCCCCTTGATTGATTGCGGAATATAATCAATCGAATCGAGCCGACCTTGCATGTTGGAATGGTGTGACATTAAAGCAGCTCATTTGAAGCGACTAAGATACCTGCTCTTTCTTGACAAATCGTCTTTAAACAATGTATTCTCGTGCCACTATGAAAAAAATACCATTCAAAACACTCCGCCATGCTCTCACAGTGCCGGCAGTTAAACTCGTGATCTTTGCAGCTGCAGTAACACCCAGACCGATTTCCCGTTTCAATGCAGGTATGGCTGGATGGATTCTTTCCATTCTTCCTCTGCCCTCAAACAGGATTATCAAAAAACACCAGCAGATAATAATGGCAGATCAGAATATTCATGCAACAGTTGCCGGGATATACACCAGCGTTCTTGCAGGATTCTTTGATTTTTTCTACCTCTCCTATCGCAGTGATGGAGCCTTCAAAAGGATAGTCAAGGTAAACGGAGCAGACAACATGGAAGAAGCACTTTCCTTTGGAAAGGGTGTTATTGCCGTTACGGCCCACTTCGGGCCGTGGGAGCTGCTTCCAAGAGCCATGAAACTGCTTGGTTTTGAAATTGGTGTGGTTGGAAGATCGCTTTCACTGAAGGGAGCATCTGATGTGCTTGAAAAACTGAGGCGGAAACCGGGAATTCATACTATCGACCGCGATGCCGGGGCTGCACCTGTCTTGCGTCTGCTGCGGAAGAATAATTCTCTCGGAATACTTATCGATCAGAACACAAAAGGTATTCAGAGTGAATCTGTAGATTTTCTGGGCCACCCGGCCCGTACACCTGTGGCACCGGCTGTGCTTGCAAAAAGACTTGAGGTGCCGGTGGTTACCATGCACATAACCAGGCAGAAAGATTCCACATACCTTCTTGAAATTGATGAGCCTGTCTTTTTTACAAAAAATGATTCCATCTCTGATGCACTGACACTGCTTAACGGAAGAATAAGTCAGTGGATAATGAATGCTCCGGAGCAATGGGTGTGGTTCCACGACAGGTGGCGTAAATAGAATGTCAGGATTTCTCCATTTTCTTTGCCGCGTGACGAATACTGTCTCTGATAAATACTGACAGGTTATGGCAGACCATCCGAAACTTGCTCTGCTTTTCAACTTTATCGTAGAGTTTAACTATCTCAGCCAGCTGTCTTTCTGTAGCGTGACCGTCAGGCATGTAAAATGAGTGATTAAGAAGCTTATTGCGAATAGCTCTGTGGGTGTCTGAAGCAAGATTCTGTCGGATCGCCGGCAGAATATCCTCTTCTTTGTAAAGAACATCACCTGCCTGCCATGCATAGGTATTTGATATCTCATCGGTGGACGGTCTGTAATGATCAGGAGCGGGGTTTGCAAACAGAATTGGTCTGTTTGTGTGGAACCACTCGTAACAGACTGCCGAAATATCAGATATCATAAGATCGGCCTGGTTCATGTACTGTGTAATATCCGAATCCAGAACAACCTTCACACTGTCTTCTGCACCGAGTTCAGTAATGCACTGATCAATCTTCCTGTAAACATCTCTGTGACTCTCATAAATCCGTGAATGATACTTGATGATCAGGTTCCATTCTGGGGAAATTGCTCGTATGAGTTTAACTCCCCATAACGGCAGCGAACTCTCTCCGTGTGATGAAAACTTGAGCTTTGTGCCGGATCCTTCAGTTATCCACGTGGGTGCATAGAGAATTGTTGGTTTTCCGTTGTTAAACAATGGAGTGGAAGCAATTGTTTTCAGTACCAGTTTATCAAATTTGGGGTATCCCACTATTTTAAACTTTTCCGGGTGTTTCAGCTTGTATATGCTGCATATTTTTTCCATATGCTTATTCCCGGGCAGAAGAAGCAGATCGTAAAGAAGTATTCGTTTATGCTCAAGCAGATAGTGTTTGTCTGATGCTCCATGGAACACCTGCACTGAATATCCCCAGAAGATCATCTGAAATCCTGTGTATACAACAAGTTTGGTGTCCATCCTGTTTATGATCTTTTTTGCTTCAGTTGAATTCTTAACCAGAAGAAGATCCTCGCAGAGATACGGGAAGTTTTCCTTCAGATAATTGTAAATAGTGGGGTTCTTTGTAAGTATAACACCACCCAGGTTGTCGTAGATCGGGCGGATATGGGCGAAATGCTGAATATCGGTACGGAGCCAGTATGCTATCTTGTAATTACGCTGCATTGCAGAATCTTACTCCCTTGCCTTCAAAACTGAATCAATGCACTCTTTCACACGGCTGGAGGCTTTCCCGTCAAGTCCGGTGAAGAAATATTTTCTGTATTCTTCAAGTTTAGTTTTCATAGCCTCTGACGGGGAAAGCGCCTGTTCTACAGCCTCTTCAAGTCTATCGGGAGTTGAGATATGGGGAAAAGCTCCCTTCAACCATTCAGCGGGATCGATTGAGAGTATCGGCATACCATCGGAGTGTTTCAGACTCTTATGGGGAAGCAGGTAGATAATGCCGTGTTTCCCCAGAGCGAGAAATTCGTTAATAACACTGGATGTATCGCTTATCAGGGTGTCTGCAAGATACAGGTAGGGATAAACATCATACTCATCCTCCGGTACCAGAAAAAGCTCTTTCTGCTTCTCTGCCAGTTTCTGATACATCCTGTGCTGGGAATGCGAAGCATACTTCCCCCCCCATGAATAGGGATGCAGCTTCACAACCAGATTGTAGCGGGGAATAAGTTCAAGGATACTGTCACCGATCTGATCGATACAGCTTGGCTTGTACGACGGCGCGAATAGAACGGTCTGCTTTCCGGGGTCAAGCCCCAGTTTCTTCTTAATGGCGGCATTATCGTAATGACCAGGCTGAAAAAAGGGATCAAGCTTGGGCAGCCCTGTAACATGGAAATCCGCAGACTCTCCGTACCCTGCGCTTTTAATGTAATCGTACCAGTACCGGCCTTCCAGAAAAACATGATATCGTGTGTTTTTCTGCCTTGCAATGTTTCTGATTCTCAGTGTTTTTATTCCCACACCGTGATCCAGGTGAAACCTGGGGACATCATCGTACTTACCGGGATTCTTAAGCGCATCTCCACAAATTACGGCGTCGAATCCGGTTGTTCTGTTCGTGACCCGGAAGCCCCTGTCTCGAAGATCATCTTCGATCCTTGATCTGTTTGAGATGAGAAACACTCCCAGAAAACGGTGCTGATCCCTGCCCACTCTGATCCATAAATCGTAGTCGGGATCTTGAGACATCGCTGTGTAAAGAGGGTGCAGAGAATTGAAGTAGTACTCTTTTTTCAGGTCAAACAGAATTTTCTTCATTGTCCCAGTTTACCCGCAAGACTTTTCACAAATTCTGCTGCTCTCTGCACAGATTTTCCGTCGTTGATGTAAAAACAATTGTGCAGCATCTCCGTATATTTTGAATTGTTTACTTCATCTGAAAGATTCCTGTTCAAAACATCCAGAATGCTTTGTGAGCCGTCAAAGAAATCTGCGATTGTCATTACATTCATTTGATCAGGCATGTTGTGTAAAGCGCTGAAATCAGTATTGGCCACTACTATGGGCTTTCCTGTGACAAGATACTCATACAGTATTGAAGATGTGTCACTTATGAGAATATCTGAAACAAGAAAATCCTGCATCGTATCATTGGTCGTGAGCTTATTGGGATTGGAGAAATACACATTGTCTATCCCGTTCACAGCGGCCCAGAGCTTAAGACGCGGAAGACGATGAGCATCGAAATGGTGAGGTCTGATTATAAGGTTGTGTTCCTTTGTGATTTCTTTGATGAACAGTTTCGCATACTTTTTTATCGTACCGTTTCCCCACCTCCATGTGGGAGCGTACAGAACCGTCTTCCTCGATCTGTCCTTCAGGGGAATACCCATCTTTTTCATGAGAGCATCCCTGTCATTCGATCCATTCAGATAATCATCAAACCTGAGATTACCGATCTTAACAAGACTTTCTTCCGGGAAATCAAGCCCGCTGTCTTTGAATTTCTCCATGTGCTTGGGGCCGGATACAAAAAGATACTGGTAACTCTCCAGAGTATGAGCTTTCCCGCCGTATTTCTTATCACCGGTGCCATGACCTATGAAAATGCTCCGGGATTTTCCGGTGTCATTATGCACTCTGGCATTCGATTGAGAAAGAATTATTCCACTTATATCAGAAATGTCTTTCAGATTCCGTTTCGCAATCCCGGGTGTTCCGAGAAATGCAGCGTCTTTTGATTTAACGCTTCCCCTGAGGTATCTCTTGAATTTAAGATAAGTCTTGGTCTTCCTCACAAGGAAGGAGCCACCGATCTCATTGTAAAGCGGCCAGGCATACGACAATTGATATATCTGATTTGCAAAGTAGTAGATATTCAACTGGTAATCCTGCTGATAAGGTTTTTAAAGGCAAACATCTCAGGTGTATCAAGATCGATCCACCTTCTGTCACCAATATCAATGCCGATCATTTTCCCTTCAGTCGCAAGAGCATTGCAGGCGTCCGAAAGGCTGTCTTTACCCTGTTCAACAGAGTCCCGCAACAAGGAGAAAAAGGAGTGATTGAACTTGAACATACCGCAGTCAATTGCCTGATAATCTTCATACTTTTTATCAAGTCCGGTTATCTCAAACCTGCTCTTCCCTGTTCTGCTGCATTTGATCTTCATGCCGTCGTCCAGATCGGGGATATCATCAAGCTTGAAATCAATGGCAAGCAATGCCTGATCCGGTTCAATTGGTGTCTCTACGGTTAGTTTCAGCATTTCTGATTCAAAGATGTGATCACTCATCAACAGAACAAATTCCTCTTCCGGTTTGATCATTTTTTCTGCGCTGAGTACAGAAACCCCGTTGGAAAGCTCCCAGAAAGGATTGTGGCAAAACTCAATATTGAGAGTGTCCAGCGCAATCCCGCTTAAATAATCTTCCAGTACCGCCGCCTTGAAACCGGTGACAATCACCACATCCCTGATGCCTGACTCTGCTATTCCGTCAAGAATGATATCAATAATACTCAGATTCCCTATTTTCAGAAGAGTCTTGGGCAATCCATTGTGCTGTGATTCCAATCGAGAACCGCAACCAGCTGCGATTATTACTGCTTTCAATATTCTGCTCCGCATAACTTCATGTGATTGTGTATGTTATAAATATTTACGACCTGATTATCAGGAAGAATTATAATCGTTTGCCCCTGTTTTTGCAAAAAAGCTCAGCGCAGATACCCTTTCCGGAAATAGCTGTGATAAAGGATCTGCATTTTGCGAAAGAGATTAAGCGGTTTCCGTCCTTCTCCCATCGGCTGAGTGGGATCGATGGACATGAGCAGGTTGATAATTCCTTTTGAAATGGATCCGTCAAGTTGTGGATTTACCTCAGCAAGGTGTCTCTTTCTCTGTGCCGAGAACTCATCCGGTCTTAAGAAAGATCTGTCCAGAGCGTTTCTCAGTTCATCAGGTGAGTGTATGTTAATCCCTTTGTCTTTCCTGCCGAGCGTTCTGCAGGTAACAACCGGTTTATCCAGAACCATAAACTCGTAGACCACTGAAGAGGTATCTGAAACAAGCACATCGGCCAGGTGAAGGTAAGGTGTGATATCGTAGTGGTCTATGATCTGGAACTGTTTTCCTCGCAGCTCCCGGAGAAGCTCTCTGTTCATGAACTCATGAGGTTTGCAGAACCATATTTCTTCCGGTCTCATAATTGTTTCAATTGCAGGAAGAATTTTCTGAGAAGATTCCATACTGCTGCTGTGTGTTGGTGCATACAGGATTATCTTTTTGTCCGGAGGCAGATTGAATCTTTTTCTGAGATCGGTGGTATCGTATTTCAAGATGTGGTCGATTTTCGGCCAGCCGGTTTCAATGGTTTTGAAATACCTGTATTTTTTCTGCATTTTCTCGAACCGCTCTGTTACTGCCGGACCTGAGGTAAGGTAAAGATCGAAGAAATGCCGGATCTTGTAGTGGGAAGGCTTCTCAATTCCAATTCCGTGAAAAAGTTCCACTTTAATACCCGGCAGACGGAAATCAACAAAGTTACCGGGGCAAAGCACAAAGTCAGGGTTGTAAGTGATTGCAACCTGCATGTCTGTAAAGACCTTGAACTTTGAGACGGTTTCCGGAAGCTTCCCCTGCACTTTGGCACTTGCGAAAATTGCAATTTCAGCTCTCTGTCTTTCGGCCTCGATCACCAGAGGTTCTATTACAGGAAGTGAATAAAGCTTGGAAACATAGAATAGTAATCTCATGTGGAAATGGATTTGCCGTTCAGTACTGTGTTTTTGATTGCAGTTGTTGAAATGCTTTTCGTTCTTGGAAGATAGACCACTTCACAGTATTCCTTCAAAAAATCAAACTTTCCCGCCCAGTCGTGACCGATAACGAAAACATCGATGGAATGATTCCTGATATCTTCTATCTTCTGCTCCCAGTTTGTCTCCGGTATCACCTTGTCAACAAATCGGATTGCTTCAACAATCTGCGCCCTGTGCAAGTAGGGATAAACACACTGCTTGTGCTTCCCGATATTGAACTCATCTGTTGAAACAGCCACCACAAGATAATCACCAAGATCTCTGGCCCGTTTCAAAATATTCAAGTGGCCGATATGGAACAGATCAAATGTTCCGTACGTTATTACTCTCTTCATTGTCTGCTACCATCCGCGTCTGATAAGAGTTGCCCATTGCTCAAGAAACTGGGTGTCTCCCGTGGCAGGCTCAGAGCCCCATCCGGTAAACGCTTTTTTTCTGTCAAGGCCGATAACAGGAATTCCCAGTGCCCGTGCATGTACCCACAGATCTCTTCTTGTAGTGGCAACAGCAGATGCCCCTGCCACCATTGCGGCTATTATTCCTTCACTTGTCTCCGGGGGAATGTTACTGTTTTTGCCGTCCAGAGTTACTATTTTCAGTGGAACTTCTGCCCGCTTCTTTTCAAAAATCGAAGAAGCTGCTTCCGTGGCCAGAATGTACGGCAGAGTTCGATGAGAAACCGGTGACAGGATAGCTGATGCCTTATCGGCCAGAACACGGGGTACGGATGGTTTCCAGCTCGTATCGACCTTCATCTTGAGAACACTCATGATCCCGTGTACATTATCGGGGAAGACATCCGTAATCGTTTTGATTCTGATGTTTACTGCAGGATGCTTCACTGAAGAGATACAGGCCAGCGGAGAGGTCTTTTCTATGAACCTGAGCAGCTCATCCCCGGGCTGAGCACAGAAGAGCAGTACACCCTCCGGCAGCATGGGATCCACGAGTCCGGGATCACCTGAATAGATGTGCATCTCCGGCGTCCATGGAAGGAATCCTGCCAGTTCGTTCACATCCTGGTGTGCTGCAAAATGAACTGGAATATCAGGATAGGCATCCTGGAGTGCTTTTGCCATGTAAACAGCGGACCATGCTTCAGATGTGTCCGAAGAGGTAAAAACGCCAACGGATTGAGGTCTTAGTATATCTGAGGGAAATCTGAAATTATTCCAGTTTGACAAGACTTTGGATTCTCTTCTCCTGCCGAAGAGTTTCTTTATTAACTTCACTGCTCAAATCCTTCCATTATGCTCCGGGCTAAAAATTCTGCTGCGGGGTTGGATGAATCTACTGAGTTCAGAACTCTGGAGGATTCACCGAATCGACCCGATACCTGGAGGCACAAACCGTACATTACATCTCCCAGTGCATCACCGGAGTAATGAATGCGGATCAACCGGGAAAGATGAAGTGCTTCTTCATACATTCCGAGAGTCAAATATGCGGAACAGAGATCGATTGCACTCCAGAAAGCTTTTCTGGCTGTTGAGGCGGCAGCAATTGAAAGTGTCAGTTCATCAACTGCCTTTCTGCCGTCTTCCTGAAAAAGAGCAGACAAACCCCGGGCTCTGTGAAAAAGCCATGGATCAGTGGGCGACATGCGCATAAGCGCTTCAACTGCGTATTCAGAAAGGCCTGACGTCCAGGCAATTCTGGCCATCCAGAAATCATTGAGGTCCTGGTCTCTGCAGGCATTTTGCAGCTCAAGAGAGAGCAGAACTGCTCTGATACCATCACCGGCATAAATAGCTTCTTCAATAAGTCTGCCCATTATCCGAACTTGTCCGGCAAGGTTCTCCTCCTCTTCCCAGGCAGCCCCGGCTTCTGCAAGCATTCCAGCCTGCTCCAGTTCAATCGGGGAAAATCCGGCGAGAAAAATCAGTATGAATGCTGTCATTGCATGTACCTCTGTATTAGTCTTCTGGAAAATCTGAAGTAGCTGATTACACCGAAAATTGCGGCAATTGGCGTCAGTATCTGAGCAACCCGGGTCAGTTTGAAGAAAATGGTTTTATCCGGATATGCCAGAGTGCCTGCGGCGGTAAGAACAAGAACATAACTGAAAATAATTGTGAGTCTTTCGCTTGTGGTTATAGCGACCACCGGTATCCTGATGCTCCATGATACCACAAGAAGACCCAGAACAACAGTGATATGATACCATGCCGGGATCATGGCCAGCAACACATTTACAACTCCCAGCCTCGCCAGAAAAATAAGCATAACTGAAAGAAACAGCTTGTCTGCAAGAATATCCAGGGTTTTCCCCGGGGTACTGGATTTTTTTAGTTTTCTTGCCAGCCAGCCATCAATGTAGTCGCTGGAAGCCGCTACAAGACACAGCCAGAACATGACTGTGTATTCAGAGTTCCAGCCTGCCCACAGGCAGAATGGAAGGAGGGCGATACGAACCCAGGAGACAAGGGCAGGTACAATTGGAAGCTGTTCCTGCGTTCTCTTTATCATGAAGACAGCTCGAGACAATTGTTCAAGGTGTTTCTGCTGGGTTTCGTTGAGGTTCATCGTGAAGCTCCGGCTCCTGTCAGAAACAAGTATTCCAGTGAACTCGCGGGAATGTATTTCATTGCAGAATTTACGCCGGGAAAATAAATAGAAAGAATCTGAATATCTGACGGTGAAACCAGTTCATCTCCGTGAAACAAACCGTCTTCCCTGATGACCATCCACCCCAGAGCACACACGGCTCCGCACTGGTCGGAATGCATGGTTCCTTCCATATCAGGAGGAATTGCGGGATTAAGTGCCATTGCCGGATAAAGCTCATACCGTCCGAACCAGGAAAGAGCATCAAGAAGTTCATTCCTTGTGGCGGGCAGCTCCTGTCCCTGTAATTCCCAGTAGATTTCCGCTGACCCTGTTCTGCCTTCAGAAACAAGGAGAGCAGTCAGAGGAACTGCCATAGAGTTGTCTCCCCCGCGAATTGCGCGGAGAAGATCATCATCTGAAAATTCAACCATAAATGACATTTTGGCCCTGATGTAGAAAGATGCACCCATAACTGAAGTAACACCTGCTGTTTCGCGTCCTGCCCGCAGGTTCCACATATCTTGCATCGGGGATTGTGGATCGGCAAACAGTAGAAGTATCAAAAATATCATAGTACTCTGTGGGGTATTGAGTGTCGGTATAATGCGCCGCCATTCCCCATGCTATCGCAGGGGGAGCTCTCAGTTATCGGCCTTATTGCTAACTGAGTTCCAGCAAGGCACTGGTTTATGCGCATAGCACCGCTATGTAATCGAACCAGTAACGCCGCTGGGGCTCTGAAGAACCAGCCTATTGCTTGACAGAGTAGTAGTGTTCCCGAGGTTATGGAGCGGGCAACGGGGGTCGAACCCGCGACATTCAGCATGGGAGACTGACACTCTGCCAACTGAGTTATGCCCGCTTTGTTCAAGAAACTGTCTCCGCTCTGTAGATGATTCTGGCTTCTCCCTGAAGCCACCAGCCCCGAGAGTCCTTGCCTACGGTAAGATCCAGCCCGCTGCGTACTGCTATTCTAACAGGTAAAGTGACTGAATCAAACCTTTCAGAAGCTATCAGCGCCGAGGCTACTGCTCCGGTGCCGCATGCAAGAGTTTCACCCTCTATACCTCTCTCAAAAGTTCTCATTTTCAGTGATCCGTCATCTTGAACCTCAACCCAGTTCACATTAGCACCGTCTTCGCCGAATTCACTGTGTGATCTGAGGAGGGAAGCATATTTTTCAAAAGAGCTGTCTTCAATATTATCAGTAAAAACAACTGCATGAGGAACTCCGGTATCGGCAAATCCAACCTGAATTGCGCTCCCGATTCTTATTTCTTTTTTGAGAAAATGAAGAACGGGCTTTGTCATCCATACTCTTGCTTCGCTCTCACCGGTCACCAGACCAAGGTGGCTGCCCGCATCACTCTTGAATGAAAATTCATCCCCCTGCTGCACTATTCCAAGTTCTACGGCAAAACGGCAGATACACCTTGCCCCGTTACCGCACATACCTGCCGGGCCACCGTCTGAGTTGAAGTATTTCATGGCAAAAACATGGTGGGAACCGGGGGTAGTTGTTATCTCGATCAGACCATCTGCACCCACGGAAAGACCTCTGCGGCAGAGTCGGGCAATATCCTCTTTTTGAAGTTCATTTGATGAACAGGCCCTGTCTCTCTTGTCAACCATAATGAAATCGTTTCCCGCACCACTCATTTTAAGGAATTTGATACTGATACTCATAAACCGTTTCGTCCCATTCTTTCGATAATTTCCATGTGGTATTCCGCTCTCTGATTCAGGTTATTGCTCCTCAGAAGCCTCACGAGATCAAACCGGAGCTGAGGATCCGGTCCCCACGCTTCAAGATAAGCAACAAAGTCTTCCTCCAGCTGCTCAATGGAGTATTTACCGGCAAGGTGTGCCGTAAGAAGCTCTTGAAGAAGACTGATTGCGGCATCGGCAGGTACTTCGCTCTGGAATCCGGAAAAGATCAGCAGAGCTGCCGATAATTTTTGGGGATCATCAGTAACTATTGCCTGGTCAGCAAGATAAATTCCGGTTTCAATAGGAAAGTTAATCACAGTACCTGCCATCTCCCTGTTGTGCAGAAAAGAAGCATACCTGACCTCCCACAGTGATCGTCTTCGAATGTGAGCAGTATCTCCGTCAAGCCGGAAAACCCTGATGGATGGCCCCTGCCATGCAAGTTTCAGCCTTTCAAGAAACTGGGGATAGTAATGTAGTTTTATTGCAAGGGAACCATCAGGAATCTCTGTTAGTGCAGCCAGGTAAAGAAGTCCCTGAGGGGTTCTGTCGAAGATGAAATCGGCCTGGTAAACCAGATATTCTGCTCCGGTTCCTTCCATGAAATCAACCATCTCATCCTCTGTGCCGTAGATTCTTTCTGCAAACTCAATAATGGTTTCACGATTCCCTGTGTTTTCAAAGAATGTGTGTGTAACAACCGGCATTTCAGCATACGCAGAAAGTAACCCGGAGATATGCCAGAATGAAAGCATTGTGCCACGATTCTCATCCGCCCAGTTTATAAGATCGTCCAGTTCAGAATCACCGAGAAGAGAGGAGGAATCTCCCAATGACATTCCCGCACTGGAAATAGTGTTTGCTATTTGAGGTGCAAACATGGTTTGTACACCGAAGATGGTCAGAAGAAGGGGAAGAACCCACTTCCTTCCACGGGAAGCAGCAATTACCGGTGGAATAATACCGATTGCCAGAAGCACATGAAGTCTGTCAAAGAAAAGGTAGCCGGCAATGGAAAGAGGTACAAGAAACAACATGGCTGAGTTGCGGGTTTTTTCTCGGAATGGCTTCCATCCCCAGATGGCAATAAGTGCGGCAACCCCGAAAAGCAGAATTATCTGAGCAGCCGATGGGCTGGTGTACCCGCTGACCCAGAAAAGACGGGCATCTCCGGAAAGCAGTGTTGGATCATCCGGATGGCTGAACATGAATTTCAGCTTTGCTGCAATTACAGAAACCACATGACCACTGGAGGAGGAGCCGAGAAATGCGCCTGTGGTGAAAGAAGCAAGAAGCCCTGCCCATGGGATAAATTTACCCTTAAAGTACGAGGAGGCAACGGCGGCAACAGCCATAAGAGTACCGGGAGAAAGCACAGCCCCGTCGTGGCGCATGTGAAGCAGAAGAAGCGATGCAGCCAGTTGGCTGAGAGCCATGGGAAGAACTGAGCGAAGGCCCGGTTTTCTAAAAGCCAGCCAGGTAAAAAGGAAGAAAGAGATAAAACCGGTAACTTTCCATGATGCAAGAGCAAGGAATAAGGTTACAGCAGCTGTGACAGAGAACTTGAGAGTGTCTTTCTTATCGCTTCTGATCCCCATATCGGTCAGTGCAAGAGTTAGCGTAATAAGTGGCAGTGCTACGGTTTCGCGGTAAAAGCTCTCGCCTCTTGTTCGAAGAAGAGCCGGCAGGAAAACCGCATACAACCCGGCGCCTGTGAAAGATTCCTGTATTGAAAAACGTGAATTGCGCATCCAGAAAAAAATGATCGGAACAACCAGAAGAGGAAAAAGACGGCAGAAGATTAACAGAAAACTTTCCAGATCTCCACCAGTGACTCGATGTATTCCACCGGCAATGTACTCTTCAAAAATTGAGTTTTCTGCCGTGGTAAAACCGTTCGGGCGCATAACAAGAGTATCTACTGAAGGTACTCCAGTGCCTTCTGAAATCATCCTGGTGTATCTGTAAGCCTGGGTAGTCTCGCCCTGCATTCTGGAAGGAGGTGGCATCACTGACGTAGCGAAAACTGAACGGAAAGCAAACCCTCCCGCTACAAGGAACAGCAGAAGAAGGGCAACTCTAATATGAGTTTTTGTGTCAGCCCGTGCGCGCATGGCGCTTGGCTATCTGCGAGGCAATAATCTTCAGAGTCTCCGCCGGACCACTTCCGCCGATGGCAACTGACTCTACGGTAGGCCAGCCAAACTTGTTAAGATCAGTACCCATTCTGCTGGTTGACATTATTCCGGGAAGATCCCTCTTGTTGAACTGAAGAACCATCGGAATCATGGACATGTCAAGACCGTAGCTTTTCAGATTGTGTTCCAGGTCGTCAATGGTGCTGAGATTCGCTTCAGCTCTTTCCTTCTGACTGTCTGCTACGAAGACAACTCCATCAATACCGTCAAGAATGACCCTTCGGCTCAGGGCATAGTATGCCTGCCCTGGTACCGAATACAGATGAAGCTTAATTCGCATGTCTCCGATTCTGGCAAAATTCACTGGAAGGAAGTCAAAAAATACAGTTCTCTCACACCTGGTGCAGAGTGTTACAAGCCTTCCGCGATTCTCCGGGGCGATAATATCGCGAATACCCCTGAGATTTGTTGTTTTGCCGGAAAGGCCCGGCCCGTAATAAACGATTTTATAAGCAACTTCGTCACCTGATCTGTGCATCATTCCCCCAATTCATAATGACGCCCGGCACAACACTAGAGAATATAACCTTCTTCATCTCTTCTTTCAACCAGCACCCCAAGCCTCTCCTTTGCTTTCTTCCCGGTTAGTCTGACCTTTCCTCGAATCAGATCCGGAGCACCAAAAAGGTATTCATCCAGCAGGAAAGAAAGAACGGATCTCAGTCGTCTGGCACCAATGTCTTCTTTTTCCTCATTCAGGTATCTGGCAACAGCTGCAATTCTCCCTTTAGCCTGTTCTTCAAGAACAAGCTCAAGCCCATCCGCGGCAAGAAGCTGCACATACTGATCAAGAATACAGCTTTCCGGTTCTGTGAGTATTCGAAGAAGGTCTTTCTCGGAAAGCGGATCAAGTGAAACCCTCAGAGGAAATCTTCCCTGAAGCTCAGGGATAAGATCTGCCGGGCTGCTTCCATGAAAAGCTCCTGCAGCGATAAACAAAATGTGATCGGTCTTCACCGGACCGTATCTTGTCGCCACTGTGCTGCCTTCAACCAGCGGAAGAAGATCTCTCTGAACTCCCATTCTTGAAACGTCAGGGCCGCTTCCGCCCTCCGATCCTATTATCTTGTCTATCTCATCAATGAAAACAATGCCTTCTTCCTGGGCGAGCTTGAGACCTTCCTTAATATGATCTCCACCCTCAAGAATTCTGGCCAGCTCATCTTCAAAAAGTTTTTTTCTCGCTTCGGCAACTGTAAGCCTGATATTTTTTCTTCGCTTCCCGATAACCTTGTCCAGCATTTTTTTCATCTGGTCGTTCATCTGATTATCGAATCCCTGTCCGGGAATCATCGGAAACACCTCAACACCAATTGCCTTTTCTGTTACAGAAAGTTCAATTTCGATGGTGTCAAGTCTGCCTTTGCTGAGTAATTCTGCAAGCTCTTCAGCAGACCCGTAATCAACACCATTCCGGGAAACAGCGTCAAGGATTCTTTTACTGACCCTGGCTTCGGCCTCTTCGCTCTTTTTCTCACGAGCTTTGCCGGTAGCAAGATTTACCGCTGAACGAACAAGATCTCTGATAATCCCCTCAACATCTCTGCCTACATAACCCGTCTCAGTGTACTTGGTGGCCTCAACTTTTACGAAGGGGGCTCCAACCATGTTGGCCATTCTCCTCGCAATTTCTGTTTTCCCCACGCCTGTGGGCCCCATCATTATCAGATTGCTGGGATATATCTCCGACCGCATGGGTTCTTCAACCAGTCTTCTTCTGTATCTGTTCCGGAGGGCAATGGCAACTGTTCTCTTTGCCTCATCCTGTCCGATAACATGCCTGTTAAGCCATGTGACCGTTTCCGCCGGTGTCATCGTTTTTGTGATTGGCATATTTCCTCCGACTGAAGCTCTCCCCCGGTGTAAATGCATATATCGCCTGCGATGGAGATTGACTCTCTGGCAACCCTCAGCGGACCCATTCTGGTGTGCTTCATCAGAGCCCTTGCGGCTGCTATGGCGTAGGGAGATCCCGATCCCACAGAGACAATACCATCGGGGGATTCAACCACCTCTCCCGAGCCTCCAATGATAAGAGCATGATGACTGTCGACCGCAGCAAGCATGGCGTTCAACTCACGGAGGTACTTATCCGTTCTCCACTCTCTGGCAAGTTCAATAGAGGCTCTTGGAAGATTTCCACGAAAAGCCTCCAGTTTTTCCTCCAGCCTTTCCACCAGTGCAAAAGCATCGGCACCGGCACCGGAAAAGCCCACAAGCACAGTTCCACCGCAGAGCGTTCTCAATTTTTTTGCGGTCATCTTCATAATGGTGTCACCAAGGGTAACTTGACCATCGGCAGCCATTGCGGCTTTGCCGTTTTTAACTATTCCTATAACTGTTGTTGATCTGAAATTCATTACTCCTCCAGCTGTCAGTTGATCTGACCGGCGATTGACTGACCGGAATGGCAGATTGTCAGTGCCTGTTCCGGCTCAATTTCCAGATCATTTACAAGAATCGCGTAGCTGAGTCCTGCAAACCCGTCGTCTGCAAGATTTACCGCCCTGGCCTCGGGTGAAAATGTTCCTGAAGAGAGTAAAAACCAGAGAGAAAGTTCCTCTGCTCTTTCCGGGTCTGCTGCAAAAACACCGCACAGATCTGTGAGAATCAGAGCTTCCGCTTCTGAATCAACAACCTGCGCCATTATGCTGCCCAGGGAAACAGCAGACATTATGCTGCCTCTGGAGGCAAGCCCCACCATCTCAACAACAATTGATGCTGCTGAAATATCATCGTTCCATTCCAGAGATGCGCTTGTCTGATCTGTATAGGTGAATACAGATGCAAAAGCGGTGTCAATGATGCTCATGCCACTTCCCACAGGACTGTATATTGTGAACCTGTCAACAGTTTTTTCCATAAGCCCGAGAACCGGCAGGTACTCTCCAGCCCATTCAGTCTTGAGCTCCTGAAGGTGTCTTCTTGCAGCAATGTAATTACCGAAAGAGAGATCCTTCTCTATCCTTATCCATTCCTGGGCGGGGGAACCATCGCTTAAAAAATCGATAACCCCGTCAAAAGCAGCCTCCTGTTCAAACTCACCGGTAAGGGTGGTAAGCTGTGCCGCCGCAGTATTCAAGCTGCGAATTCCATAAACAACCGACATGCTGTCCATGTAGGATGCTGCTCCGACCACATAGGCTGTGGCAGCGTCAACACCCTCGAAACCGTGAATGAATCTGGCTTTTATGAGAACAAAGCTGAACATGATATTAAGCCATTCTCTGGGCATTGCCGAAAAAAGCAATTCAGAGCGGTCAAGGCAAACCTGCACCATCTCCGCATTGCCTTCCGCCATAAACTGATATGCCAGTCTGTTGTATGCAGCCACGTAGTTATTGGCGATCTGTACAGCCTGGTCATCCTTGTAAACGCCGGGATCATCAAGACCTGTTGTGAGAAACTGCTCTGCAAGTGCCCACCCAAGTTCAGTGTTTACATGTTGACGGACAGGACTGTCCATTACCCGGAAAGCAATACCCTGCATTTGAAGATAGTCCTGAACATATTTCCTGTTTTCTCCGGAAACGGTTCCTGCTATCATTATTTCTCTTCCGTGAACACCTTTGTTTCTGATCATGTTGATCAGAAGAAGATCCTGCATTGGAACAGATCCCTGGTTGCCTCTGCCCAGGGTTGGCACAGGAATACTGATTGCTTCCTGACTGAGAACCCATGGCCACTGGCTATTGAAAGTAGCATCAAGCGTCTGCCTGTCAATCTCTCCTGTGGCGGGTAATCCATCGGATGAAACATGAAAGAAATTGGGCCCCCAGATGAATACCGGCTGCATGTTCTCGATTGTAAGTTTCGGGTAACTCAACAAATCAGGGTCTCTGGCAACAAGCTGCTCAACATACCACCTTGTGTTCATCAGACTGAGGTTGGAGATAATAACATCCCTGCGCACACCCAGAACTCCCTGGACGAACCACAACGGGAATGTGTCATTGTCGCCGTTGGTTATTATCACGGCATTCTCCGGGCATGATTCCAGCAAGTTGATACCGTAGTCTCTTGCAACATAGTCACCTGACCTGTCACAATGGTGCCAGTTCATTCCAAGTGAAATCATTGGAAAGAGCAGCATGGACCATGCTGCGTTTTTAACAAGCCTGCTCTTTGCCGACGCAAACAGAGAACCCAGCCCAATCATCGCGAGCACCGCGAAGAAGATGAATGAAGCGCCGAAGAAATAATCTCTTTCTCGAACCTCTCCCAGTGCAGTGCCTTCGGGGCCTGTTTTGAAATTCAGATAAACCACAAAAGCAAGACTCGCCATAATAAATGACAAACCGATCAGAATAAGTAAATCACGCCTCCTCAAGCCAATAACCACAAGACCGGTAACAGCGAGAACGGCCGTGCCCATCCATAGAAAAGCCCAGATAACTCCGCCGGGTGTTCCCATGGCTCCAGTCCATGCCTCAGGTCTTCCCACCTGCCATGAAAGGTATTCAGCAAACAGCCCGAGCTGATTCTGGAATGGTCCCTTTCTGCTGAAAATAGATACCTGACCATACTGCTTTCTTTCAATAGCCTCTTTGAATTCTGTCCATACGGATGGATTTGTTTCGTTGATCTCAGGGTTCTGTACGGCCCTGAGAGGCATGTAAAGGTGAATACTGAAAGCAAGTATCATGAGACCCGCGAAAATCACCAGGAAACTGGGCGATTTCCATTCATGTGCTCTTTTCCTGAATGCATACAGAACATACATTGCAATGATTGGAAGGGTGACAATAAGAGCACTGAGGTGGTTACCGATGGCAAGCGTCATCAGATAACCTGTGAGAAGCAGTTGCCTGCCGGCAGCTTTGCCGTGCAATCGCCTCTCAATCCACAAGTCAAAAACCCAGAGGATGAGAAGGGAAAGAAGACCAGCCATGGCATAGGTCTCCGTGGCATTGTTGTTCCTCCATACCGTATAGCTGAAGGCTGCCATAAGAGCCCCTGCAACTGAGATCGGTCTGTAGAGCCATGGCTCAAATTTAAGCCTTACACTCCATCTTTGTATCAATCTTGCAACAAGACCGATTGTAACGGTTCCTGCCAGAGCACACATCAGATTCACCCTTGCTGCAATGGAAGGAATAAAACCGAAAATCAGTGTACTCACTCTTCCCAGCAAGACGAAAAATGGAACACCGGGGGGGTGTGGAATTCCAACAACCCACGAGCATGTTATGTATTCCCCGCTGTCCCAGAAGCTGACCGAAGGTGCCAGTGTAATTACATAAACTGTGAGAGCAGCCAGAGCTGCGGCTATTGCAATAATTCTGTCAGTTGTGAATGCACCTTTAATCTTCACTTTTTCCCCCTGGGGTGTGACTGCATGTAAACACCTTTCAACTTCCCTGTCGTCAGATGCGTGTATATCTGTGTTGTTCCTATCCCGGCATGGCCAAGCAGTTCCTGAACGGTTCTGATGTCTGCTCCTCCATTCAGAAGATGGGTGGCAAAACTGTGTCTGAATGTATGAGGTGTGGCCCCTGCTGCCCTGGCTGCACCTTCTACGCCAGCTGAAACAATACGCCGTATATCTCTGGGGTCAAGCTTTCGCCCTCTGACACTGATGAAAAGAGTGCCCGGATCCTCGTTTGCGACTAATTCAGAACGTTTGTTTATCCATCTACCCAAATATTCTGAAGTTCCTGCTGGAATGGGAACAATTCTCTCACGCCTGCCTTTGCCCATTACTTTCACGGTACAGGCTGCGATGTCTGTGTCATGCAGAAGAAGAGATGCCACTTCTGCAGCCCTGAGACCGGCGCCGTAAAGAAGCTCTACCACCGCCCTGTTTCGGAGTCCATCCGGCATGGAAACATCATATGCACCAAGAACACTCTTTACCTCGCTGACGCCGAGAAATCCCGGAAGATTCCGTGGTATTCTGGGGGGCTGAAGTAACTGAGCATGGTCAACTTCAGAACGCCCGGTCTCCACAAGCCAGCTTGAAAAAGTATGGAAGCAACTGACCATTCGGGCAATTGTCCGGGGTGACAGGCCAGTGGAAGCCCGTTGCATCAGGTATTCGCGCATGGGTGTTATACTGAAACCCTGAGCTAACGATCCTCCCTCCCTGACAAAATCGACCATTTGAGCGGTGTATGCTTTCACCGTGATTGGAGAGAGCCCCCTGCCGTGGCGGAGCTCATCTCTGAATGATTCCAGAATCAGTCTATCTTCTTCTTGCAACTGGGACAGAACACCCCTTTCTTTCTCTCTTCAAGCAGGGGAAATCCACATCTGGGACACTCTTTTGCGACCGGCTTGCTCCACATAGCGAAGTCGCAATCAGGGTATCTGTTACATGAATAGAACAACTTGCCCTTCCGGGACTTTCTCTCAACCAGATCTCCTGTACACTTTTCAACAGGACATTTCACACCCACCGGAACCGGTTGTGTTTGAGCGCACGCAGAATCGGAACAGGCAAGATACCTGCCATACCTGCCATTTCTAATAAGCATATTTTTACCGCATTCAGTGCATTTGACATCGGATATGACGGCCTCGGCAGCTTCACCAAGTGGACGCGTGTACCTGCAGGAGGGGAAGCCGCTGCAGGCAAGAAATTTTCCGAATTTCCCCATTTTTTCAAGAAGCTTTTTCCCGCACTTCGGACACTTCTCTGAAGTTTCTTTAACCATTGATGCTTTTATCTCCGGGAGACGCCTCATGGCTTCCTCAAGAGATGCAGCAAGGGGAGTATAAAGCTGGGACACTGCTTCTTTGTAACTTTTTTTGCCGGAAGCCACGAGATCCAGTAATTCTTCCAGTCTGGCTGTGAAACCCACATCAAACAGATGTGGAAAAAGACGGATGAGGAGATCAGTTGTTACAGTTCCAACCTCTGTGGGGAAAAGTTTCTTTTCTTTAAGTTCGACATAGGTGCGTTTTTTCAGAGTGGCAATTATTGAAACATAAGTGGAGGGTCTTCCGATTGCCTTCTTCTTCATTTCTGACACAAGTGCTGCTTCTGAGTACCGGGGAAGCGGCTTTGTGAATTTCTGTTCCGCCGATACATTCTCAAGTTCGACAGAGCCTTCTGCAAGAGAGGGAATCTCACTGGTGATTTTAAGCTGTGCGGGGTCTGCGATGGAAAATCCGGGGTTCACCATCTTCTGTCCTGTGACTTTGAAAACCGTATCTGCACCGGAAACGAGAACAACAGTTTCCGCAACTACGGCATTGATCATCTGGGTAGCCACAAAGCGTCCCCAGATCATAGAGTACAGCTTCAAGTGCCTGGGGTCAATAATTCCCGCCATAAGCTCCGGGGTACGCGTTACATCAGTTGGTCTTATGGCTTCATGCGCATCCTGAGCCCCGCCGCTTGCCCTGTATCGCCTTGGTTTGGGAGAAAGATTTTCCACCCCCCATTTGTCAGTGATGAAACTGCGACACTCTTCGATCGCAGCAGGTTCAATTCGAACCGAGTCAGTACGCATGTAGGTGATTAGACCGGTTGTTTCACCGTCAATCTCAAACCCCTCGTAAAGATCCTGGGCGATTCGCATTGTTACTGATGGCGGCATGGAAAATCGGGCGGAGGCAGCAACCTGAAGAGAGCTTGTAATGAATGGGGGAACTGGCTTTCTCGCCTTCTCTTTCTCTTCAACCGAACTGATTTCCCACCTGGCTTCTCTCACTCTGTTCAGAATGTTGTCTGCTTTCTCACTGTTACCGGGAGAATACTTATCTCCGTCAGCTCTTTTCCCCTGGAATTTGAACAGTTTCGTCTGAAATCTGGAACCGTTCTGGTCAAATTCCGCAGTAACCGGCCAGAACTCTTTCGGAATAAAACTATTGATAGACTGTTCCCGCTCCACAATCAGCCGTAGTGCAACCGTCTGCACTCTTCCCGCGCTGAGCCCCTTGCCCACGGTTCTCCAGAGGTAAGGGCTGATCTTGTATCCAACCAGACGATCCATAACCCGCCTGGCCTGCTGGGCATCTACAAGATCCATATCGATGTCTGATGCTACTGCTGAAGCCGCTCTTACGGCATCTCTTGTAATAGAATTGAACCTGATACGCTTAAATGTTATACCCTTACCCTGTAATAGTTTATAGATATGCCAGCAAATTGCCTCACCTTCGCGGTCAGGATCGGCTGCAAGATAAATTTCTTTGTATGCAGAGGCCGTTTTCCTCAGTTTGGCAACGGCTGCCCTTTTCTGAGGAAGAACAGTGTATGTGGGCTCAAGTGTTTCACTGTTAACCCCGATACGATTAAGAGGCAGATCCCTTACATGGCCATAGGAGGCAACAACATCCCACCCCTTTCCAAGATAGTTTTTCAGACTCTTGGCTTTGGCGGGGGACTCAATGATAACTAACTTTCTCTTGGTATCTCTTGGCATGGATTAAGAACTCCCGTTTTCTGAGCTTTAAAGAACAACTATTCTATTGTGGAAAACCACTGAGTCACCGGGCCGGTGATTGATTCCCAGCAATCCTCTCTGTAACCTAAGATGCCCTGGAACTGTCTTGGGCTGAAAATACCCTCCACATCCGGAAATGCTTCCTGCACAAGACTGAATAGAATAGCCTCCTGATAGCGGTTCTCTCTGTAGATGAGCACAAGCTGGTCGATCTGAGTGGGAATAAGCCATGCAGCGATTTCCCGCATCAGCTGTATTCGTACTTCCGTTTCCACAGGATGTAGAAGAGCAACAACCAGTACGCTGGTCGTATCGTGGTAAACAAGAAAAACACCGTCATCCAGTACTACTGGAATGGAGGATGCAATCAATTCCAGCTGACCGAATATGATTTCACTTTCCTCTGCGGGAATTTCCGCGTAGACTTCTCGCGGCACACTTCTTTGATAATTAATCGGAGAGGGATTCTCATCTGGAATGCAACCATCGGGAAGAGCAATGGACTGCAGACCAAAAGGATCATCGGCGTTCAAGGTATCAGCTGGCGCTGCGGTTGTATCAATCGCTATTTCAATAACACCTGTTGAGTCCTCTACAACCTGCTGAGTTGTATCGGTATTAATTACTTCAATCTCCGCAACAGAAGAGTATTGACCGTCGGGAAAAAGATTCATCGGATCCATAAAGTAGAAAAGAGCTGCGATAGCAAAAACAAAGATAACGGCAGCAGCAATCCTCAGATAATTGGAACTCCTGCCACTGGTTTCTTTAACGGGTTCTTCAGTATCGAATTCGAGACCTTTTTCAACTTGAGTGCCCATTCCCTCATTTGCCCTGTCGATTGCCTTTCCATCTTTTGCACAGTGGTTGCAGACATGAGCAATTCTGTCGAAGCAGTTCCTGCATGTCAGCTGGCTGCAGGTTCTGCACGGTGCCAGTCTTTCCCCATTTGTAGGAGTTCTTCCGCAGATATGGCATCGGGTTGTGGAAATTATTTCTTCACTTGCTGAAGTTGTCTCAATCGGCTCATAGTCAGTGTTGTCAACGAGAGATGGTTGAGTAATTATGTAATCGTCCAGCGGTCGATCTTCTGTCCTGGTGTGGCTGGTATCAACTTCAGGTGTTTCCTCTTTTTCCTCTTTTACCTCTTTTACCTCTTCTTCCTCTTCTGCATCTTCTGCATCTGTTTCATCATTCACGTCAAGCCCATCTTCAAGCCTGGGCAGCAAATCGATATACGGGTAAAGATCTTTCTGTATGATTCTTGCCTCATTCATAGGTACGGCTTCTTTAATCACAGCAGGTGAATTGGCTACAGCATTCTCTGCCTCTACAACTGACAAGTCAAGGTTTGTTATTAGAAGTTTCAGAACTTTCTTCTTTTCCTCTTCCCTGCCCAATCTAACCAGCAGCAAATCAACGAACGAATCAGACATCAGGCTCTTCCTTCCAGTATTTCAAATTGTCGGTGCAATCTTCCAATTACCATTCGACTTACCCTGCGCAGGGTCTCAAAAACCCCTTTGCCCTCTGACGCAACTGCTTCCAGGCATGCAACACGTGATAAACGCAGTTCACGGACGATTTCAGGAACTGGAATTGCATCATGAAGATCCCTCTTGTTGCACTGCAAAACAAGGCTGACGCCTTTTCTCCTCTGACTGCGCAGGTTTTCCTTGAGGTCTCTCAGGCTGGCGATATTTGCATCCATCCTCGACTCCTGAGAATCGGCAACAAATACGATACCGTCAACACCTTGAAGTATCAGTCTGCGACTGTCCGAATACATTGCCTGACCTGGAACGCTGTAAAGATGAAGGCGGATTTTGAAGCCGTTGATTTCGCCTGAATCAAGAGGCAGGAAATCAAAAAACAGAGTTCTGTCGTTACCGGCGGCCAGAGAAATCAACTTCCCCCGATAATCAGAAGCTACCTGGCTGTGAATATACTTGACATTTGTTGTTTTTCCTGACAACCCGGGACCTGCATAGACAATCTTGCAGTCGATTTCTTTTGCGCTGTAACTAACAGTTGCCATACAGAATCACTCCCCGCTCTGCATTTTATTGTTGCCATCCTTTTTATTATCTTCATTGGAATCTGAATCTATATCTGCATCTGCTTCTTTCAAACCTCTTTTGAACTGATTCAAAGATTTTCCCACAGATCTGGCAATATCAGGAATTCTCTTTGCTCCGAAGAGAAGAAGAAGCACAACAAGAATCAGCACAAGTTCCGTGGTTCCAATACGACCCAAAATTAACCCCCTATGCGGTCAGAACCATTTGTATAACACACCTACTGCAAGAAGACCTGCGAATGACATGATGTTGAGCTTCACGGCAATTTCAGTAAGATGAAACCTGAGGATGTAGATATCGAAACCCAAAGGTCCAATCGAAAACTCAGCACTTCCGCTGAAAAACTGCCTCAGAGCAGCAGAACTGTCCGGCAACACAGCACCAATCGCTTCACCAAAAACAGTACCCGTCATCATGCCCGCCAGGGCAATGAAAATCCAGAAACCTGTGGATCTTCCGTGTAACAATAGTCTTCCTTCCTACCTCTGTATCTTAATTTAACCCTCGGCTTTGCGCAATGCTTCAGTTCTCGAACTCCTGCCCATAGCCTTTTGCGCCAGCAGACCAACCGCCAGACCGGAAACAACTCCCCACAGAGTCAGCAATAATACAATATTCTGCAACGGAAGTCCCGGCAGAACAAGGCCGGTAACAAGAAGTTGCCCCCACAGCGATGCTACTGCTCCTGCAGCAGAAAGCCCCGGCACTGATAATCTGTCCGGCAGCACCCTCCGGAGCAACCCCATGGTTACAGCACTTAATGCTGCCCCCGAAATAGAAAGAAGAAAAGCAGGTGTGGCCAGCAGACCGGTGATCAAAGCCACCGCGAAAGCCCTGAGAAGATTCAACTCCAGTGTTTTCAATAAACCATATCTGACAACAGCTATTACTGCAGCTACATTGGCCAGACCAAGTTTCATAAATGGTATTGGTCTTGGAATGAGACTGTCCACTACACCGAGAGCTGTTGCAGTGAGAATCAGAATTGTCAGATCTTTGTTGCTTTTATCAGACATTCTTCCACTTTTTTAAAAAGAGCCGTACTGTCAAGAAAATCCTGAGCCCTTTTTCTTGCTCTCTTATACATTTCCGTTCTTGTCTCATTCGATTCCTCAAACTGTACAACCGCGTCGCAGAGAGCTGACGGATCTCCTGCTGCAAAAAGAAACCCTGTTTCGTTGTGCCGGTTAACCCACGATACGCCGGTAGGCAAATTGCTGCTTATCACAGCTGTCCCACAGGCCATAGCTTCTACTTGAACCATACCGAATGCCTCACTGCGCTGAGTCGAAGGAAGAATAAGAGCTCTTGCGCCCTGGTACAGCTTGACAAGTTCGTCATCACAGACATCAGTCGCTACAACTACCGGAAGTTTGTGCGCTCTGATAAACTCTCTGACTTTGCGAATAACCCCTCCTCCACCGGCGAGTACAAGATCCGGGGGAGCCGACATCTTTCTCCACGCTTCCAGAAGAACAAAAATGCCTTTGTATCTTCTGAACCTCCCCACAAAAAGGTAATAACTTCTTTTCACGCCGTTATCAGGCTTGAATCGTTGAAGATCAACTCCAATGGGAATTGCTTCAGAATTCTGTAAACCACTCAGGTAGGATGAGGTGCGAATGTAGTTATCTGATGTGGCGATTACTCTTACCGCTCCTTGAAGAAACTTGCGGAGAAAAGGCCCATAAACCGGCATCACAAAAGATTGACGAACTATATCACTATGGTATGTAACAATATATGGTTTTCTTCGGGTTTTTTTAACCAGAGCCCATCCCATGACTGCTGCCGGCAGGGGCAGATGAAAATGGATAATATCCGCATCAGTCTCTGCCAGAAAGTGGGTAAAGCCGGGTACAACAGGGTTGGACATTATCCTGAATGGTGACCACATGCCTGTAACTGTCAGGCCATCCACAACTCTGTCACCACCGCCTGCCACAAGAATTTGCACAGAGTGCCCCCTGTTCCCGAGAAACAGGGAAAGGTCATGTATGTACCTTTCAATTCCACCGCTGACTTCCGGAAAAACATCCTTGTATACCTGAAGAATTTTCATTCAAATGCCTTCCCGTAAGCCATGTACGTATTTTCAGCCATCTTTTCATCCGTGAACTGAGCGGCGAATTCTCGAAGTTCCGCAGGTTTGCACGGCTTATCCAGGGCATCAAGAACTGCTCGCGCGATTGAAACTGCAGTTTCCCCGGATATTGCGGCAGCAACCGATCCGAAAATTTCGCGCAGTGTGTCGGCAGGTCCGATTACGAAGGGAAGAGCAGAAGCTGCTGCCTCCAGGGGGGGTAGACCAAATCCCTCGTAAAGGGAAGGATAGACCAGCAAGCGGGCACCCGAGAAGGCACTCAAGAGTTGATCTTCCGGAATTGAACCAACCCAGCTGACTCCGGGTGTGTTCAACAGAGCCAGTTTTGTTTCTTTTCTGCCCCATCCCCATCTGCCTGCAACAACAAGGGTCAATTCCGGATGAATCTTTTTGATGGAAGGCCAGGCCTCGAGCAGGGTACTTATGTTTTTTCTTGGCTCGATTGTGCTGGTTGAGAGAATGTAGTTGCCCTCAATACCAAAAGTTTTCCGGAAGAGGGTTTCATCAGCATTATTTTCAGGAGCTGACAGATAAACCCGACTGGCAGTCAGTCCCAGATGTTTTTTTATCTCAGATACTGTAAAATCGCTGTCTGCAATTATTACTGATGCTCCCCTGGCCACTCTGGGAAAATGAAGTCTGTAATAGAGGGATCTGAGTGAAGGAAACCAGTCCGGTCGGGCCATGAATGCCATGTCATGCACTGTTACTGCATAAGGCACGCCACTGACAGCCCTTCCACCGAATGCGGGAAGATGAAGAAGGTCGAATCCCTCTTTCCTGACCATCCGGGGAATTGAAAAGTGTTCTGATAGCAGTTTTCCCGCAAACCCTGAACTTTCCAGACCAAGCGGAACAACTTCCGTGATTCCGGCTTCCCTGAACCCGTTAATCAGTCTTCCCGTATAAACACCCGTACCACCGCGGTTAGCAGCGGAAGATGCATAGAGCGCTATTCGTTTGTTATGTCTCCGCAACTGAATCGTCGCCTGTGTACATCTTTGATGGAGACCCGTGTACAATTGACCTCTCCCCTGCAACTGACTCCGTCAAGATCACATACCTGAACTCGGAATCAGTTCCTGCAATGGTGTTGCTTATTCTTGAGTTCTCTACAAGAACCCCTGCTCCACCGGAAAACCATGGACCAACAACGGAATTCCTGATAACGGTTCCCTCACCGAAGAAGCAGGGATCGATTACCACAGAGTTCTCAAGAACTGGAGAACCGGAACCACCGCTTCTGTCCAGAAGCTCTCTGTTGGTCTCTAGAAGAGTTTCCGGTTTCCCGCAGTCGTACCATCCGTCAATGTCCAGTATTCCAAAGGGCTCACCGCTTTGCAGCATGAGTTGCATGGCATCCGTAAGCTGATACTCACCTCTGGTTTTTATCTCTCTTTCCTTCAATTCCCTGCAGTATCTCATAAGTTTTTTACCGCTGGCAAAATAGTAAACACCAACAATAGCAAGATTGCTTATGGGTTCAGACGGCTTCTCAACAAGTTTTGCAACACTGCTGCCATCCATTACAACCACACCGAATCTTGAAGGATCTTCCACCGGAGAGGTCACAATCATGTTTCTGGTTTCGCCTCGAAGAACAGAGAGGTCTGCTGAAAAAAGCGTGTCTCCAAGAACAATCATCGATGGGCCGTCATCAACATATTGTTCAGCGAGAAGAACTGCTGAAGCCAGACCATCAGCCTTTTCCTGTACTGCAAAATCAACTTTTATGTCTGGATAAGCGGCTCTGGCCCAGGAGACAATGGCATCCCCCAGATAACCCACGATAAGGGTAATGTGATCCACATCAGCTTCCAGCAGCGAATCCATCACATGAGCCAGCATGGGGCGACCGGCAACAGGAATGAGGGGTTTCGGATTGGACCAGGTAAGTGGCCGCATTCTAGAGCCCTTGCCGGCAGCGGGTATGATACAATGCATATGTCAGCCTCCAGTTTTCCAGTCGTTCTCGTCAAGCAGGATTTCCGGATATTTTCCAATCACATAAGAGTGAACAAGGGCTCTGACCCTTAAACCGGTCTCAATTGAGAGAGATTTCTCTGCCATTTCCCGAGCTGCATGTGTAGTAACCACTGCGATCATTTTCTTCACGTCCGGAATCAGAGACGGAGCCACACTCAGTTCATCAACTCCAAATCCGATCAGAAGTGGAACTGCAAGAGGATTACCGGCCATGGATCCGCAGACCCCGACCCATTTCCCTCTGGAATGAGAAAGCCTTACAACTGTATCTATCTGCCTCAAAACTGCCGGATGGAAAGAGTCGTACAAATCGGCTACTTTCGGATTTCCCCGGTCAACAGCCAGAGTGTACTGAGTAAGATCGTTTGTGCCAATTGAAACAAAATCCACATAGGGCAACATCAGGTCGAGGGTAATAACAGTTGCCGGAGTCTCCACCATAATTCCAACCTGCATTTTTTCATCAAAGGGGATATTCCGGGCAGTCAGGTCGTTCTTGACCAATTTCAGTAAATCTCTAAGTCTGCGAAGCTGTTCAACATGGGTTACCATCGGGAACATCATCCGGATGTTCCCATGCACAGAAGCTCTCAGAATTGCTCGAAGCTGAATGGAGAACTCCGCAGGTCTGTCCAGTCCAATCCTTATAGCCCTGTATCCCAGGAAAGGATTGGCTTCCTTGCCGGAGTCCAGTCCGGTTCTAAACTTGTCTCCACCCATATCGTAGGTTCTAATTATCACCGGCTTCGGCAGCATCTCAAATGCTACTTTGTTGTATATGTCGAAGTGATCTTCCTCACTCTCGCCCTTTTCCTGGATAAGACGGAGGAATTCAGTTCTGAACAGACCAATTCCATCCGCTTCAAGTTTTTTTACAAGCTCAACCTCGTGAGGAAGCTCAATATTAGCCGCAAGTTCAAATCTGACACCATCTTCAGTGAGTGCAGGTCCGGGATTCATCCGCTGAAGAAGACTCTCGGCTTCCTGAAATCTACTCCTGATATCACGGTAATATTTGAGTTCTTCTTTTGTGGGATTTACTATCACATGGCCGTGTATACCATCCACTATGAGAGTATCGCGAGGGTTTATTTCTGAAGTAATCGCTTGAAGCCCAACCACGGCAGGAATACCAAGAGCCCGGGCAAGAATGGTAGTATGAGAAGTTCTGCCACCCATATCAGTAACGAAAGCGAGAACCTGACCCGGCTTCAACCCGGCGGTTTCAGATGGATCAAGATCTTTCGCCACAAGAACAGCAGGCTGCTCAAGATTCTTCAATGCCTCTTTCTCAGTGCCTGTGAGCTTCTCAATAACCCTCCGGCCAACGTCTTTTACATCCGCGACTCTTTCGCGAATGTAGGGATCAGCCATCACATTAAATTTCTCCATCACACCGTGCAGAGTGGTGCTTACTGCGTATTCCGCATTAACCATTCCGCTGAGGATGCTGTGCTTTACCTCTTTGATTATTGTGGGGTCCTGAAGAAGAAGCAGAAGGAATTCAAGAATCTGCCTGCCTTCAACTACATCTCCCATTGAATCTGCAATGTTCTCAAGATCATGTTTAACTGCAGAAATCGCATCCTGGAATCTTTTAATTTCCTGCCTGGCCTCCGCAGGAGATTCCAGCGATCTTCTGGCATGCCTGAGTTCTTCCACTTTCAGAAGAAAAGCAGGTCCGATGGCTATGCCGTGTGAAGCCGGAATACCTTTAAACAACATCAGATCATCTCTTCCCCGAAGCCGCTTTTAATAACCTCCACCACAGCTTCTACCGCTTCAATCTCTTCCGGACCGTCAGCGGACACAGTGATTGCGGTTCCCCCTGAAGCTGCAAGTGTCATAACACCCATTATGCTTTTAGCGTTAACTTTGTCAGTAGGGCTTTCCACCCAGACATCACAATCAAATTCAACAGCAGACCGTACAATCAATGCTGCAGGACGAGCATGAATGCCCAGCTTATTGGGAACAGTTACTATCTTCTCCATCATATTTGTCCCTCAGTCTTTTTCTGCCCATGCGGGCTATAAGCTTTCTATTCAACCGCTCAGCAGACGTACACCCGGTGTCCTTTGCCTGAATATTCATCATGGCGGCAACTTCAAGAAGGAGAGTAATGTTTCTTCCGGGAAGAACCGGTATCTCCAGCATTGGAACATCAACTCCCATAATAGTCATAAATTTTTCTTCCAGCCCTGACCGGTTGGCTTCATCAACAAGACCGGCGTCAAGAAGCCTCACTACAAGGTCAACCGATTGCGTTTCCTTTGTTGCGCCAACGCCAAACAGTTCAGCGATACTAACAAATCCAATTCCTCTGATCTCCATATGGAATCCAATCAACGCATCACCTGTACCGATCAGACGATTAACTGCTTTTCTTACCCTGACCAGATCATCAGCAACCAGCCTGTGTCCTCTTTCCACAAGACCAAGAACTGCCTCACTTTTCCCGATGGCACTTCTTCCCATAACGAGAAGACCCTCGCCGTAAACATCAACAAGTGTTCCATGAAGCGAAACATGGGGAGCAAACACTTCCCCAAGAAAATCCGTTAAATCGTGTATTAACGGTGTAGTGTCCTGCGGGGAAAGAAACAGCGCCGTTTCTTTCTCTCGAGCTGCGGAAACCAGCTCATCCGGTGGCAAAAGCCCCTTCGTTACAATGCTGCACACAACAGGAAAACCGAATACATTAGCAAGAGCATCTGCCCTCTCCTGCTGAGACAGTTGATTCAGAAGAGTGATTTCTGTTTCTCCAAAGATCTGTATCCTGTCATACATGAACTTGTACGTGTATCCGGAAAGGCAGAGCCCCGGACGGCTGATATCCGGGGACACAACCGCATGGTTGTGCCCCCGTGTATCGCTTAAGTCTTCAAGTGATAACCTTTTTCCAAGGCACTCATACATGACGCCAACAGAAAAAGTCTCCGGATCCGGAAAGCGGTCCTGCACCATCTATCCCTTGCGGGCAAGCTCAACCACCTGAGTGGCGCCACTGGATGTTCTGTAAGCAGCACTGAAGCTGTCGGTCTCGGTGTTGAAAAAGATCAGGTTGTCATCAGCACCGCTGACTTCAAATTCTGTCATTGCATCATTTGTGGAATATCTCTTTAACTCTGCGGCATCCTCAAGAAGAACTGGAATACTGAGTTCTGAAGGCTCGGCAGCAACGTACCAGGCGCCCGAGATAAGTTTTTTGCCATTATTTTCTCTATGCGGATGATTGTGATGAGTTTCCTTGAATTTTTTTAGTTGTCTCTCGAGAGAAGAAACACAATCGTCGAAGGAAAAATACATATCATGTCCTTTGGACCTGGAGTCAAGTCTGAGCCTGTCTCCGCGTAACTGGACATGTGATCTGCTCAATCCTGAAGAAAGCTCAAGAATAACAAGCACATCATCGATTCCATCGTAGAATTTGTCGAGAACGGACAATTTCTCATCGACATGCTCCTTCAGGGAATCAGTAAGTTCAAAGTGCCTCGCGCTGATCTCGATGTTCATTGTAACTCCTTTCATGTT
This sequence comes from Candidatus Sabulitectum sp., assembly GCA_023139045.1. Lineage (GTDB taxonomy): Bacteria > Fermentibacterota > Fermentibacteria > Fermentibacterales > JCC-6 > Sabulitectum. The sequence goes on from JAGLOJ010000027.1 coordinate 55,316, forward strand.
AAATGGAAGCGAAAATAAACGCCGCCTTTCCCGAGCTGACGGGAAAAGCGGCTACGTAAAGTATTGCTTCCAATCTCACAATACGATAATAGCCTCACCCGCTCAGTCGGTCAATACCTATCCCGGTTTACCCGGAGTGTTCCAATCGTTATTTTCGACGCAACAATTATTCAATCAGCATATTGTAATGAAAGGAAAAACTTTGCAGGATTACACTGAACTGCGCGAACTGGGCTTCAGGGGGGGGCTGGAAACCCATCAGCAGCTTGCCACTGCCGGGAAGTTGTTCTGCCGGTGTGCCACAAGAATCAGAAATGATGAACACCATCAGGAGATTCTCCGTCACATGCGTCCCACGCTGAGTGAGTTCGGAGAATATGATGGAACAGCTCTCATGGAATTCAAAACAAAGAAACAGGTGCACTACCTTCTTTATAATGACTCTGTATGTACTTATGAAATGGATGATACACCTCCATTCCATGCCAATCCTGAAGCGATAAACTCTGCTCTCCAGCTGGCAATGATGTTCAACATGTCTCTGGTTGATGAGTTGCATATCACACGCAAGCAGTATCTGGACGGCTCCATTCCAACCGGTTTTCAGAGAACAGCGATTGTCGGCGTTAACGGAATGATTCCTTTCCTGGGCAGAGAGCTTCATTTCATACAGATGAGTATGGAAGAAGACGCCTGCCGGGAAGTATCTGACATCGGTCACCATGTGATCTTTCGTACCGATCGTCTTTCAATCCCCCTGGTGGAGCCGGTGACTGCCCCTGAACTACGCACTCCTCTTGAAATGGCAATCGCCGCAAAACTCATCGGTGAAACAATGCGTTCCACTCATCTGGTAAGAAGAGGAATCGGTTCGGTAAGACAGGATGTGAATGTATCCATCAGAGGCGGCACCAGAGTTGAGATAAAAGGCGTGGCAAAAATAGGTTACATCGAGCCCCTTTCAAAAACTGAAGCTTACAGGCAGAAGGCTCTTCTTGACCTTCGCCACCAGTTGAAAACATCTGATTTAACTGCCGACCGTTTCAAGCCTGAATTCACGGTACTGAAAAAAATTCCTGCCGCAGGAGAGGGTTTTAACCCTGACAAACTTGAATCCGAAAATCACAAAGCTGCTGTGATGATTCTTCCCGGATTCAAAAAATTCATAGACTGGCCAACTCAACCTGGACTCTCGTTCCTCGACGAACTTCGCGGCAGAATCAGGGTTATTGCATGTCTTGAATACAACCCCGTACTCACTGAGGCTACAAAAGTTCTAAGAGCAAACATGAACATCTTCCCCGAGGATGCAGCTCTTGTTTTCGCCGGCCCTGAAGAAGACCTTGAAACCACGGTGAAAGAAATCTGCATCAGAATTGATGAAGCATTTCAGGGAATACCTCCGGAGACCAGACAGGCTCTTCCAGACGGAAACACAGATTTCGAGCGAATTCTTCCAGGTGCAGACAGAATGTATCCGGATACAGATCTCCCCCCGCAACCGATTCCAGCATGTACATTCGACAAGCTGCAGAAACTTCTACCGAAAAAACCATGGGAAAGACGCGATATTTACAGAAAACTGGGGCTCAGCGATCATCTCATGGATCGTCTTCTCAACCTTGAGCTCTGTGACCTGTATGACGACCTTCTGACCAGTACAGAGCTGAAGCCCGGACCTCTGGCCAGCCTGCTTGCTGATCGCATGAGAGGATCAAGAAGAGCCGGAAAAGACTGGATGAAAGCACTTGATGTTAATGGAATACGAGACACTGTAATCTGGTGCTGCAAAAATGGTGTTACAACGAAGGGGGCATGGTTTGTTCTCGACTGGATGTCGGAAAACCCCGGTTGCACACCTGAGGAAGCATTCAAGGTGGTGAAGCCGGCCTGAATTGAGGGATAAAATTTGAGAATTGATGTCTTCAAAGCTCTGATTGAGAATTCCACACTGCTGGTCGTGGCTTTCCTGTTCCTCGCCCGGTTTTCAAGGTGGAAGGTAAGCAGAGGATCAACCAGCAGTATGCTTATTCAGGGGTTGGTATTTGCCTTCTGCGGAATTCTTGCAATTCTCTTCAGTGTAGAGGTTCTTCCTGGTGTACTGATTGATATGCGCACGCCTATAGTGGTTGTGGCTGCCCTTACAGGTGGGCCTGTAGTGGGTACTATCACCATAGTTCCACTTCTTATTTACAGAATATTAATCGGCGGAGCAGGAATGGTTGCCGGCATCGGTATCATCCTTTCCGCGCTGCTCTTCGGGCTGCTGCTCAGGTTGGCTGAAAAATCAAGGTTCGAGGTATCCGGTATTCTTTTCCAGCTCTTTGCAGGTTTGGGATCGGCAGCAATCTACCTTGTATGGATACTGATTCTCCCAAAATCCTTTTCCATGCATGTTTACAATGCTGTATCAATCCCTCTTTGTGTCGCATCAGTTGTATCAATACTTGCGGTATTTTTCATTAGAACCAGAGAGCAGGCCCATCAGACACTGCTTAACAGCCTTACAGAGATAAACGATCTCTATGAAGAGATATCCCTGGATGAAAACATCGGCATTGTTATCTTGCAGAGCAATCAGATCGTGTATGTCAACCAGTCACTTCTGGCTAAATACGGGTTTTCTCGATTTGATGAGAAAAACAGTGACCTGCTCCAGATTGTCGATGCGGATACCCGTATCAGGGTAGAGAATTTCCTCAACCAGACATTTTCAACTTCCCCCGGGGAATCTGTTCCAATGAAAATCTCTCTCAAGAACAGACCCTCTCTGCATTTTCTGGTGCACGCTAGAAAACTTCTCTACAGAGGGAAGGAATCACTTCTCATTGTTTCTGTGGATATTTCAGAACTTGTAAGAACACAAAAAGCCCTTCAAAACAGACTGGATCAGCTTCAACTGACCCTTGAAGCCTCGGGTGCTGTCAGGTGGAAAGCCTCAGTTGCAGAAGATCTACTCACAGCAAACAGGGAATTCTTCGACATCCTGGCTTACAGTCCTCTGGAAGAGCCACCGCGTTTTTCCCACTGGCTGCTTGAATTATCTCTCTCTGATGAGATGCGGCAGAACATGGATGACATCTGTTCAGGTAGAATTAAAAGTGTTTTCGGCGAAATCTGCTACTATGGAGATGATTTTGTAACCAGATGGTTCAATATTGGTGCCATAGCCAACAGAATTGGTCCCGACGGGATACCTCTGGAGATAACCGGTATTCTTTTTGACACCACCATAATCAAGGAAAAAGAACTGTCCCTGATGCGGGAGGAGATTGAGGATATTCAATCTCAGAAAATGGAAGCCATCGGTCGTCTTGCCGGAGGAGTTGCACACGATTTCAACAACCTGCTGCATGTAATTCTGGGCTACTGTGATATACTGAACAGGGTTTCCGATAATGATCCTGTGATTACCGATGTTTCAATACCGATAGTGGAAGCTGCTGAAAAAGGAAGAGAACTTGTGAAACAGCTGCTTCTTTTCAGCAGGGAAAAGAAACCCCAGCTCCGAAGTGTAAATCTGAGTATGCTGACCGGCAATTTCAGCAAATTGCTTTCGAGAATCATAGAGGATAACATTGTAATCTCTACAGAGATTCACAGTGACGACGCCTGGACATTCGGTGACCCCGGTCAGATAGAGCAGGTTCTGATGAACTTGTGTGTCAATGCCCGTGATGCCCTGCCGCACGGTGGAAAAATCAGTGTTGCGCTGGATGAAATTTCTGTTACGAAGCCTTTCAGTGTTACAAGTGGATTGCTGAAATACGGGAATTACATAACCATCACAGTTGCCGATACCGGACCGGGCATTCCCGAATCAAAGCACAGGAGTATTTTTGAACCCTTCTTCTCAACAAAAGCACTTGACGAGGGCACAGGACTGGGCCTTGCAACTGTTCTGGGAATAGTAAGGGAACACTCCGGATACATCAATGTAACAAACAGAGTCGAAACAGGTTTTGAGATTAAGGTCTATTTCCCCAGGCTGAAAACAGATCCTCACAGCCCTGCTCCATTGGAAGAGTCAGAGACAGTGGCAGAGAATTCAACTCATTTAAAAACTCAGCCGCATCTCCGTACAGTATGCATTCTTCTGGCTGAAGATGATCCACAGGTAATGAACCTTGCGGTTGAGGGGCTCGGGGCAGCAGGAATAAAAGTTCTACGGGCAACAAATGGAAGGGAAGCGGTAGAGCTCTTTAAAAACAAAAAAGATGATATTGAAATGCTTGTCTTTGATGTTATGATGCCTGAAATGAATGGGCCGGATGCATACAGAATGATTCTTTCCAACGGATACAACATCCCCGTGGTATTCACAACAGGTTACGCGGGAGACCGGCTCACAGGCATGGAAGAAGCGCACGAAGTGATCAGTAAACCCTATGCAATGAACGATCTCATTGCCACAATCCGCAGAATGACTAATTCCGGGAATGGAGCAAAATGACAGATGGAAAGAATATGAATGACCTCTCCCTCCTTGGAAGTTCTACAAGTGAATTTAAAGGGCTGGAAGCCTTTCCCAATCTTAATCCGGAGAGGGATTACACTGTAACACTCACAACAGATGAATTCACCTGTGTCTGCCCCAAAACCGGCCAGCCGGACTTCGCAAAAATAACAATCAGCTATGTTCCGGATTTGAAGATTGTTGAATCAAAATCCCTGAAGCTTTACTTCCTCTCCTACAGGAACAAAGGTGTTTTTCATGAACATGTAACAAACATGATTCTTGATGATCTGCTGGCAGCAATTCAACCCAGATGGTGCCGGGTACAGGCGGATTTCGGAGTTCGGGGCGGTATTGCCATCACAGTGGATGCGGAGTACAGTAAAGAGTAATCACGCACCCTCAATTCGACAACACAGATTGAGGGCATACCAGATATCTGTACGGAACATATATGCCTCTGCGGTCTGCTCTGTTTTCCAATCCAGAAATTCACTCATAAAGATCAGACCGGCCATAGAGTGCAGTTCCCGTGCTAACGCAGGGGAGCAGTCAGGCTGAAAGCAATGGTGCTTCCCGTGCTAACGCAGGGGAGCAGCCAGGCTGAAAGCAATGGTGCTTCCCTTGCCACCCTTTTCGGATGGTTTTGTATGCCAGAGGGCTGAAATGCGCTCGAACGGGTCAAACAGCTGTTGTTGTTCTGGCCGGGTAGGCCGGAGGAATCTC
>JAGLOJ010000028.1 GCA_023139045.1 Candidatus Sabulitectum sp.
GAAAGCAACATCAAGTGTCCAGCCTGTATGTTTTATGACAGGGCAGTCCTAGCCGCTCAGCTGGATGATAAGTTCTGCAAGGCGTGGATCGTAAATGGTTCCCGCCCTCATGTTCATATCCCTTATGGCTATGACTGTTCCAGAGTTCATGGCTTTCTCCCAGGCAACACTTACTGCAAGAATCCTTGCCGGAAGTGGTATCTCCTCCTGAATTTTTCCTGCAGGGCCTGTACCGCTCCAGTGCTCTGTCATTCCTTCAAGTGCCTGCCTGGTTATCTCCGGAAGGGCATGCGGATGTTCCTGAATGTTTTCCTGACTTTTCCTGGGCAGAGAGATCATGTGAAGCAATCCCGCCAGTCGCATACAGTCCTCGTACCAGATGTCTTTCTCTAATGCCCGGCAGAGTTTTGTTGTTGTTGTGGCTACTCTTCTGCTGAAACCCGCGAAATCACTGTTGTTCTGCTCGACGAATGAGATCATTGCTTCCATTGATTCCCAGGATGTTTTTTTCATCCTTTTTTCAGCCTCAATGCCGGAGAGAACGGGAACTGCTCTGTTGAGAAATGATTCCATGTATACCGGAATGGTTGAGCTGAAGGAATCAACAAAGATACCGAGACCGGCGCTGTGTTGAATGCCTACTGTGTTGGCTGTGTTCCATTTCTCTCCCTCGAAATACGTTAAGGATTTCCATCGCACTGCTACGCGGCAGCCCCAGGCGGCGGAAACAGCCTTACTGAGTGTTCTAAGGACATCTATCTCCGATGTTGCAGAAAAAAGATTACCGGACAGTTCTTTCAGTCTCAGCACTGTTTCGAGTTCGTCGGTCTTTTCGTGAGCTGATCTGTTTTGTCTCAGATTTATTCCATGAACAACAAGCATGGAGAAGAGCCCGAAGGCACAGGATATCTGTATCCGGATACTGCTTTCCCCTCGGAGAACAGCAAGAGCACAAGGCACCGCCAGCAGAAGAATAAAAGTATTCAACAGGAGTGTTTTCTTGAGAATACCGAAGTGATTGCTTTTTCGGCCGCCGAAGAAACGCACTGAAACGCACCTTAAAAGGGTTATCGGCACGACTGTGACAACTACTGCAAGGTATGTTTGAACTGCTCCCTGAGCGGTTGGTAATTCTGGAAAATTCCAATAAAGAAAGGAACTGAATTTGAGCAGGAAAGCAAAAGATATCCCATGAAAAATTGCTTCCGGTATCCTGGATGACAGCTCTTTCTCCATCCTGATAAAATTTATGATACTTCCGCCGAAAGTCAGAATGGCGATGATAGGATAGATCAGAAAAGGGCTGTTCCAGGTTGCCAGACAGACAATGACAGCAGGTTCAATTCCGATTTTATCGCTACTGTCCGATGAAAGAATAAAAATTCTGGACAACAGTATTCCCGCCGAAGCCAGCAGAAGAAGAACAAGTGATTCTGTTGAATCAATGGGCCTTTGCCGGGCCGGTGGAAAAACAAAGAAGAGTGATGACAAAGCAAGTACCGCTATAAGGTATCCGGATTTGGATCTCATTCCAGAAGCTCCTCCAGTGCATCAACAACGTTGGCATCAAAGAATGTTCCCTTGTATCTCTTTATTTCATGCAGAGCACTCAGATCGGATTTGCCCAGATGATATGCTCTGGGCGAAGTTATAGCGTCAAACACATCCGCCACCGCAACTATTCTTGCATACAGGGAAATAGAGGAACCGTTAAGCCCTGCCGGGTATCCACTTCCATCTATGTGCTCGTGGTGCTGAAGAACTATTGCCGCTGATTCATCATATCTCTGTATCACTCCAATGAGTTTTGCTCCGGCTGCGGGATGTGTCTCAATAACATTTCTTTCTGATCTGGTAAGAAGACCTTTTTTCATTATTAAACTGCCGGGAACGGCAAGTTTTCCTATGTCATGGAGCAAAGCACCAACCCTCAGCTGTAAAATTTCACTTTCCGGAAGTCCAAGGATTCCCGCAAGTTTCGCTGCCATATGTGAAACTCTGACCGAGTGATGGTGTGTGTCCGAGTCTCTGTTATCTGCCAGTTGCACAAACAGCAGGGCTGCGCCGAGAAATGCGTTTTCCAGTCTCCTTTTACTGAATGAAGTTTTCCATACATTTTCCAGCAGTGCCAGAGTTTCCTGCAAGTCGGCATTTCCCAGTAATTTCAACTCTGCGGCAGCATCTCCTCCAGCGATAAAAACTGATTTTTCTGTGGAAACCACAAGCCATTTTCCACGCTTTTCTATTTCAAAGGTGTTGGCGGGAGCTTCCGGAACATCAATAGTTGCCGGCTTCCCCTGCATTGTCCAGACATGAAGACCGTCCATTAAGAACAGTGGAAAACTGTCATCACTGCTGTAAAGGAGACTCACGAGTTTGTTCTGCAGAGATAATGTTTTGATTCTGTCTGTGTACAGGTTCAGGCGGCTTCTGGAATGGAAATCATATACCAGTGAGATCAGCATGACAAACAGGATAACAAGACCCCCGGCAAAACCGTTTTCCAGCAGGAAGAACCGGATAATGCAGGCGAATATTCCATTTATGAGCCAGGATGTGGATATCATTGCCATGGATTGCAGCGAGATACTGCGGATACCTGCAAAGAAGAGAAGCTGAAGCAGAATTCCTGCCGGGATGAGAAGCAGGCTGCCGGAGTCAAGTTCTGTGCCGGTTGAAACAGTGGCGGCAAAAAGAACGGCAACCGGCAGATAGCTCAGGAAAAGAAATCTGATTTGAACGGTTTTCCAGTGAAACAACAATCCCAGAGAAATGGAAGCCAGAGCAGTAAGAATGCCGGGAAAGGTTCCTCCGAAGGCGAAAGAGAGCCAGCAAAGCACAGGGAAAAGAGCTACCGGACCTGTTTTCATTTCAATAACAAGAAAAGATGAAGCAATAGCTGCAAAGCAGATCAGTGCCGATATGGCTCTACTCTGTGACAGCAGGGCAGTTCCGGCCACCAGCAATAGACTTGTGGTCAGACGGAGAACAAGTTGTCGTTTTTCTCTTTTGTCTATTGGAAATCCTCCGCTGTTTGTAACAATAGGTGAAGCAATCGTTTTTTCATTATAGTAAAAGAGGTTGCACAGGCAAAGGTCAAAAGAATGGAGTTCATTTGCGAGTTCTTCTTGTTCAATCTCCGGTGGGTCGAAGAGAGGCACCGATCTATCCAATTGGCCTTGCCTGTCTGGCTGGATCGCTTGGTACTCATGATTGTTCAGGGATAGACCTGAGCTTGAAAGAATCACCCGCTGAAGCTCTTAAGGCAAAACTCGACTGCGTCAGTCCCGATGTGGTTGCCGTGTCGGTACGGAATATTGATGACAGTTCCTACCCGGTTACCCACTGGTATCTGGATTCCTTCGGAGAGGTCATGGAAGTTCTCGGCAGGTGGAAGGGAACTGTTATTGCCGGAGGAGCAGGCTTTTCAATTTATCCTGAAAGAATAATGAAACTCTGGCCCAGAATTGACATCGCTGTGGTTGGCGAGGGAGAGCTGGCTCTGCCATTGCTTCTGGATCATCTTAACGGGGCTTCCAAACCCTCATGGCTGCATAACTGCATCGCAAAGCCGCCAAGACCATCTCTCGAGAATATCCCTCTTCCAGATTACAGTATTTTCCCGGCTGGTGATTATCCCGGAAAAGGTTCTGTTGGAGTGCAGACAAGAAGGGGATGCGTATTCAACTGCGCTTACTGTACTTACAAGTCGTTGAGCGGGAATGGTTTCAGGCTGAGACCAGTAGAGCATGTCATTGAAGACATTCGGGAGATAACAGAGCAGGGTTTTGACAGCTTCATGTTCGTTGATTCCGTTTTTGATCATCCGCAGGATTACTACATACAGCTTGTAACTGCTATTTTAAAGATCGAGCATATTCCGGCATGGGGAGCCTGGTTATCAGAATCAGTTTCTCCTCGCAGCCTTGAAGACCTCTACAGAGCCGGTTGCAGGTGGGTAGACTTTTCCCCGGATGTAATAACTGAAAAGGGCTGGAGGCTTATGGGAAAAGGCGGATCTCTCAAACGGCTCTGGCCAGCTGTGAAACAAGCCAGGAAAGCTGGATTGACTGTTGGAATTAACTTTTTCAGTGCATCTCCGGGAGAGAATTTTTTCGCCCTGCTGCAGAAATTTGTTTTCATGGCAAAAGCAAGAATTCTTTTAGGCTGGGGAAATACATTCATAAATATTGGCACAATCAGGCTTTATAAAGGTGCTCCTCTGTCTGAAAAATTATATCCCGGAAAAGAACTGTTTAAACCGGTGTTCTACAGACCCAGGGGATTGGCCGATCTGATCATCAGGGCTTTCCAGTCTATCCGCAGAAGACGCCGATGAGTGGTAAGTTCAGAGCAGGGCTTCTGGGCTGGCCTGTATCCCACTCTCTTTCACCGGTGATACATTCTCTCTTTCTGGAGTATTTTGGAATGGAGGGCTCTTACGGATTGTTTCCAGTAGAACCAGAGAAGCTTACTGCGTTTGTGCACGAGTTGGCTGGCAGAGAATTCACCGGTTTGAATGTAACGGTACCCCACAAGATCGCTGCTATGAAAATCTGCGATACTCTTTCCCCGGAAGCCGAATCGGCCGGAGCAGTGAATACACTGATGTTTGAACAGAGTTGCCTCAGAGGTTACAACACCGATATCATCGGTTTCAGAACCATGATGCTGCATCTGCCACCGCCTTTTTTCGTTCTGGGAAAAGGCGGGGCTGCTGCTGCTCTCTCCGTTGCGTTGAGCAGTTCGGATGTCATTTTTCTTGCCAGGGGAGAGGGTGTTCCGGAAACAAACCGACCTGCAAGGGCTACAGTTGTCAATGCGACGCCTCTTGGATGGAACGATGATGATGTCTTTCCGTTTGATATTCCGAAGAGATGGTGTTTTGTCGACTTGAACTACAATCCCCGCTGGAACTGGCGGAACGGTCTTCTCGTTCCGGTTGTTACCGGAGAAAAGATGCTTGTTGAACAGGCTGCGGAATCATTCAGGCTCTGGACCGGTTATACTCCAGATGAAAAATTGAAAACAGGGGTACTGGAAAGGATAAGGAAAGAACTCTATGAGAACAAAGATAACCAGTGAGTGGATTGACGAAAAACTGAAGAGCGGTTTTCTGCGGGATGATCTGAGATCAATTCTCACCAGCACTGATGATGAGGCAGAACTTCTTTACCTTGCTGCCAGAAAAGTCAGAGACGAAGTATTTGGCAAAAAGGCCTTTATCAGAGCAGTGGTTGAATTTGCAAACTCATGCAGATGCAGTTGCCTGTACTGTGGTATGCGGCTGAACAATCCCGACGGTATCAGATTCTCACTGGACCATGCGGAACTGTGTGCAATTGCTCAAAAAGCGTATGACAACGGTATCAGGACTTTTTTTCTCCAGGCCGCGGAAAGCGAATCTTATGGCGCGGTCTGGCTCAGAGATGTAATTGCCGACATCAAAGAGCTGGGTATGGGGGTACTGCTGTGTGTTGGTGTTCATCATGAGAGCGATCTTGATCTCTGGCGTCAGGCAGGTGCGTACAAATTCATACTTAAGCACGAAACTGCCGACAGAGAGCTTTTCGAGAAGATGAAGCCCGGCTTTACCCTTGAAGACCGAATTGAATGGCTCAAAACTCTACGGAGACACGGTTACCATATTGGCTCCGGACCTCTGCTGGGTCTTCCCGGACAGACAATTGATTCTCTTGTTGATGACCTTTTTCTTCTCCGTGACCTCCATGCCGAGATGTCCAGCGTTTCAGTCTTTTTACCGGCAGCAGGCACCCCTCTGGAGGATGAACCAACGGGAGATCCTGAGCTGGGTCTCAGGTTTATTGCAGCCATGAGACTTTTCCTGAGAGATACCCTGATTCCCGCCACCAGTACATTCGAAAAGCTGCTTCCGAACGGCCAGTACCGTTGTTTTGAAGCTGGAGCAAATGTAATTACTGTGAACATGACGCCCCAGAAACTCAGGGACGATTACACTATCTATTCAGACAGATTTTATGTGGGGCTGGAGCATGCCAGGAAGACAATCAGGAAAGCCGGTCTTGTGGAGACAACAGAGGGAGAGCTGCTCTCCTGACAGCCAGAGCCACCTGGTCAGGAGTTCTGTTCTCGGTGTTGACAGGATTACCCAGAGACAGGTAATGTTCTTCTCTCTGCCCGATAAGTTTTGTGAGCATGGCTGGATCTTCAGCGAGTGGCCGGTTTCCTCTGTTTCTCAATGTCAGGGTTTCAGTTGACGCAAAAAGAGTGAACAGGATTGTTTTTTCATCAACAAGTGTTCTGCTGTCAGGGTCAAGGAGTGCTCCTCCACCCAGTGCAATAACTGTTTTACCGGTAATGCCGGAGATAATTTCAGCCAGAATTCTTTTCTCCATTGCTCTGAAGGCATTTTCACCCCTGTGGCTGAATATCCATTCAATCGAGTGCCCGCTTTCGCGCTGTATCACGCAGTCTGTATCGATGAAATCAGCCTGGAGAGAAAGAGAAAGAATTTTACCGACTGCAGATTTTCCGGAACACGGTGGTCCGGCCAAAGCTATTATGTTCTTACTCATGAGTCGATTATACAGTTACTCCTTGACGGAGGGGAGACCGCCTGCTATTCAACGATACATAGGAAGGTAAGATAAGACACATTGGAGGATGTGAATGACCAGGGAAGAACTGGCTCGGGAGACTGCAGCAAGAACCGGTCTGACCATGAAGGAAGTCCAGATTGTTCTGGTGACCTTTCTTGATGTTATCAGGGAGGCTCTCTGCCGGGGTGACTCGATTTTTCTTCGTGGATTCGGCTGTTTCAGCACCAGAATGGGCAGGGCGAGAAGGGTAAGAGATCCCCGTGATAACGGGGTTATGATCATACCCTCCAGGTATCGTCCTTTGTTTCGGCCTTACCCGGCTCTCAGTGACGCCGTTCAGAACAGCCTTGCCCCCAGAACACGAGTTGCATTTTTCTGTATCGGTTACTCCAATGCTCAGACCATTTCTGTTGTGGGAGATTTTAACAACTGGATTGAGGGTGATTCTCCAATGCAGAAACTGCCTGACGGCAGCTGGTTTGCCGAGTTGATCCTGCCCTCGGGTCAGACGATTAACTACAATTATTCGGTGGATGGCACCCACAGACCGGATCCGGCATATCGCTCGGATTCCAGCGGCGTTTCATTGAGGCAGGTTTAGATTGGCCAGGAAACGATCGTTGAAAAAGCAGCCTCCAAACATGTGGCGTACGGTTCTGTTCTTTTTCTTTTTGTTCACGGCTCTTGCTGTAATCGTCTCTCTTCTCAGTCCCCCCTCGGGGGTTATGGAGGCAGTCGGTACTCATCTGGATGGTTCTCTGGGTCTGCTTGTTCTGTTTGTACCGGTCTTTCTTTTTCTTGCAGGCTCTCTTATTCTGCGGCTGAACTTTGCTGACAAATGGTTGCGTCGCACGGGTGCTGTATTTGTCTGCTCATTTTTCTTCTCTGCAATGCTTTCACTGATCCTCTGCAGAATACAACCGGATTATCTTTACTTCACCGGTGGTCAGCTTGCCGGCAGGGTTGTGCTTGCCTCTCAGGGGTTCGTGGGAGGTCTGATCAGCTGGGTGGGCCTGTTCTCGCTGTTCATGATTTCTGTTGTTGTTTTCACCCGCTGGGACATTTCCGGAGACATTAATGCCATTCTGGGCAGGCGCAAAACTCGAACCACCGGAACGAAACGAAGTAATTCAATAGCTGTCGGGGCTGGAGCTGCGAAACCGGAGCCGGTTTCAGGGTCGGGATCGGGGGCGGGGTTGGTGCAGCTTCCTCCGGAAACTGAAAGCCCATGGATCCGGCAGATTGGTGCAGATGATCCAGTCAAGGAAGATCCACCTGTGCAGATTCCTGCAGAAGTGGCTGTAACAGACGATCCACCGGTAAAGCTGAGAGGAACCACGAAACCACCTGTTGATCTCGGCAAAGATGTTAAACCGGTTTCTGCAGAGCAGAAAATCAGTAAGAAAACAGCAAAACGGGCAGAACCAAACAGTGATTATGAGACCGGTGACGAATTTCTTCTTCCAGGAGCCGATTTTCTCTCTCTTCCGGCAGATGGCGAGAGGCGGGGTCAGAGTCCGGCAGAGATCGAGGACAGGGCGAAACTTCTTGTGAGCAAATTATCAGATTTCGGAGTTGAATGTACTATAGCCGCAACTTGTCCCGGTCCCGTTCTAACCAGGTATGAGCTTACACCGGGAATCGGAGTGAAGGTAAACCGGATTTTGAATCTTTCCGATGACCTGGCTCTTGCACTTGCTGCGAAGAGAATTAGAATACTTGCTCCTATTCCCGGCAAGGGAGCGGTGGGCATTGAAGTACCCAACAGGAATCCCGAAACGGTTTATCTCCGGGAGATAATTTCTAAATTCAGAAATGAAAAGATTCCTGTAGCTCTGGGCAAGAAACTGGAAGGACAGCCTTTCATTGTGGATCTCACGGAAATGCCTCATCTTCTTATTGCCGGTGCCACCGGCAGTGGAAAAAGCGTCTGCGTGCATGCGATTATTTCTACGATTCTTCTCACAAGAAGCCCTTACCAGGTGAAGCTTGCAATGGTTGATCCGAAGATGCTTGAGCTTTCCGCATACAAGGGAATTCCTCATCTCTGGGCACCCGTTGTGGTTCAGACATCAAAAGCCAGATACCTGCTTGAGGCGCTTGTGAAGGAAATGGAAGAGAGGTATGCCCTTCTTGCCAGAACAGGTGTCCGCTCCATAGACGAGTACAACAGAAGATTCGGACCGGATCAGTCAGATGAATATCTTCCATATATTGTTGTTGTTATTGATGAGCTTGCTGATCTCATGATGGTCTCGGCAAGAGAAGTGGAACCGGCCATCGCCAGGCTTGCACAGATGGCCCGTGCTGTTGGTATTCATCTGGTTGTAGCTACTCAGCGTCCGTCTGTTGATGTGATAACCGGTGTGATTAAGGCAAATTTTCCATCAAGAATAGCCTTCAATGTAGGGTCAAAAACAGACAGCAGAACAATTCTGGACATGAACGGAGCGGAAAAGCTTCTTGGTAAAGGCGATATGCTCTTTGTTCCGGCAGCATCTCCCGAACCCGTTCGTGTTCACGGTTCATTTATTTCCACCGAGGAAACAAAGGCTCTTGTTGATTTCTGGCGGGAACAGCCCGAGATTCCATTTGAGTACGAGCCGCCTGATGACGAACACGGGAACTTATATGACCCCGGTGTATTAGACTTTGATGATCCTATCCTCGATGAGGTGCAGAGAGTTGTTATTGCACAGCAGAGAGCATCTGTTTCTATGATTCAGAGGAAATTCAGGGTGGGATATGCACGGGCAGGCAAACTTATTGATATGCTTGAACAGAAGGGCGTTGTAGGGCCGCATGTTGGCAGCAAGCCAAGAGATGTTCTTGTTAAAGCTGTACAGGAGGAAGTGATTGATGAACCGGAGAGTTGAACTGTTTCTGTTGCCGGCCCTTCTTCTTCTCGCCTGCGGTAACGGTGAAATGCTGGATTCTGAAGGGCTTGCATCTACCGGAAGTGCTTTTGAGCAGTTTACCCGGGCAAGTCAGCTCTACTATAGAGGCAGGCTCACCGCTGCACTGGATGAATTCAACGGAGTTATATACAGGTATCCTGATTCCCCTCTGGCTTCTGATGCCAGGCTGGCAGTCAGGCGACTGGAAAGTGATCTCTCCGGTGAAGAGTTACATGAACTGACCTCCACAGGCTCCACCGTCAATGCTCGTGTCGCCGTGGTTGGCAGACCGGCCGTTAACTCCAGTATCCTTGCAGTTGGCACTGCTCTTAGAACTCTTGGTGCAGGAGTCACCGAGATAACCGACGATCAGGCGCCGGCTCTTACCGTTGTGTTTTACAGTCATGGACATGATGATGCTGCATCCATAGTTGCAGACTCCCTTGGGAGGTGGCTCACCCATCCCGAAACTATTGCTCACCGGCCCGGAGATGAACTCATTGGAACAGTGGCCAGTGGGTACGATGTGCTGGTTATAGTGGGTAGCGATGCCATCTTTGCGTCGTCCCTTCGATAGGAAAGGCAGTAATGAATTCTTTGTTGATTATTCTCATGGCCGGAACATCGTTGCTTCAACCGCTTTCCCGGCGATTGGAGGAAGCTGTTTACCTGACTGGTTCCTTTGCACAGACTGAGTACTGGGCATTGACCCTGGATTCAGAAGTATCTTCAGGAATCATGCATCTGGCCCATCCCAATCGATTCCTGCTCCAGTACAGTGATTCTGAAGGCAGAGCCATGGGATGTACCGGTACTGAGGTGTTCACTGTAGATCCTGTATTTACCGAAATTCTTGTCTATTCCGGTTCTCCAGCAGGCTTTCTTCATATTCTCTCTGAAGCTTCAGAGAATGATTGCAGTGTTGTTTCCAGTGAAGACGGTGACAGTATTACAGTGACTGCCTCAGGTTTGTTCGAGGGTGGAGTCACAGAAATTACAGCAGGGTACACCCTTTCTGATTCTCTTCCATTTTTCTTTTCAACCACGGATGCCAACGGTAATTCCACCTCCTGGACAATATCGGATCTCCGGATCAGTGACAGCGTTCCAGACATTTTCTCGATACCGGATCTGGCTGGATACAGCACTGTTGATGCCGGTACACTATAGGAGTCCTGATTGAAGTATCACATAATATCATTGGGTTGCCCGAAGAACAAGGTGGATTCCGAACGATTTGCCTGGGTGATGAGCAGCGCGGGCTGGAAATACTGTGTCGAACCTGATCCATCCGATCTGATAATACTCAACACCTGTGCATTCATTGCACCGGCTACAGAGGAATCTCTTGAGTACCTTTCGGATATCATAAGCTGGAAGGGCGAGAAGCCCGGCAGGAAGGTTGTACTGGCAGGTTGCCTGCCTGGAAGGTACAGGGATGACGGCAGTGGAGGCCTTGAGAACATTGATCTTGTTATTGGTCCCGGTGACTGGAGGAAACTCTCTGCATGGCTGGGGGGCACTGCAGATGCAGCGGCACAGGTTCTCGGTCAGGGAAGCTACAGATATCTCAAGATTGCCAACGGTTGCAGTAACAATTGTGCTTACTGTACCATTCCCGCGATACGAGGAAAGTTTGTAGCCCGGGGGCTGGACACCATCCTGATGGAGTCTGACCTTCTGGTTCAGCAGGGTGCACGGGAGATAGGTCTTGTTGCACAGGACAGCGGCAACTGGCAGCAGAATGGCACAGATCTTTCGTTTCTTGCAGAAACCCTTGCAGCAAGACACCCATCAATCTGGTGGCGACTTTATTACCTGCATCCTCTTCACTTTCCCTGCAGGCTGCCTGAAGTGTTCAGTAAATACAGCAATGTGGTTCCATATATTGATATGCCCATCCAGCATGCCAGTGATTCAATTCTTGAACGCATGGGACGAAGGCACGGAGTAAAAACAATAGAAAAGATAATGGAGCAGCTTGATAGCTCTCCCGTTGAAATTGCTGTAAGGTACACTGTTATAACCGGGTATCCCGGAGAGACCGAGACTGATTTCAGAGCTCTCAGAGACTTTCTTGGGAGATATCGATCAGGAAGACACATAGCTGCATTCAGCTGGTACCCGGAAGAGGGAACACTTGAGTATTCCAGGGCTATAGCCAGAGGAGATGCTGTAGATGATTCAACAGCTTCAAGACGGCTGGCGGCAATTTCAGCGGTGGGGGATGCACTTTATGCAGACTGGGATGACCGATTGTATGGGAGGGAACTTTCCATTCTGGCTGATGACCGGTTTACAGGGCATACAATGTGGGATGCCCCCGAGGTCGATGCCGTTGTATCGTTTACACAGCCTGTGAGTCCGGGATCAATTATAAGGTCAAGAATTACAGAATCCTCAGGTGCTGTTCTTGTGGCAGAGCCTGTTAACTAATGATATAATCAGGGTTGAAAGAATTGATATACCACACTTGAAAAAGGATAGGAACGGAAATGATAACAGTTTTCCTGCTGGAACTGGTACTTGTCGGATCAATGACCAATCTGGATATGCTTGAAACAGTCGTTTTGAACGCAATGGAACCTGTGGCTGAGCAGGTTTCTGCTCAGGGGCTTGAAACAGTAACCTTGAATATCCAGGGCGAACATGAAGGAGGCTGGCTTTTAGAGCAGATAGCTACATCTGCTTTGAGTGCTGCTGGAGTTACAGTATACATAGCAAGAGATGAAGGAGACTGGACTCTGAATCTGAGGCCTATGGAGCTTGGAGTTACATATGCGCAGACCAGAAGAAGCTGGGTATTGGGAGGGAAACAGGTCCCGAGGCTTGCCAGCTGTGAGATTGCTGCCACTCTGGTTGATCCCGAGGGCAATGTAATTCTCACTTCGCGTGAGGGTTCTGTAATAGAAAACATTGTCTGCCCGTCGGACATCATAATTCTTGAAAGTTCAACAGAGAAATGGATCAACGGTGAACTGTCTGATGAGGAAAGCGGTAACATCCTTGAGCCCCTGGTAGTTACCGGTGTTGTAACAGCACTGGTTTATCTGTTCTACTCAAGCAGAAACTGATCTGTGCGTCTTTTTCTGTTCTGCGCAGCAGCAGTTGTTCTGGTCTCCGTTTCCGGCTGTGGAACCAGTCGTATCGATGAGGATACCCGCGAGCAAGCTGATGTACTCTTCAGCGTTGGAAGATATTCTCAGGCTCTTTCTCTGTATGAAGATCTGTGCAATCGGGTTGAAGAGTACGACTGGGAGTTGCAGTACAGGCTTGCAGAAACGGCAGTTCTTGCCAGTCAGGCGGAACGGAACCGTAACCACAGACAAAGGGCGAAATCAGCTCTCGATTATCTTTCACTGAACCCCGGCGACTGTGATCATCTGGCCATTGGACACCTGTGGCGAAGGCTCGGCTGGGAGATGGTTCGCGACAGTGATTCTCTGCCGGCCTACATTGCTTTTGGAAGAGCCATTGAAATAGCACCTGAACTAAACCAGGTTTTTGAGGAGGAATGGCTTCTTCGGGGGAAATATGCTTCAGTTCACCTTGTATCAGTGGTGGAAGTTGCTGATTCTATTGCAGGCACCCAGGCGGAAGACAGCATTCTCAGATATGCTGCCGAGCTTCATATCGTTGAACTTGACAGAATACCGCTTGTAAGAACCGATCTCAGGGGAGAGATGCTCTTTGCCAGAGCAGGGCTGCTTCATTTCACAGCAGGACGGGAAGAGGATGAACTGGCAGTTCTTACGGAACTTGATCGGATGGGTCTTCTTAACTCATCCAACAGGCAGAGAAGAATGGATATTCTTCTTCTGCTTGCAAAGCTGGACATTGCTCAAGGTGATGCAGCTATGGCAAGGGAAAGACTTCTCGAGGTCTGGAGTTCCAGCTTTACCGGTGTTCGTGTTGAAGCAGCACTTCAACTGGGCATAATGGCAGAGGCGGCAGGAAACCCTGTTGACGCACTTATGTGGTACAATCGGGCGTGTCAGGCCGCGCCGGGTTTAAGTTCATCGGCATCGATGGATGCCGCAGCACGAAGAGATTCACTCAGATACCTTGCACCATAAATACAAGAGGACAAAATGATCAAGTATGGATTAATAATGGTTTTATCGGTTTTCATGTTGGGATGTGGTTCATTTCCGTCCACTACCGGCATGGATAGAGAGCGGATTATTGACCTTGCCGACCGGTATTACGAGGATAGTAAGTGGACCCAGGCATCATTTCTCTACACCGAGCTTATGTTCCGTTATCCCGGCGACATGGAGACCGATTATTTCCTTTACCGCAGCGGTATGACAGACAGAAAACAGAATCTCTGGGCAGATGCTGAATTCTATTTCTACAGAGTTGTTAACGAGTTTCCGAGGGGAGCATGGGCGGATGATGCTCAATTTGCTCTCGCTGAAACCATGTGGATGCAGAGAAGAGATTACAGAAGAGATCAGACACAGGTGATAAGAGCCCGTGAGGAAATTGTCCGGTTTCTGGAGAACTACCCAGCCTCCCTGCTTATAGACCAGGCAGATGGGCTTTTCATTGAGGTGAATGACCACCTTGCCTTGAGGTCTCTGTCCATTGGCAAATTCTATGTTCACAGACATGATACTGATGCTGCCCTTCTCTATCTGAGAGATGCTATGGACAACTACGGTGAGACATCCTGCCGGGGAGCCGTGCTGATTGCCATGGGTGATCTTTACAGATCCATTGACAATAGTTATTCAGCTAAAACCTATTACACCCGGGCCCTTGAAACTTGTGAACTGACACCAGACGAGGAAGAAGAAGCTCTTCGCAGGCTTCAGGATCTGCAGTGAAACAGGGCTTTCTTGGAGGGACCTTCGATCCACCCCATCTGGGTCATCTCATGCTGGCTCAAGAAGCTCTTGAGCAGTATTCCCTTGAGAAAGTCTTTTTTGTTCCCTCAAGAAATCCCCCCCACAAGAATAATTCGGAGATAACAGATTTCAGCCATCGCCTGCGAATGCTGGAGCTTGCCATTCAGGGCAACCGGTGTTTTCAGATCGCAGACCTGGAATCCAGAGATTTTCCGTCGTACACAGTTGATATGCTTGAGCAAATCTCATCAAGAGACTTCAAGCCTTGTTTTATTATTGGAATGGACAGCCTGAGGGAAATACACACCTGGCGAAAGCCAATGAGAATTCTTGAACTGGCAGATGTCGTGGCAGGCACACGACCTGATGCTGAACCTTTTTCATTGGATCCGGGTTTCCTGAAGAAAGTCACTCTCTTTGACTTTCCCGGTGTGTGGATATCATCTTCTGACCTCAGGAAGCGTGTTAAGGAAGGCAGGAGTATTTCCTACCTTGTACCGGAGAGCGTAGAGTCGTATATAAGAACCTGGAGGCTGTATGGGGCAGAAAAAGGCCATTGACACTATTCTTGATGCTCTTGTTGATGAGCATGTAAGCGATATCCACTTCAAGGTGGGCTCGCCGCCGATTGTCAGGCGATCAGGTGTTATCAAACACTCAGAAGGTTTTCCCCGTTTTACAAATGAACATCTTGCCCGGATCACATCGGAGGTTACGAACGAGGCTCAGCGTGAATTAATCAGCACAGGTGCCGAAGTTGATCTGGCCTACAGTCTTTCAGGAAAAGCAAGATTCAGAGTAAACATCTTTAATCAGCGCGGTACTCCTGCCATGGTAATGCGCAAGATTCCTTTTGAGATTCCGAAATTGAGTCAGCTCGGACTCCCGGAAGTGGTAAAAAACATCTGCTCCGAGCAGAGAGGGCTTATACTGGTCACAGGTGCTACCGGAAGTGGAAAATCAACCACTCTGGCTGCCATGATCAACGAGATCAATGAAAACCGTGAAGCCCATATCGTAACGATTGAGGATCCTATTGAATTTCTGCATCCCGACAGAAAATGCTCCATCTGCCAGAGGGAAGTGGGTATTGATACTGCTTCGTGGGCTGCCGCCCTCCGTTCGGTGTTCCGCCAGGACCCCGATGTGATACTCATCGGTGAGATGCGTGACGCTGAGACAGCCATGATTGCCATAAGCGGAGCCGAAACCGGCCATCTTGTAATGAGTACTCTTCATACAACTGATGCTCCTGAAACCATCAACAGAATTATTGACATGTTTCCGGCATATCAGCAGAAACAGATTCGCATTCAGCTGGGCGGCCTCTTGAAGGCTGTGATTTCGCAGAGACTTCTTCCCGCTGCCACCAATAGGGAGAGGGTGCTTGCGACCGAGATTCTTGTTCACACCGCCACAGTTGGAAACTGTATCATCGATCCGGAGAAGTTCCATCTGATCCACGAAACAATGGAGCAGGGTGGTAACCAGTATGGAATGCAGACTTTCGACATGTGCCTGTTCCATCTGCTCAAGGACGGACAAATAGACGAAGAAACAGCACTTGCAGCCGCTACGAATCCCAATTCCCTGATACTGAAAATCAAGGGAGTGGAATCTGCGGATGATTGGAGGATAGAATAAATGTTTGAGATTGGTGTAACCACATTGTGGGCAGGCGGGGTTACTGTTCTGCTCGTTGCGATCTTCCTTCTCTGGCTTGGCCTGAAAGCTCAGAAACGCCCCAAACAGACCGGTGACACAGCCATGATCGGAGAAACCGGAATTGTCAGAAAAACCGCAGGTTTCAGAAATAGACTGGTAGTTGAAGTTCGCGGAGAACAGTGGTGGAGCAAAATGATAGTTCCAGGAAGTGTTTCCGTTGGTTCAGAGATAAAAGTAACAGGAGTGGATCCGGCTGACCTTATTCTTATAATTGAACCGCTTGAAAGGAGTTAGTATGCCAGTTGCAATTTGTGTTCCCGCAGTGATTATCTTTTTTGTTATCCTCAGTTCGTTGAGAGTATTGAAGGAATACCAGAGGGGTGTTGTATTCCGACTGGGTAAGGTTATAGGCATTAAGGGACCGGGGCTGATCTTTGTTTTCCCCATCATTGACTCAATGAAGAAGGTGGATCTTCGTGTTATCACCATGGACATTCCTCCACAGGATGTTATCACCAGAGACAATGTCAGCATAAAGGTTAACGCTGTCACATACTACCGTGTCATTGATCCCAAGAGGGCGATTCTTGAGGTTGCCAACTACATGTATGCCACCAATCAGCTTGCCCAGACCACCCTCAGAAGTGTTCTCGGTGAAGCCACTCTTGATGAACTGCTTGCCAACAGGGATGAGATCAACGGCAAACTTCAGGACATCCTTGACAGAATGACAGACCCCTGGGGTATCAAGGTATCCGCAGTTGAGGTGAAACATGTGGATCTTCCGGAGGACATGCAGAGAATGATGGCCAAGGAAGCCGAAGCAGAAAGAGATCGCAGAGCGAAGATCATCCGTGCCGACGCAGAACTTCAGGCATCCGTGAAGCTTTCAGAGGCGGCAGAAATTATTGACAGGCACCCGACTGCCCTTCAGTTGAGGTATCTGCAGACATTGAACGATATTGCAGTAGAGAACAATTCCACTGTCATCTTCCCTCTCCCCATTGATCTGCTCACACCCTTTCTGAAGAAGGGGAAGGAGTAACAGATGGTTTTGAAGGGCACTGTAACTGCACTGGTTACACCCTTCAAGGATGGGCTTGTTGATCATGAATCTCTGAGGAAACTGGTTGAATTCCAGATTTCCTCGGGGGTTCAGAGCCTCCTGGCCTGCGGGTGTACCGGAGAGCCGGCCACTCTTTCAGACCTGGAAAAGCTGGAGGTCATTCAAACTATCCTTGAAGCATCAAACGGCAGGGTTCCTGTAATTGCAGGAACCGGCACCAACGCAACCGCTTCCACAGTGAGCTTTACAGAAGCGGTGTGCAGTACCGGTGTAGACTCTATACTGATCATTACACCCTACTACAACAAACCTACAGCCCAGGGGCAGATTGCTCATTACACCGCAGTGGCCGATGCCAGCCGCAAGCCTGTTATCATCTATAATGTTCCGGGCAGAACCGGCACGGATATGAGTATTGATACAATTGCCCGACTTGGGGAACACCCGAACATCATCGGAGTGAAGGATGCTGCAGGCAGTGTTGAGCGGGTTACTCAGCTCCGCTCTATGTCTTCAATGGCATACATGAGCGGTGATGACCATCTTTGTCTGTCTCAGGTACTCATGGGGGGGTCCGGAGTGATTTCCGTCACATCCAACGTGGCGCCATCTCTGGTGAGTCGAATGATCCAGCTTGGATTGAACGGGAAAGTGATAGAGTCAAGAGAGCTGCATGAAGCTTTGTACCCACTCTTCAAGGTTCTTTTCATTGAGAGTAACCCGTCTCCGGCAAAGAAGGCACTTCAGTTGATGGGTGTTATTGCCAGTGACATGCTCAGGGAACCTCTGGTACCCCTGAGGGAAGAGAGTATACACATTCTCAGGGGCGTTCTTGAACTCATGGAGCTAGTATGACAAGAGTCGCTATTTTCGGGGCAAATGGTAGAATGGGCA
The DNA here is from genome assembly GCA_023139045.1 of Candidatus Sabulitectum sp. Classification (GTDB taxonomy): domain Bacteria; phylum Fermentibacterota; class Fermentibacteria; order Fermentibacterales; family JCC-6; genus Sabulitectum. The sequence goes on from JAGLOJ010000028.1 coordinate 17,957, forward strand.
GGCTTATCGCCGAGGAGGCTTCAGGCAGATTTGATCTTGTTCAGGCCTTTGATGCAGGGGATGAGTTCAAGCTGGATTCATCTGTGGAAGTGGTGATTGATTTTTCCCTTCCATCGGCCTGGAACGACCTGAACACTCTGATAGCAGGAACAGATGCTGCTCTTGTTTCTGGAACCACCGGTCTCGACGAGAGCGAGAGAACTCTGCTAAACAAGTGGATAACAAGTCGCCCGGTTTTCTACTCATCCAATATGAGTGTTGGAATTCACGTGCTTGGCAGGCTGATGGAAACTGCATCCGGCATGCTTGGTGACAGTTTTGACAGAGAGCTGATTGAGTTTCATCACAGAAGGAAAAAAGACAGCCCCAGCGGCACAGCCCTTTCTCTGCTGAAAAGGTGGGATGGCGAAAAGATATTTGGTCGACATGGCAATACCGGCGAGAGAGAATTCGGCACCGTAGGGGTGCATGCAGTTCGGGGTGGAGATGTAGTAGGTGAACATCATCTGCATTTTCTCGGAGATGGGGAGAGGCTGACCATCAGCCATCTGGCCACAGACAGAAGAGTTTTCGCTCTGGGGGCCATAAGGGCAGCTGATTTCATTGCCGGCAGGCCACCGGGGATTTACACGATGGAGGATATGCTTGGATAATGTACTGAGATCCGGATTTGCCGGATCATTCTATCCTGCAGACCCGGCCGATCTCGAGGTCATGGTGAGTAAACTCCTTGATAACTCTTGTGAACCAGTTGAAAATGCTTTGGGCATAGTGGTTCCTCACGCAGGATATATCTACTCAGGCAAAACCGCCGGTTACGGCTTTGCCAGCGCGCCCAACAACGTCACTACAGTAGTTGTTATCGCCCCCAGTCACAGATTTCCGTTCAGGGGCGAAACGGTGTTCGATACCGATTTTATGGAAACCCCTTTGGGAATGTGTCCCGTAAACAGGAAAGTTACCGGCAGACTGGCTTCCGAAATGGAAACCGTTATTTTCAATGAGCACAGTCTTGAGGTTATGATCCCATTCATCCAGATCAAGTGGCCCGATGCCGATATTGTTCCCATTGTTCTTGGTATGAAGCCGGATTGCCGGAAGGCTGCCCGTCTCATACAGCAGTTTGCCCCAGATGCATTTATTGTCGCATCAAGTGATCTTTCGCATTTTTACCCCCTTCATGTCGCGAAAAAACTTGACAGACTGGTGATAGACGCATTCCTCACTGTTTCCCCGGAAAAAATCACAGAAAGTCTTGAAGCCTGTGGAAAATCAGCTATCAGAACACTGCTTCATATTGCAGCACTCAGAAAAGCGGAAAAAGCCATTGAGCTTCACTACTCTACATCTGCCGATGCCGGTGCAGGAACTGAGGAGGTTGTTGGTTATTTCTGCGGGATGGTAATTCAATGACTGTTTACGAAAAGAAAATACTGCTGAATCTTGCCAGAATATCTGTACAGGCTGCTGCAAGCGGTGACGTTGCTCCCGAATTGCCACAGAAGGATGTATGCAACAGAGCTGGAGGAGCCTTTGTCACACTCAAGACTGGTGGTATGCTCCGGGGTTGCATAGGGCATTTCGCAGGTTTGGGCACGCTGGGCGCTACAGTGAGGGCGATGGCCGTGGAAGCGGCAGTCTCCGACCCCAGATTTGTACCCGTTTCCCCGGATGAGGTGGAGAACCTGAACATAGAAATTTCTGTCTTGTCACCAATGGAAAGAATCAAAGCCGATGATGTCCAACCGGGAAGACACGGGCTCTATATAAGAAGAGGTTCCAGAGCGGGAACTCTTCTACCCCAGGTGGCAGAAGAGGAGGGATGGGGCAGAGAGACATTTCTGGAACATACATGTTTGAAAGCAGGGCTTCCGCCCGAAGCATACCTGGAAGAAGAAACGGAAATATTTGCATATACTGCTGAAGTGTTCAGCGAGACTGAAAATGGAAATGGAGATTGAAGATGAAGAGAACCATACTACTTGGTATCGGATTTGTACTCGTGTTCGCCGCCTGCGAAATGCCCGGTGCCGGAGAAGTAGCCGCGCAGGTACAGGGACAGGTTGATGATATTTCTGATGAGATTCAGGAAGTGGTGGAGAACAACGAGGAACTTGCTGAGAAAATTGATGCCCTTCAGGAGCAGATCACATCAGGAACCTTTGAAATGCCGGAAATGCCCGATTTTGACCTTGATGGTATTATGGAAACCTTTGATAATGATTTTGAGACCCTTTCAGCCAGATCAGATTCTCTGATGGAGGAAATGGCACAACTTATTGAGACTCAAGACCTTTCTATCGACAGTCTGAAAAATGAGATCAATGATCTTGAAGGCGAGATAGCATCACTGAGAAGCAGGGTAAACGGCCTGGGAGCAAGCAGTGGGGGTTCGAGCAGAACAGGATCTTCTTCAGGAAGCTCTGGACGCACCGGCTCAACCGGCGGTACTTCCGGCAGAAGCTGATGACCATCTTTTTCTTCAATCACGAAATAGAGAACCCGGTACTTCGGGCGATTATAGTTATGGGTGCAGTTGTTTTCGCAGTTTTTGTTGTTGCTCTTGTTCTGATTATTGTGCTGCCTCTGGCGGGCATAGCTCTTACCGGGGCTTTCCTGATTACAGGTGTTGTACTCATTGTTGTTCTCGTTACAATTCCGTTTCTCTCCTTTTTCGGAATACTGTTCAGTAACAGGAAAAAAGGAAGCGGTGTGGAGAAGAACAGAATAGTTGATGTGGAGCCGTTCAGGAAGGTGAAAGTATCCGGAGCAATTACAGTGGACATCGTCTGCGGGCAGCCGCAGCTGCTCACAGTGACAACCGATGAGAACCTTCTTGAATCGGTGAAGATTGCTGTGGAGAAGGAAGAACTTTCCGTATCCTTCGCTCGTTCCGTTTCCTCAAAGATCGGCATCAAGCTTCAGATTGAAATGCCGGAGATCAGAAGCCTGAGGTTGTATGGAGCCACCAGGGCCACCATCACAAATGTTGATTCTCCGGAACTCCTTATCAGAGGCAGTGGTGCCTGCAAAGTAAAAGCAGGTGGTAAATGCAGCAACATGGAAGTAAGATTTTCCGGTGCCGGGAATCTATCCGCCGGTGAGTTAATCTCTGAAAAGATGAAGATCAAACTCTCCGGTTCTGCAAAAGCAGTTGTACACGCCACGGAAAAGCTGACTGCCAAGATAACCGGTGCAGGCAAAGTTATCTGCCACGGTAATCCGTCCGAGGTGCACAAGCACATCTCAGGCGCGGGTAAAGTGGAAATAGTGGAATAAAAATCCACTCATGGAGCCTTTGGGTCTGCCCCGGTCTTCCACAGATCAGGGCAGACTACTTCAAATCGCAGGGAATTACACTCTTCCGCCGATGTTCAGTGTGAGATCAGGAATCTGTACTTTTAGGAGATATCCATGACCTGGCTTCATCAATGTCAACGAACAGTTTTACAATGTTTCCCTGATTGACGAAAACCGTTTCAAGGAAGCGGAAATCCGATGAGAGGTCACTTACCACAAGAGCCCTTTTAATATGCCGGCTGACACCAGCCTTCAGAGCAGCTTCCGGCATTTTGTATGTGGCGGATGAAGGTTCACTCAGAGCAGCGTTGCGAAGATCGTTCAGAATGCATCTGCAACCGTGTTCATTGAGGTGCTTTGCAACCTCGGCAGCCAGACTCTGCATAGCAGAGAGATGAAAATCACCGGCAACAGTGACAATAATGCAATCAATTTTCTTGTCGAACCCTATACTGTAACTCATAAATTGTCTCCTGTGCTTCATTCCGACCATTCTTCAATACTATTTCGGTATGGTTAACTATGTCAATAGTACACAGAATAATACAGTATGCGGGAAGAATTATCCATGAGTGTTTACAGTGCAGAGTCAGCGTATTCATCCGAAAGAAATCACTGCTTTTCTGCCCCGGAGAGGTTTGTAATCGTTTCCGGGGAAATCTGGCTCATGTTCTACCCCAACTAACTTTACTCATACAGTTGAAAGAGAAATATTGCCATTCATTGAATCAGACCCGTCCGCACTGCCGATGATATCGGACAAAAGATATATCGTGTTTTCATGTCATGTGGTCTGGTTGTGTTTTCCCGATTATACTATTCCATAACAAATGGAGGATATATGGCTGTTCAATTGGATTGTCCGTCTTGCGGAGCCTCGGTAAAAGCGCGCAGAGGTGTTGCATCAGCTACATGCAAGTACTGCGGGAATTCGGTATTGGTTCCAGCTCATATCGCTGGTCAATTTACCGGGAACGACGCAGTAGGCATGCTGGGGAAATCAAGCGGGAAAGCCGCACTGGTCATGGTAGTGGTCGCTGTTTTGCTGCTTGCCGGAATAGGGGTGTTTGTTTTTTTCATAGTGAATTCAGCTCAGGATAAAGTTGCTGAATTGGCTGCCGGAATATCTTTACAGGGTAAGCCTGAATCCGAGCCGATTCTCATGGAGTTTGGTGGAACAGGAACAGGCCCGGGTTATTTTCACCGCCCGGAGTGCATCGCAATTGACGGTAACGGTAATCTTTTTGTCGGTGAGTGGGAAACCGGGCGAATACAGGTTTTTGACAGTAAGGGTAACTTTTCGCACCAGTGGTTCTTCTCAGAGAATGAAGATATCCATCTTTCAGCAATGTCCTGTTCCGTGGATGGCCTCCTGTATCTGGTGTACCGCGGCGAACTGTTTGTTCATGATGGGGAAACGGGTGAACTGCTCGATTCCCTTCAGCACCCGGACCGCAGGGGTTTCAGTGATGTTGATGTAGCACCTGATGGCAGCATTCTTGCATCCTGGTACTGTAACAGAGATGATATCATACGATTTAACTGCTACGGTGAGGCTGATCTGATCATTGAAGAAGCCATCAGCGGTCAGACTGGAGATTCCGAACTGAGCACAATGGTTGCTGCCGGGAATCTTGGCGAGATCTACGCATTCGGATCATTTAATGAGGCTGTGCTTATCTTTAATTCAGAGGGGCGTTTCCAGAACAGATTCGGGAACGGGGAAATGCTGACAATGCCGTCAGGTATGGCGGTTGATCCCCTGGGCAGACTCTGGATGAGCGACTTCGGTGATCTTCTGCTTTTCAATTCCGATGGCGAACTGCAGGAAAGAATTGATCCCGGCAGATCTATTTATGATTTTGTGATAAGTGATGATTTACAGCTTTACGGAATTTCCACGGATGACACTGTGGTTCAACTCGATCTGTCGAATTACTGAGAGGAGAATACATGGCTTTAGTTACTTTGCAGGGCAATCAGATTGAAACAGTGGGGGCTCTTCCTGAAGAAGGAATGAAGGCGCCGCATTTCAGTCTCACAGCTACCGATCTGTCTATGAAAGAACTCAGAGATTATGCCGGCAGTATGAAGGTGCTGAACATTTTTCCCAGCCTTGATACAGGTGTTTGTGCAGCATCCGTGCGTAGATTCAACAAAGAGGCAGGTGGATTTGACAAAACTGTTGTGTTGTGCATTTCTGCTGATCTTCCCTTCGCCCATTCGAGGTTCTGCGAGATTGAAGGGCTGAAAGATGTAATCTCTCTTTCTTCTTTTCGCTCCCCGGAGTTCGGCAGGAATTACGGAGTCACCCTTACCACAGGTCCTCTTGCCGGCCTCTTAACCAGAGCAGTTGTGATACTGGACAGTTCTGATCTTGTTGTTTACACGGAACTTGTGCCTGAAATTACACAGGAACCTGATTATGAAGCGGCAATTGAAGTGCTTAAAGAGCTGGGATGACAGGGGTGTCGGGCACAAAGAGATCAGATCTGAAAGCAGGGATGACTGTAATGGTGGTGCAGAAGCACCACCAGAGAACCGGTGAACTTACGGAAGGGGTTATTGCCAGACTTCTCACAAAATCATCCACGCATCCTCATGGAATCAAGGTTGAACTTGAATCCGGAATTGTAGGAAGAGTCAAGAAGATCTTACCGGGGTGACGGTGTGTACATTGCTGTAGAACGAATAGTAGTCTGTTCTTGAACAGGCTCTGATAAACATTTCAATTATTCGGAAAATTGCTAAGTTGATGCTTCGCCAGCGCGGCCGAATCATAAGGAATGACTGATATACGGCTTGACTCACAGAATAGTTGAGTTCGAGAAACCTGGGTAGTAAACGCTATCGTATGGCCTGTCTGATTCTCAGAACAAAGACAGAGTCACAATAGTTCATGTCACTTATTCAGATTCCATCTTACCTTACTACAACACAGTTACAAACCTTTGAACCCGACTCTGATCGAATAACAGCAAGGTATACCCCATTGGGGAGCTGACCGGCATATACAGAGGCCAATGGGATATCAACAGAATTGTTACCGTTAAAGTCGACAGCAGTTCTTCCTGTCAATCTGCCGGAGATGTCATACAATTCAAGTGCTGCTGACGCGACATTGGAAGCCGTCTGAATTATGTGAAGGGTTTTATCTGCAGGAGAATATGAAACCACCAGTTCGTCAGATGGTCCGGATTGCAGATGGACATTATTGTCAGATAGTTCTTCAGAATCATTGCTTGAACCATACGGCTTATAGCCAACGTAGATTCTCCATGTTTCCGGTCGTTCAACTCTTCTCTGGGTTCCTACAACAACAAGTGCATTGCTTGGCAGGCAAGTACCTGAAGCCCATTTTCTGAGGCTGACCCCTTCATCGTGGCCGGAGGTTCCAAACAACCACCAGTTTTCACTTGCAATTCCATTCCTGGTTTCAGAGGTATTGTAAGGCCCATCAATGTTTTCATCATCGAACACTGATAGGAAAAGCTGGTAATTTTCGTCTATGTATTCACCCAGTTCGGCACCAGTCATATCCAGCCTTGCAGTTCCAGCAACCATGTAATCACCACTATCGGTTATACTAACCGCACAACCTCGCATACCCCAGTTTTCAAGACTATTGTCAGGACTAGTCTCTTGATAAAAGTAATCCCTATCACCTTGATCTGGTAGATAGTCATTTTCCCAATCATCTCCTTCATCCGTCCAATCCCATTGCAGGAAGTACTCATTCCCTTCCGGACCCTCAATGTCGATTCTGTAACCATCTACTATGGAGTATGTTGCTTCCCAGTGAGACAAATATGGACTGTGTGGTTCCCCACCGGTCAAATAGTCTGACCTGCAGTTCCTGGGGTTATTAGATCGTAAATCACGGTTGTCCATAAGAACAACAAAGCGCGGATCAGGGTAATCAGGCGGTATTGGCCATGCTGACGGAGACAGAAGGTTCAGACCTCTGAACCCATTGATTGTTCAAAAGTATCCTGCTCCTGTTGAAGATGCTTCAAGGCCTGAAACAAGCACAGTTCCCTGTGGATGTAACAACCCAACCCATGAATATGCCGGTGTGCTTTCATATCCTCTGCCAAAACAAAGAGCGATATGATTTCCCAAATTGGGGCCGTAGCCTGATGGGATTTCAACTATTGAGTTACAGTAAGCGTACGAGTGTACATCCGGGGTCTCACTGTGTACCCATCTGTTCCAGGCAGGTCTTGGAATTTGAGTCAGGGAATTGCTAACTTTGTCAACAAAAACATATGAGTGTTCCTGCTCTGTGTCGGTTCGTCCAAGAACGATGTATCCCTGCTGATTCTCCATCTGGACAGCTTCAACAGCACATTCTCCCTGAATTGTTCCTGATGTGAAATTGTTTCCGTTCTGATCAATGGTTGCAACAAAGGCAGACTGACTCTGAGCTGTTCCTGTTTCGCCGGCGAGCACATAACCGCATGATGCTTTTGAGATGCCCCAGACGATGTTTACATCATTGCTGCTGATCTGATAGGTATTCCCCCAGATCACTGCTCCAGCCTCACCCAGTTTGAGAATGTAAATACGAGAATTGGTTTCCATATTCTGAGAGAAACATGCCCCTGCTATTACCATTCCAGTGCCATGAGCAGGGCATACATCATGCGCAACGGTATACGCATAACCAGTAGCTGAATATGCGTTCTCCCAGGGAACCGGAACAACCTGCGAAACAGCAACAGAAGCAATCAAACAAACCACAAGAGGTAAGCGGTACATTCTCTCTCCATTCTTTTACATTCCAATTGTATTCAGCAAGTCAAGTGCAATTTAAAAAAAAAACGATACACCATGTGACCATAACATGTCAAGGCTTGACGGAACCGGGATATTATGGTATCCATAATCGACTGTGATTTTGAAAGGAGAGATTCAGATGCGTCTGACTGTAGCGGGTATTCTTCCTTTGATTGGTATCGTCATCACTTGTTTTGCTATTGAAGAAAGCCAGACCGACTGGTCTGGCGGCTGGTCTGTATCGGGCCCAGTTGCTGACTGGGCCACTTCCTTTTTAAGTAACGACAGGACAGACTTCAGTTCACCAGGCATTCTCACTCTTTCTCAGATGCCTGAGTATTTTGAGATTGATTCTACACCTACTGCATATCAGATTTTTGTTGATATGGACCAAGATAGTGATAATGATTTGATTATTTGGGGAGCCGATTGGTCAATTTGCTGGTTAGAAAACATACAGGGTGGCACTAGTTGGATTTCACACACCATCAACACCAACAGTAACGAGTCATACATTACATCACTTGCAATCGCAGATCTAAACAGTGACGACGATATTGATGTTGTTGTAGCATGGAATGAACCCGGAGCGGAAATCGCCTGGTTAGAAAATCCCGGCACGGATGGTCCCGCTCCATGGCAAATGCATATCATTGATCCTGACGGATATCCGTCTTACCTGGGAGTTGGTGACATTGATCTGGATGGTGATCCGGATGTTATTGGTGCAACTTCCAAAACCGGTAACCTTGATTGCGTTGTCTGGTGGGAAAACTTTGGACAGGGATCAAACTGGAGTAAGAAAGAGATTGATGACGAATATTCCTATCCCTGCAAAGTGGCTGTTTTGGATCTGATATACGGTGATTCAGTTGAACTCATTTGCTACCGACATATCTACCCATCCTCAAATTGGGAACTGGTTATTTTCAGATATAACGGCTGGGATTGGTATGAAATTATTGTTTCATCATCCAGCAAATATGCATCAGGACAGCAAATAAGTGCTGTGGACATCAATCTGGACGGTAATCTGGATATGGTTTCTTACGAGCAGCACGCATCCCAGGAGGACAGTAGACTTGTCTGGTATGAGCAAATCACATACAACTCATGGGAAAGACATGTTATCTATTCTGAAGACAGCGATTTGTCCAGATTAACTCTCGGCGTTTCCGATCTCGATGGAGATGGAGATGACGACATATTCGCACTTCGCGGTGGTACTTCAGCTATCCCAAGCGTGTCCGGAATATGGTGGTGGGAGAATGACGGCTCCGGTTCAGCGTGGAACATGCATCACGTTGCATGGGGCTTCTGCGGATCAAATATAGGCAGTGCTGACATTAGTCTTGATGGCAATCAGAATCTGGTTACAAACATTCTCTTTGCTTGCACCCCAAGCTTGCTCGGAATCAAATGGTGGGATCTTACCGCAGAAAACGGATACTACGACGAAGGAGAGCTTGTCTCTTCAGTTCTGGATACCGGTGCAGAACCTTCCTGGCAGTACATTGACTGGTATTCAGACCCAATTCCTCTTACTTCCGTTGACTTCCGGGTGCGCGGGGGAAGTACCGCTGTCGACCTGGGTGAATGGTCCGCGTCTATTACAGCACCCATGACATCACTCGAGAATTATCTGGATGACGGCGACCGCTACATTCAATACAAAGCCATTTTGTCCACCGAGCACGAAACGATCACGCCTGTTCTTCAGGATGTATCATTCCATTACTGGCCCGTGGCTCTGGAGGAGAATCAGGTTGCTGAGATTACAGACTATTCTCTGGAGGTATCCGGATCGAACCCTTCCTGCTCGGGCACAGTCAGCATTAGCTTCTCAATACCTGTTTCCGCTCATGTTCAGATGGATGTTTTTGATCTGTCCGGCAGAGTGACTCAAGAACTTGCAGACACAGAATTTGTATCGGGAGAGCATACAGTTCAGGCAACAGGTCTTTCTGCAGGGGTGTACCTGTGCAGGTTGCAGAGCAACAGTTTCTCTGATTCAATCAGATTTGTGATTCTTGATTAGATTAACCGAATCGAAGGTATTTTTTCGGCAACTAACAAATACACTAGTACTCTGTCAGGTATTAAGTGTCGGTATAATGCGCCTCTATTCTGAGTTCCATACTAACGTT